>NZ_JBELOK010000006.1:0-199205 GCF_040276085.1 Castellaniella sp. FW104-7C03
CATTGCTCCATTAAACGTGTTCTTCGTAAAAACAAGTCTAATGAATGTCGCTGTCCCCCGTTCATGATGTAGAGCCCTTTTTTTTCGTGTGCGTCCAGCATGGGCGCACTCCTGCGGGCATGAAACCGCAAAGCTCAGTGTTGAGAACCTTGAGTGTGTCGTTGCGCTTCTATCGTGACGGCTGGGTTTTACACACATGTACTAGCAAAAGCCCGAGATCCCGCCAGGAAACCGGGCTTTTGCGTTGTTACCTTTTGGGGCCGATCCATTAAGATATATTTATAGTGGTTCTATTTTGTGCTCGGCTTTTTGTGCGGGCATCGTGTAGTCCCGACATATCCCAGAAAATCCAAACGCATGCGCCTACCAATATCCCGGCAAACAAGGTTTAGCGGCCACTCGTATTTTGGCATCGCGGCATTGTCTGCAGCCCTGTATGGCTTGGTGCTGGCCATGATATTGGGTAATGCGGGCCTGGTGTACGTACTAATGTCGGGTTACGACGCCGCCCTCGATCAGTCGGCCGTGCTGGCCGAGATGCGCACTGGCAGTCAGCGCCTGGCGGTGCAGGCCATGCGTCTTTCGGATGGTGGGCTTTTGCAAACAGGCCAGCTCAGCAAAGATATCGATGCAATGGATCGCCATCTGCAGGCGCTGGATCAGGGCGGGGTGGTTGGTGATCGTGAGATTGCGCCGTTGCAGCAGGCGGTGGTGCGTCAGTTTCTGCCTAGTATTCAGCGTCACTGGGTGGGGTTCAAGGGGCGCTTGCAGGCGGTCATTCTCAACTCTTACTCGCACGGCGAAGCGTCGCGCGATCCCCAGGATCTGCCTGGCGGCGTGCAACGCCAATGGTTGGCTGATGATGCGGGCGCCTTGCTCAAATCTGTGTCGGCTGCGTCCGACGCCTTAATGCCACAGTTGCGGGAAGTCAAAAATCACGTCATCAGTACTTTGCTGGTAGCGGTATTTGTTGATCTTGCCTTGCTTATCTTTTTGTTTTGGGCGATGCGCCGGATGGTTGTGCTGCCTTTATCCGAGCTACGCAAAGGCACCGGCGCATTTGCGCACGGTAATTACAGCCATCGTCTCGAGCCTAGGGGTGTGCGAGAGGTTGCAGAGATCAGCACCGCGTATAACGTAGGCGTGCAGCATATCCACGAGCTCATCGAGGAAATGCACAGCAACCAGCAGGGCTTGCAGCGGGCAGATCTGGTGTTCCAGGGGCTTGCAGCCAATGCGCTGGTGGGTATCTTCCTGTCATCCCATGGGCGCTTCAGCTTTGTCAGCCGAAAAATGGCCGACATCTTTGGCTATCAGCCAGACGAAATGGTGGATCAGCTGTCGCTGCTTGCGTTGATCGCCCCAAGAGAACGCTATCTGGTAGACGAAACCCTTAAAAATGCCCTTACCCGCAAATCGCCCACGGTGCGCTTTGAGCACCGCGGACGACGTAAAGACGGCTCCCTGATTGATATCGAGGTGTTTTTAACCATCATCGGCAGTGGTGACGAGGCCTCGGTGATTGGGCTGGTGCAGGACATCACTGAAAGCAAGCAGGCAGAGTCCTCTGCCCAATTGGCAGCCATTGCCTACGAGAACAGCAGTGAAGCCATTGTGATCACAGAGCCCACCGGTGTGATCATCGACGTGAATCCAGCGTACTCCAAAATGACCGGCTATTGGCCCGACGAAGTGGTCGGCGAGTTGCTGTCTTTGTTGCGGCCAGGGCGTCACAACCGTGATTACTACGATGCCATGTGGCACGCGATCAATACCAAGGGACGTTGGGAGGGTGAGCGCTGGCAGCAGCGTAGGTCGGGCGAGGAGTACGCCCAGCGTGTGGTGCTGGATACCGCTTGGAATCACGATGGAACCGTCAACTGCCGGGTGGTGATGCTAAGTGATATCACCCAGAAAAAACAGATGGAAACGGCCATCTGGAATCAGGCACACCATGATCCCCTGACTGGCTTGCCCAATCGCCAGTATTTCAACGAGCAGTTGCTCGATAGCGTTGCCCAGTCTCGCGCAAAGGGGCAGACCCTGGCGCTGCTGTTCATGGATCTGGACCTCTTTAAAGAGGTCAATGATTCGCTGGGCCATGCGATGGGCGACCGCCTGCTGGTAGACGTTGCCGAACGGCTGCGTCAGTGTGCTCCGGACGGACAACATTTTATTGCCCGGCTGGGTGGCGACGAGTTTGTGATGCTGCTGACAGGCGCCCCTGACCGTACCGTGATGGATCACTTATGTGAGCAGATACTTGCCCGCATCACGCAGTCCTACCAATTGGCGGGCACTGCCACCCATGTCTCTGCCAGCATTGGCCTGGCCTTCTATCCCGCCGATGCGGATACCGCCGAGTCCCTGATGCGCCATGTGGATATGGCCATGTATGCTGCCAAGGCACAAGGTCGTAATCGCTATCGGTATTTTGATCAATCCATGCGTAATCGAGTGCAGATGCAACACGATCTGCTGGTGGGGCTGCCCCAGGCTTTGGCCGCTGGCGAGTTCTTTCTTGAATATCAGCCGATTTTCGCTTGTGATACCGGGCAGGTTTGCCGGCAGATAGTCTGTCGCTTGAGTTTGATGAGCGCATCCTGACGCACCTTGAGCACAATGTGCGGCCCGGGCTGCTGGCACTGCATCACGCCGGCATGCGATTTTGTGTGGGTGCTGCGTCTCTTGGCATGCCGGCATTGCTGGTGTCGGGGCGCCTGCCTTTCGAGTTTCTGAAGCTGGATCCAGGAATTACGGAGCAGATTACCAACAGTCCAGTGGCCCGAACGGTTTGTGAAACCATTATTTCGTTGGCACACCGCCTTGAGATGTCAGTGATTGCTGAAGGCATCACCAACGCCGCACAGCATCAAGTGCTCAAAGCCATTGGGTGTGATGCCGGCCAGGGGTTTTGGCTGGGTCCACCCCTGAATGCTTCGGACTTCGAACAACAATATCTGGTGCACCCCGCCTAGCCGGTGGCTGCAGTGGCTCAGGCCCTTTTTTTGCGCAGATAGAGGCCTGCCAGCAACAGAGCCAGCAGCCAAATCAGGATGGGGCGGTCGCCCCAGCGGACATACGGGGTCAGGCCCTGGGCCCCCTGGATTTCTACGTCCAGCACGCCCGGTATGCCGGGATCCAGCTCGGCTCGGACCTCACCCTTGGGGCCGATGGCGGCAGTTGTCCCGGTGTTGGTGGCCCGAATCACTGGCCGTGCAGTTTCCAGGGCGCGCATGCGCGAGATCCACAGGTGCTGCCGGAGTGCCCAGGAGTTGCCAAACCAGGCCAGATTGCTGAGATTGACCAGTACGCTGGCACCGGGCTGGCCATTGGCCCCCGGCCTGACCGCTGCGGCAATCTCCTCGCCAAAGGCGTCCTCATAGCAGATATTGATGGCCAGGGCCTGATCGCCAATGTGCAAAGCGGCCTGCCCGGGCTGTCCGCGATTAAAGTCGCCCAGGGGGATATTCATGGCGTGGACAAACCAATGAAACCCGGTCGGGATAAATTCACCGAACGGGACGAGATGCTGCTTGTCGTAGTGCCATTGACCCGGCTGCAAGGGACCCTGCGTGTCGGTGGGTTGAATGACCGTGGCGCTGTTGGTGTAGCGGTCTGCCGATTGGCTGCGGGTGTGCAAGGGCAGCCCCATGATGATGGGTGCCTGCATGGTTTGGCTAAGGCGTATCCAGGATTGCCAGAAGGCGGGGGAGATCTGGTCTTGAAACACGGGCAATACGGTTTCTGGCAGTACGATCAGCTGAGGTTGGTCTTCAGGCGATTTGGCAGCCAGGCCTGCCAGCCGGTGCGTGCGTGCCATGGCCTCTGACAAGCGGTCGGGATTGAATTTGTCGGCCTGTGGCGTGGCGGGTTGCACCAAACGCACCAGCATGGGCTGGCCAGATGCCCGGGCCCAGTCGATGTGTCCCCAGGCAATGCCCAATAAACCGCTCAGCAAAGCCAGGGCAATGGTGGCAGCTGCGCTGCGATCGTAGGGGGTGTCTTTGGCTCGTGCCATCAGTGCAATGGCTCCGGCTGCGAAAGCAGCCAGCCAGGCCACCCCATATACCCCTATAAAAGGGGCCCAGGCCGCAAACATGCCCTCTGCGTGCGCATAACCGATGTTTAGCCAGGGAAATCCGGTAAACAGTGTGCCGCGCAGCCACTCAAAGGATGCCCAGGCACTGGCCCAGACCAGGGCGTTGAGGATCTGCCTGCCTGCCTTTTGCTGGGGCAGGCGATAGGCGGCACAAAGCCAGGCAGTGAGTGCGCAGGCGCCTGCCGCGAACAGTGCCATGGCAGCCGTAAACAGCAGCAGTGCGGCAATGGCCAGGGGCAGGGCCAGGCCACCAAACTGGTGCATGCTGATGGTCAGCCAGTACACCCCGATGCTGAATTGCACCCAGCCAAAGAGCCAGCCGCGCAAGGCGGCTTGCCGGAGGGTGCCTGCCTGCCATGTTTGCGCAGCCAATACCGCCAGGCTGGCGATCTGGACAAAGGGCAGGCTCCAGGCAGGTAGCGGCCCAGGTGCGAAGCAAAGCGCCTGCAGCGCCCCGGCCAGAATCAGGTAGAGCCAGGATTTGGCTGATTGCCCTTGCTTGCTGTTGGGCTCAACCATGCTGTGAGGCGGGTTCCTGTGATTGGTCTGTCATCCGCTGGATATGCAGCCAGCGGGCACATTTGCTGTCGGCACTCACTACTGTGATTGCCAGACCGTGGCTTTCGAAACGCTCGGCCCGGCGGGGGATATGGCCCAATTGTGCGGCCAGCCAGCCATTGAGCGTGTCGTAATCTTCGTCGGGGATATCTACGTGGAAGGCTTCGTTGAAGTCGTCGATTTCGGTCATGCCCATGGCACGCCAGCTGTTCTCGCCGGTGCGGAAAATCGTTTTTTCGTCTGCTTCGTCGAATTCGTCTTCGATGTCGCCCACAATCTGTTCGAGCACGTCTTCCATGGTAACCAGCCCGCAGATGCCGCCGTGTTCGTCGATGACGATGGCCAGGTGATTGTGGCCGACGCGAAACTCGTGCAGCAGCTCGTTGAGCCGTTTGGTTTCGGGGATGAACACCGGGGGCCGGATCAGGGCTCGAATATCCAGGGCGTGATCGGATAGCGTGAGCAGCAGATCCTTGGCCAGCAAAACACCGATGATATTGTCACGGTCGCCTTCGTATACCGGAAAGCGGGAGTGACCTGTCTCGGTGATGCTGCGCATGAGCTCGGACAAGGGTTGAGTGACGTCGAGAAGATCCATCCGCGAGCGCGACACCATGATGTCGGCAACGGTTTTGTCGGCAACTTCAAGCGCGCCCGAGATCATGGCGTAGGATTCGCCATCCAGGATCGAGTGATCGTGTGCGGCTTCGAGGACGGCCCGGATGCCTTGGCGGTCGGTGGGTGGGGCAGGCCGCATCAGGGCTTTTAGACGGGAGAAAAGCGAACGGGAAGCCGCCTGGGTAGGTCGGGGTTCTGAGTCTGAGGAGTGAGGGTCTGGCATTGTCCGAAGGACGAGTAATGGATCCCGTAGCATAACCGATAAAGTGTCAAACGCTTAAGGGCCGGATTGCGTCAGGTAAGGGTTGGGGATCCCCTGTGCCGCAAGGATCGCTGTTTCCAGTGCTTCCATGCGTTCGGCTTCATCTGTCTGGATGTGGTCATAACCCAATGCGTGCAAAACGCCATGGGTCACCAGGTGTGCGGCATGGTGCAAAAACGGCTTGTGCTGATCAAGGGCCTCTTGCTGTAGTACCGGCAGGCAGAGCACGATGTCTCCGCTGATCAAGCCCGAGGGATCTGCACCGTATTCGAAGGTCAGTACGTTAGTGGCGTAGTCACGCTGCCGCCAGGCTGCGTTCAGGGTGCGGCCTTCGTTGGTGTCCACAATGCGTATAGTCAGTGCCACAGGCTGGCCGGCTCTGGGGTCTGGGGGCACCAGAGCGTGTTCAAGTGCCCGGCCGACCCAGCGGCGCAGGCGCCAGCGTGGCAGGTGCGGTGCTTTTACACCGTACTGGACAGCCAGTGAAAACTCAGGATACATGGTCGCCGGCTTGCTCGTAGGCATCCACAATGCGTGCCACCAGCGGATGGCGCACCACGTCGCGGCTGGTGAAGCGTGTTTGGGCAATGCCGGGGACACCATCCAGCACTTCGAGTGCGTGCAGCAGCCCACTCTGGTGGCCCTTGGGCAGGTCTACCTGCGAAGGATCGCCGTTGATGACGGCCTTGCTGCCAAACCCGATCCGCGTGAGAAACATCTTCATTTGTTCGGGTGTCGTGTTCTGGGCCTCGTCCAGAATGATGAAGGAGTGGTTCAGTGTGCGCCCGCGCATGTAAGCCAGCGGGGCGATCTCGATGGTTTGCTTTTCGAAGAAGCGCTGTGTCTTCTCGAAGCCCAGCAGATCATACAGCGCGTCGTATAACGGGCGCAGATAGGGGTCTACCTTCTGGGTGAGGTCGCCGGGTAAAAAGCCCAGGCGCTCGCCGGCCTCTACTGCGGGGCGGGTAAGCACCAGACGTGACACCGATTCACGCTCCATTGCGTCGATGGCGCAAGCCACCGCCAGCCAGGTTTTACCGGTGCCGGCGGGGCCCACACCAAAAGTGACGTCATGCTTGAGGATGGCCTGCAGGTAATCGCGTTGCCGGGGTGTGCGTGGGCGCAGATCCGATTTGCGGGTATGCAGCACGATACCGTCTGCATCCACAGGCGGCAGCTCGGGCAAACTTTGGGCCGACGTGTCTGAGGGCAGGTGCGAGTTTGAAATCCCACGGTTGCTGAGCTCTACCAACCCCAGTTGCAGCGCATCCAGCGATAGCGCTTCTTTTTCGGCTCGTTTGTGAAACCAGCGCAGGGCGTTTGTTGCCTCTTGGGCACGTGCCCCCCGAACGCTGAGGCGGTTGCCGCGTCGGTTGATCGTCACGTCGTAGGCGTGAGAGATCTGGCGCAGGTTCTCATCCAGTGGGCCGCAGAAATTGGACAGCTGCGTGTTGTCTCCCGTCAATTGCAGCGTCACGGGACGCGGGCCGGGTGTCTTGATGCGGGTACTCATGCAGGAATATGGCCGGTTTCGCGGGTGATGATTTCGCCCCGCAGGGTGTTGGTCATGGTTTCGGTAATGCGCACGTCCACCATCTGGCCAATCAGTCTTGGTTGGCCTGCAAAGTTGACGATGCGGTTGTTTTCACTGCGGCCCTTCATGTCGGCTGGGTCGCGTTTTGAGGGCCCCTCGACCAGCAAGCGCTGTACGCTGCCCACCATGGATTGGCTGATATCGGCAGCCTGCTGGTTGATCAGGGCTTGCAGGCGATGCAGTCGTTCAAGCTTTTCGGCTTGCGCAGTAGGGTCGTCCAGATCAGCTGCCGGGGTGCCCGGGCGCTTGGAGTAGACAAAGGAAAAGGACTGATCAAAGCCGACTTCCTGGACGAGGTCCAGCGTTTTTTGAAAGTCGGCTTCGGTTTCGCCTGGAAACCCGACGATGAAGTCGGATGACAGGGTCATGTCGGGACGTGCAAGACGCAGGCGCCGGATGATGGATTTGTATTCGAGTGCGGTGTAGCCGCGTTTCATGGCGGCCAGCACGCGGTCGCTGCCGGCTTGAACCGGCAGGTGCAAAAAAGGCACCAGCTTGGGCAGGCGACCGTGTGCTTCGATCAGGCGTGCCGTCATCTCTTTGGGGTGCGAGGTGGTGTAGCGGATGCGCTCGATCCCCGGAATGTCGTGCACGTAGTCGAGCAGCATCGCGAAGTCGGCAATCTCGTCTGCGGCCCCGGTGGGGCCGCGATAGGCATTGACGTTTTGGCCCAGCAGGGTTACTTCGCGCACACCCTGATCGGCAAGATCTGCGATTTCCGTGAGCACGTCGTCGAAAGGCCGGGAAACCTCGGCACCCCGGGTATAGGGGACAACGCAGAAGCTGCAATACTTGCTGCACCCTTCCATGATGGACACAAAGGCGGTGGGGCCGTCCACGCGTGCTGGCGGCAGCGCGTCAAATTTCTCGATCAGGGGAAACGAAATATCCACTTGCGAGTGGCCTGTGGCCCGGCGCCGGTCGATGAGCTCGGGCAGGCGGTGCAAGGTTTGCGGACCAAACACCACATCGACGTAAGGTGCCCGACGGACAATGGCTTCGCCCTCCTGGCTGGCTACGCAGCCACCCACGCCGATGACAAGATCCGGCTTGGCTTGCTTGAGGTGCTGCACGCGCCCGAGATCCGAAAACACTTTTTCCTGTGCTTTTTCGCGCACCGAACAGGTGTTGAACAGGATGATGTCCGCGTCTTCCGGTGTATCGGTAAGCTCGACACCTTTGGTGGCGCGGAGAATATCCACTATTTTTTCGGAGTCGTATTCGTTCATCTGGCAGCCAAAGGTGCGGATGAAGAGCTTTTTATGCTGTCCGGGTGACACAGGCTGCAGCAGGGTTGCCAGGGTTTCATCTTGAGACTGGCGCCAGGCCTGGTCTTTGAGGTGCTCGGCGGATTCGCGGGAAGCAGGGATGACGCCGGGGCGACGTACGGGGGTTTCTTGCATGGCAAAGCGCCGGGGCGGGTTTACATCCCGGGGGCGTCGAAAAATGGATGATCGGGCATTTTAACCCACAGCGCTGCCAGATGCCCGGGTGGTCCAGGTATCTGGCAGCGCTGTTGTTGGTTGGGAGGATAACCCCACCGCGCGGCCTGTTGGCCGCTTGGATAATCCAGGCAATCCACAGCCCGCAGGGGCTGTGGATTGTCCAGGATTATCCCAGTTCTACCTCGGTGTTATCTTTCTTGACGTGCTTGACGAGGTCTTCACGCTGAATCCCCATCCACATGGCCAGGGCGGCAGCCACAAACACGGAGGAGTAAATGCCAAACCAGATACCGATGGTGAGGGCCAGGGAGAAGTTGTGCAGGGTGGGGCCGCCAAAGAAGAACATCGACAGTACCATCATCTGGGTGGACCCGTGGGTAATCACGGTTCGGGAGATGTTTTGTGTGATGGACGCGTTGATGATTTCGCGTACGGATGCCTTGCGCTGCTTGCGGAAGTTCTCGCGGATACGATCCATCACCACCACGGATTCGTTGACGGAGTAGCCCAGTACCGCCAGCACCCCCGCCAGCACCGAGAGTGAGAACTCCCACTGGAAGAAGGCAAAAAATCCCAGGATGATCACCACGTCGTGCAAGTTGGCGATGGCGCATGATGCCGCCAGCTTCCATTCGAAGCGAACCGCCAGGTACAGGATGATCCCCACCACTACAAACAGCAGCGCCATGAGCCCGTTGTGAAGCAGCTCTTGCCCCACTTGCGGGCCGACGAATTCAACCCGACGCAACTGCACATCGGGATGTTGTGCCTGCAGTGCGGTGAGCACCGTGCGGCTTTGGGTGGCCGTGTCTTCGTTGGGGCGCACTGGCAGCCGGATCATGATGTCTTGCGAGGTGCCAAAATTTTGCACCTGGAAGTCGCCGTAACCCAGGGCGTCAATGGCGTTGCGGATCTCGCCCACCGGTGCGGTCTGGGTGTAGTGCACCTCCATGACGGTGCCGCCAGTGAACTCGATTGACAGGTGAAAGCCGCGGCCGACAATGAAAAATACGGCGGCCAAAAATGTAAGCAGGCTGATGATGTTCAGGATCAGCGCATGCCGCATGAACGGGATGGTGCGATGGATGCGGAAAAATTCCATGATGAATCCTGATTAGTCTTGCTTGGGTTTCCAGATCTGGCCGATGGAGATGGTCTTGAGCTTGCGTTTGCGCCCGTAATACAGGTTGGCCAGTGCACGTACGCCTACCACCGACGAGAACATGGAGGTGAGAATGCCGATAGTGTGCACCACAGCAAAGCCGCGTATCGGCCCGGTACCAAAGGTGAGCAATGCAATCCCGACGATCAGGCTGGTGAGGTTGGAGTCGAAAATGGTTGCCCACGCACGCTCGAAGCCCAGATGGATGGCTTGCTGGGGTGGTAATCCTAATCGAAGTTCTTCGCGGATGCGCTCGTTGATCAGGACGTTTGCATCGATGGCCATCCCCAGGGTAAGTGCGATAGCCGCAATGCCTGGCAGGGTGAGGGTGGCCTGCAGCATGGACAGTACCGCCAGCAGCAACAGCACGTTAAACGAGAGGCCCAGCGTGGAGAACAGGCCAAACAGGTGGTAGTAAAAAATGATGAAAATGGCGATGGCCGTAAAGCCGTACAAGGTGGAATCAAAGCCTTGCTTGATGTTTGCCGCACCCAGGCTGGGGCCGATGGTGCGCTCTTCGATGATGTGCATCGGGGCTGCAAGCGAGCCGGCGCGCAACAGCAAAGAGACATCCGCGGCTTCCTGGGCGGTCATGCTGCCCGAAATCTGCACCTGGCCACCCGGGATTTCTGAGCGGATCACCGGGGCGGTGACAACCTCGCCCTTGCCGTTTTCAAACAGCACGATGGCCATCCGCTTGCCGATATTGTCTCGCGTCACGTCGCGGAAAATCCGTGCACCTTTGGAATCGAGCGTCAGGTTGACGGTGGGCTCTTGTGTTTGCTGGTCGCGCCCAGGTTGCGCGTCTTGCAGGTTTTCACCAGTAAGGATCACCTGCCGGCGCAGCAGCAACGGCCGACCATCGCGGTCGGTGTATTTCACCAGGCCAAACGGGACACGGCCCGAGGCCAGGGCGGCGGTGGCCGACGGGGAGTCGTCCACCATGTGGATTTCCAGTGTGGCGGTGCGGCCAAGGATCTCTTTGGCTTTGGCAACGTCCTGCACGCCAGGCAACTGGACGACGATCCGGTCGCCGCCTTGCTGCTGGATCACGGGCTCGGCCACGCCAAGTTCGTTGATCCGGTTGTGCAGTGTCTGGATGTTTTGTTTGAGGGCGCTGTTTTGCACCTGGGTGATGGAGGTGGCACTGAGCTTGCCATCCAGCGTCCAGGTGTTGTCTGAACGGCCGGTTGAGAATTCCATCTCGGGCATGGTGCGCCGCAGAGTGTCGGCGGCTGCATCACGTGCGTCCTGGCTTGCAAAACTTGCATGCACGGATTGCTGGTTGCGCTCGACGTCTTCGTATTTGATCTTGGCGTCGCGCAGGGCCGTGCGGGCTTCGCCGGCCATGGAGTCGTAGCGGCTGGTGAGTGCGCCCTGCAAATCAACCTGCAGCAAAAAGTGCACACCGCCTCGGAGATCCAGCCCCAGATACATGGGGTGGGCGCCCAAGGCCGTCAGCCAGTTGGGTGAGGCCGACATCAGGTTCAGCGCCACCGTGTAATCCGGGTTCTTGGGATCGGTGTTAAGCGCGTTTTCGAGCGTGTCCTTGGCTTTGAGCTGAACGTCTGTGGTTTCAAACCGCAGGCGCACTGTCCCTACCGGGCCGTTCATTTCAAATGAACCCGCCGTCGGTGTGATATTTGCCTGTGCCAGGATCTCGTTGGCTTTGTCCAGGGTGCCCTGATCGACCCTGACCGATGTTTTAGCCCCGGCGATCTGGACAGCGGGGGATTCGCCATAGAGATTGGGCAGCGTGTAGAGCACGCCAATCACGACGGCGGCCAGCACGATGAGGTATTTCCAGATGGGGTAACGGTTCATGGTCGGTCAGGAGAGAAGCGTAAAAGACCGGGCGCCGTCCAGGGTGGGCAGCATGTCTGGGGGGACAACTGCACGTGGTGCGTGCCGACGGCGCCGGAAGGGATCAGAGCGACTTGATTGTGCCTTTGGGAAGCACAGCCGTGACAGCGCTACGCTGCACGATGGTTTCCACGGCTTTGTCGCCTGATTGAGCGATTTCGAGGGTGATGTAGCTGTCGCTGACTTTGCTGATCTTGCCCAGTATGCCACCAGACAAAATGACCTCATCGCCCTTGCCCAGGGTTTCGACCATTTTCTTGTGTTGTTTCTGGCGCTTCATCTGCGGCCGGATCATCAGGAAGTACAGGATGACGAACATCAGGATGATGGGCAGCATGCTCATCAAGGCATTGGGTTCGCCACCGGCAGCCGCCTGGGCCGGGATCAGGGTCAGGGTGTCAAGCAGAGACATGAAGGCTCCTGGGAATTCGAGTGTGGGTTAAAGGAAGGAAATAATAGATGAGATTAACTCTTGATTGTAGCGGCATCCGGGCAGGGTCGTCTGTAGGGATATTTAATCAATCCCCCGCTGGCGATCCCGCAGGAAGTTGTCGCGCCATGCTTCAAACCGCTGGTGCTCAATGGCTTCGCGCATTTCGGCCATCAGGTTCAGGTAAAAATGCAGGTTGTGTAAAGTATTTAGCCGGGCACCCGTGATTTCACCTACACGTTGCAGATGATGCAAATAAGACCGCGAAAAATGCTGGCAGGTGTGACAGGTACAGTCTGGATCCAGGGGCCGGGTGTCGGCGCGGTAGCGGGCATTACGAATCTTGATGTCGCCGTATCGGGTAAAGAGCCAGCCATTACGTGCGTTACGGGTGGGCATCACGCAGTCGAACATGTCTACGCCGCGTGATACACCTTCAACCAGGTCTTCAGGGGTGCCCACTCCCATCAGGTAGCGGGGTGCGCCGGCCGGCATGCGGGGAGTGACGTGGGCCAGTACCCGCATCATGTCGGCTTTGGGTTCACCCACCGAAAGCCCGCCAATGGCATAGCCCTCGAAGCCGATTTCGGTCAGACCCGCCAGAGATTCGTCGCGCAGGTCTTCAAACATGCCCCCCTGGATAATGCCAAACAGGGCATTGGGATTCTGCAGATCCTGGAAGGCCTGGCGCGAGCGCCGTGCCCAGCGCAAGGACATGCGCATCGATGCCGCTGCTTCTTCGTGTGTCGCCGGGCGGTCACTGATGCGATACGGCGTACATTCGTCCAGTACCATCGCGATATCGGAGTTCAGGCTGCGCTGGATGCGCATGGATTCTTCCGGAGAGAGAAACTGCCGAGAACCATCGATGGGCGAGGCAAAGCGCACGCCTTCCTCGGTGATCTTGCGCATGCTGTCAAGGCTGAATACCTGAAATCCGCCCGAGTCGGTCAGGATGGGGCGGTTCCATTGCATGAACCCGTGCAGGCCGCCATGCTGATCCAGGATATCGGTACCCGGCCTCAACCACAGGTGAAACGTATTGCCCAATACAATCTGGGCGCCGATTTCCGTCAGTTCGTGGGGCAGCATGGCCTTGACGCTGCCATAGGTGCCCACCGGCATGAAGATGGGCGTTTCGACGATTCCGTGGTTGAGGGTAATGCGGCCGCGCCGTGCGGCGCCGTCCGTGTGCAGAAGTTCGAATTGCAGTCCGGTCATGGGGTCAGGGCAGAGGGGTTCTGGGCGGCCTCGATGAACATGGCATCGCCGTAGCTAAAGAAGCGGTAGCGGGATTGTACGGCGTGCTCGTATGCCTGGCGGATGGGGCCCGTGCCAGCCAAAGCAGACACCAGCATCAGCAGAGTGGATTGCGGGAGGTGGAAATTGGTAATCAGGGCATCCACATAGGCAAACGAGTACCCCGGGGTGATAAACAGCCGGGTATCGCCTTCGGTGGTATGGATGCCATCACCTTCTGCAGCGGCTGCTTCAAGCGAGCGCACGCTGGTGGTGCCTACCGCCACCACACGCCCACCACGAGCGCGGGTTTCGTGCACTTTTTGCAAGGTTTCGGCAGAGACGACATAGCGCTCGGCATGCATGACGTGATCACGGATGTGGGTCACCCGTACGGGTTGAAACGTACCCGCTCCTACATGCAGGGTGACAAATGCCTGGTCCACCCCTTGCGCCTTTAGGCGGTCGAGCATGGCCTGATCAAAATGCAGCCCTGCTGTGGGTGCAGCCACAGCACCTGGTTTCTGTGCATAAACCGTTTGGTAGCGCGATTCGTCCTCGTTGTCGGGGGCGTGGGTAATGTAGGGAGGTAGAGGCACGCTGCCGTACTGATCAAGTAGCGCCAGGACGGGTTCGGGAAAATGCAGTTTGAAGAGTTCGTCCTCGCGTCCCAGTACCTGCGCGTCAAATGCGCCGTCGGCCAGTATCAGCCGGGTGCCGGGCTTGGGTGATTTGCTGGCACGCACATGAGCCAGCACATGGTGTGGATCGAGAATGCGTTCGACCAGCACCTCGATTTGCCCGCCAGTGGCCTTTTGTCCACGCAGGCGGGCCTTGATCACCCGGGTGTTGTTGAACACCAGCAGATCTCCTGCCCGCAGCAGACTGGGCAGGTCGGTAAATTGCAGATCATGCCGGGTGCTGGCGGCGTCCAGGCGCAGCAGCCGGCTTGCATCCCGGCGTTCGGCTGGATGCTGGGCGATCAGCTCGGGGGGCAGGTGGTAATCAAAATCAGAAAGATCGAGGTCGGCAATCACGGGCAGGGCAGACGTTGCATCTGTAACGTCTGAAAATAAAGGTTGGCCGGTATTTTAGTCCTAACAAACTTTGGATTATGCTGGGACTTTTTTGAGTGTGCGGATGATGCGGACAGCGCAGGACAGTATTCGATGGCCGCGTCTCTCTAGCTGGAGACGTGGCTTCGCAGGCCGGGTAGCCGGTGCTTTGGCACTGTGGGCAGGCATGGTCTGGGCGGCAAGCGCCTGGGGCCAGGCGTTGCCGCCCGAGTTGCAAAAAGCCTGGCAGGCCACTCGCTTGCCCGATGCTTCTTTGTCGCTGGAAATTCGCGAAGCAGGTGGGCCGGTATTGGCGCAGGTGCAAGCCAATGTGCCGCGCAATCCGGCGTCCGTCATGAAAACCGTCACCACCTGGACGGCCCTGTCGGCGTTGGGGCCAGATTATGTCTGGCGCACGCGGTTTTTGTCGGTTGGTGGCGCCCGCATTGATGATCAGGGCACGCTGCAAGGGCCTTTGTATGTCAAGGCGGCTGGCGACCCCTGGTTCACCATCGAAGACCTCTGGGTTGCCTTGCGCGAACTGCGTCTGCGCGGAGTAAAAAACCTTGCCAGTGTGGTGGTTGATCGCAGTGTGTTCGGGCCTGTGTCCATCGACCCAGGCGACTTCGACGACTCACCCGACCGGCCCTATAACGCCAGCCCTGATGCCATGATGGTTGGGTTTGGCGCCACGCGCATTTTTTTCCAGGCCGATGCTGCGCACCGGCAGTGGATTCCAGTCATCGATCCCCCCACACGCAACGTTCGCATCGAAGGTCGCCTCGAGTGGCGCGACGGTCGCTGCAAGCCGGCCTCACAGTTTTCTGCGGATGCCACAGCCCAGGGGCCCGTCGCAATTATTCGCATTGGTGGTCAGGCCTCGGGGTCGTGTGGAGATTTCAGCCTGTATCGCCTGGCCGGGTCGCAGGCGGATCATTTCGAGTCATTGTTTCGTCTGCTATGGCGCGAACTTGGCGGTACGCTGGGCAAGGGGTTTACCCAGGGCACGGTGCCGGCCAATGCAGACGTCCTCGTGTCACACGACTCTCCGGCGCTGGCCGATGTCATCCGCCAGATCAACAAGCACAGCAATAACGTCATGGCCCGCATGACCTTATTAACCCTGGGGGCCGAAATCAACGGCCCTGGCGCCACACCAGACACGGCCGCCCGTGCGGTCCGTCAGGTACTGGCCAGCCAGCATGTGGATACCGCGGGCTGGGTGCTGGACAATGGTTCGGGCCTGTCGCGGCAAGGCCGCCTGACTGCGCACGGCTTGGCGCAGATGCTGGATGTCGCCTGGCGCTCGCCGATGATGCCCGAGTTTGTATCCTCGCTGGCCATTTCAGGGATGGACGGTACCGTACGCAAACGGCTGCGTTCAGACGATACCCGTGGCCAGGCACATCTCAAAACCGGTACCTTGCGTGAATCGCGCGCCTTGGCCGGGTATGTCAGAGGCGTCAGTGGCAAGCGGTATATTTTGGTGAGCTTGGTAAACCATGCCAATGCCGGGGCAGTGCGTGCATTTGATGACGCACTGGTGCGTTGGCTGGCGGCCCACTGACACCGGCACCGGCCGCCGCTGCGCGGTCGTGCCCCTTCTGTGTATGCCACCAGGGGTTAAACTGCTGTCCAGTTTCCGCCAGTCGACAGGTTTGCCATGCCCATCCACGAAATTCGCCATCCCCTTATCCGCCACAAGCTGGGCCTGATGCGTCGCGCCGATCTCAGCACCAAGAATTTTCGTGAGATGGCGCAAGAAATCGGCTCGTTGCTGACATACGAAGCCACTAAAGATCTACCGCTCGAGCCCTCGCACATCATGGGCTGGGCCGGTGCGCTTGACGTCGAAAAGCTGGCGGGTAAAAAAGTTACTGTTGTGCCCATTTTGCGCGCCGGGATTGGCATGCTGGATGGGGTCCTCAATCTGATTCCGGGAGCCAAGGTCAGTGCGGTGGGTATCGCCCGCAACGAGCAAACCTTGCAAGCTCAGCCGTATCTCGAAAAATTGGTGGGTCAACTGGATCAGCGCCTGGCGCTGATTATCGATCCGATGCTGGCCACCGGGGGATCCATGGTGGCTGCCATCGACATGCTCAAGCAAGCCGGATGCCGCACCATCAGGGCCCTGGTGCTGGTGGCTGCCCCGGAAGGCATCGCCGCTGTCGAGCAGGCGCATCCGGATGTCCATATCTATACCGCGTCGATTGATGACCACCTCAACAAAGATGGTTACATTATCCCCGGCCTGGGCGATGCGGGTGACCGCATTTTTGGTACCCGCCAAAAGACGGATTAAGTACCCGCCAAAAGACGGATTAAGCAGTAGTTGGGCGTGTTTTGGCGGTCATTGTCGGCTGCTTGTACAGTTTCTGACACAGATCTCTGTCCGAATCAGGTAGGATATGAGTTCCTCTGTCAGATTCAAGGAGTACCGAATGGCCACTCGTAAGCAAATTGCGACACAGTCCGCAGGCGACGCCCTTATCGAAGACCTTAAATCCAGTCTGGATCAGGCCGAAAAATTGCTGCGCGAAGCCGCCGACGCAACGGGCGAAAAAGCGGCCGATTTGCGTGCACGGGCGCTGACCGCCCTCGATCAGGGCCGCAGTGCTCTGGCTGATACGCAGGCCAATCTGGTCGAACAAGGCCGCAAGGTTGTGCACGATACCGATGAATACGTGCAATCCAACCCCTGGAAAGCGGTTGGCATTGCGGGAGTTGCCGGCCTGCTTCTGGGCGCTTTGCTGTCGCGGCGCTAAGCCCAATGGCAACACTCGGTCAGGTCGCGGCAGATCTCGCCGCCCAGCTGGCTGCTCTGCTGGGTACCCGGCTCGAGCTCCTGGGTCTCGAGGCTCAGGATGTCCGAGATCGCCTGCTGTGCCGTCTGGCGCAGCTGGTGCTGGCGGTGTTTCTGCTGGCGCTGGCAGTACTGGTGGCTACGCTCACCATTGCCCTGTATTTCTGGCCCACCCAACACCGTTATCTGGCCTTGTGCTTGTTGGCCCTGGGCTATGCTGCGCTGGGTGCCGTTGTGCTGGTGTGCCTGTTGCGGCGGCTCAAAACAGATCCGCCACCCTTTGCGGTCAGTGCCCAGGTGTTGCAGCAGGATGCGCAGGCGTTCAAAATACCTGCCGCTGGCAGCGCCACATCAGACTTCAACCGGGCGCCTGACGGCACCGACATGCCCGATGAAGATCCTTTTCGGGGGATGTCGTAATGTCGTTGTTTGCACCATCTCAAGCCGCACAGCAGCGTCAGTTGCGTATTCAGTTGCTGCGTCTCCAGGCTGATTATCAGCGTCTGGCGCTGCGCCGTACGGGGTGTCAGTTGGTGCAGGCGCTACAACCCGACGCGCTGGCTGCGCAAGCCCGTGCTCATTTGCGTGCCAAGGGTCTGGGGTGGCTTGGCGTGGGTCTGCAGGCCTTGCGCCGTTATCCGCTGATGAGTTCGCTGCTGGGGTCGTTGCTGGGCAGCCGAAGCCGCCGCCGCATTGCGCTTAAAACCGCCCTGATCACCGGGCTGGTCTGGTTGGGCAAGCGCCAAAGGTAAGGATCGGAACCAACCAGGGGCACTAGATGCCCAGCTGACTCCACATGGCATCCACCTTGCGTTTGGTGTCCTCGTCCATGTGGATGGGGCGGCCCCATTCACGTGGGGTTTCTGCCGGCCACTTATTGGTGGCGTCCAGTCCCATCTTGCCGCCCAGGCCGGACACCGGAGAGGCAAAGTCCAGATAATCGATCGGGGTGTTGTCCACCAGCACCGTGTCACGCACAGGATCCATCCGGGTGGTCATCGCCCAGATCACTTCGGGCCAGCTACGGACATCAATGTCCTCGTCCACCACCACAATAAATTTGGTGTACATAAATTGCCGCAGCACACTCCATAGGCCAAACAAAATGCGTTTGGCATGCCCCGGGTACTGTTTGCGGATGGAGACCACTGCCAGACGATAACTGCAGCCTTCGGGGGGCAGGTAGAAATCGGTAATCTCGGGAAACTGGCGTTTGAGCAAAGGCACAAAAACTTCGTTTAGCGCCAACCCCAGTACGGCGGGTTCATCCGGCGGTTTGCCGGTATAAGTACTGTGATAAATCGGCTGGCGACGATGGGTGATGCGCTCAACCGTAAACACCGGAAACCAGTCTTGTTCGTTGTAATAGCCGGTGTGGTCGCCGTAAGGGCCTTCCAGGGCCATTTCGTAGCCGGTCTCTGGCGGCGGTTTAACGCCCTCGGGTACGGCGGGCGCCTGCGCGCGAGGGTCTGTGGAGGGCAGAATATGGCCCTCCAGAATGATTTCTGCCTGGGCGGGTACTTGCAGGTCGCTACCCAGCGCAGCCGCCAGCTGGGTGCGGGATCCCCTCAGGAGACCGGCAAATTGATATTCGGACAGGCTGTCGGGGATGGGGGTGACAGCCGCCAGCAAGGTGGCTGGATCGGTGCCCAAGGCAACGGCAATCGGAAACGGCTTGCCGGGGTGTGCCAGGCAGTGGTCGCGGAAATCCAGCGCGCCACCACGGTGCGAGAGCCAACGCATGATCAGCTTGTTGCGCCCGATCAACTGTTGACGGTAAATACCCAGGTTTTGCCGGCGGGCGTTGGGGCCGCGGGTAATCACCAGCCCCCAGGTCAGTAGCGGGGCCACATCGCCTGGCCAGCAGCTTTGCAGCGGCAAGGTGTTGAGATCCAGCTCGTTGGCCTCAATGACGACTTCCTGGCATGCTGCCCCCTTTACCTGGCGTGGGTTCATGTCCCACAAGGCAGCTTTGAGCATCGCGACCTTGGACAGGGCATCACGCATGCCATGGGGGGGTGTGGGCTCGCGCAGCGACGCCAGCAGCTCGCCGGTCTCGCGCAGGGCGGAGACATCCTCGGCACCCATGCCCCAGGCCACGCGCTGAGGGGTGCCAAACAGATTGGCCAGCACCGGGGTGTCGGCAGGCTTGCCCGCATGTAGCGGATGCTCGAACAGCAGGGCGGGGCCTCCTGAGCGCAAGACCCGGTCGCAGATTTCGGTGATTTCGAGGTGGGTGGAGACAGGGTGCTGGATACGCTTGAGTTGCCCCTGGCGCTCGAGCTGGGCAATGAAGTCCCGGAGATCGCGATATTTCACAGAGTATGGCCAATCAGGTTACAGTGTCGTCGTGCCACAGATTACCATCCGACTGTCTGCCGGAGGCCGCCATGGTTGCAGGATTTTCTGATCGACTGCAGCACGGGGTGCGTGCCGTCGTGTCTCCTGTCAGCGAATTCATCCACGTCAGTGCCATTTATCTGGGGCTGGCGGTTCTCACAACACTAGCGCTCAGCTTGGTGCTGCCGTCCATGCGCCAACAATCCCGGCAACTGCACGAAGTTGTCCTGGCCATGTTTCAGGCAGATGGTGGCAGCTACAGCGTACCCGATAGCGACGAAATCTGGTCGCCCATGGCCTCGTCCGAGGTGCCGGATGCCGCAGATAACACCAGCCCGCCTGCTACAGACGATACCGCTGCCGCACAACCGGGCGACAACCCGCCTGCCGCAGCCCAGCCGCCGGTTGCGCAGGCCGGTGTACCCGGATTCATGCAAGCAGTCTCGGCCAGCATCCATGATCGTTCCGTATTCGGCGCAACAGCGTCTCAGGTACACGGTCTGCGCAGTTATCTGGCCCGCAAATACCGGATTTCGCCCAGTGTGGCCGGCGCCTTGGTGCGAATTGTGTTTCCGGTCGCCCGAGACCTCAAGCTGGACCCCCAATTGATGCTGGCGGTGATCGCCATCGAGTCCCGTTATAACCCTTTTGTTGAGAGCTCCGTGGGGGCGCAGGGTTTGATGCAGGTGATGGGAACAGTGCACAACGACAAGCTGCGCCGGTATGGTGGGCAGCCTGCCATCTTTGACCCGGTGGTCAATATCCGTGTGGGGGGCCAGATCCTGGCCGACTGCATTCGCCGCCGGGGTTCTGTGCAGGGTGGCTTGGCCTGTTATGTGGGTGCGTCGGGCCCCAGCGACGGCGGGTACGGTGCCAAGGTGCTGGCCGAGCGCCGTCGTATTGCGCTGGCCTCCGGCATCCCCCTCGGCAAGTAATAAAGCCGGGCGAAATCATTTATGCGTGCAGCGTCGCCATAAAAGTTTCCATCCGGGTGATGGCCTGACGCAGGCGATCCAGGCCGGTGGCATACGAAAACCTGACAAAAGTCTGTGCATGGGCCGGGCCAAAATCCAGCCCGGGTACGGCAGCGACGCCTGCCTCTTGCAAAAGGCGTCGGCAAAAGGTGGCGCTGTCGATGCCCGTGTGGCTGATGTCTGCAAAAATATAAAACGCACCGTCTGGCGCGGCAGGCACATCGAGGCCGAGGCGCGAGAATTCGGGCAGGAGATAATCGCGGCGCTCTTTGAAGGACAGGCGCCGGCGCTCGTAGATCTGCATGACTTCGGGCTCAAAGCAACTGAGTGCTGCATGCTGGGCCAGTGCTGGCGCGCAAATAGCCAGGCTGGCAGCCAGTTTTTCGATGGCCGGCATCAGTGCCGCCGGAGCCATCAGCCAGCCTAGGCGCCAGCCTGTCATGTGAAAATATTTTGAGAAGCTGTTGATGACAATCAGGTTGTCATCCAGGGTAAGGGCGCTTTGCGGCGTGTGATCGTAGGCCAGGCCGAGATAGATCTCGTCCATGATCACAAAACCGCCCCGGGCACGTACTGCGGCGATCAGCGCCCGCAGGGCCTCGCGCGGCATGGAGGTGCCGGTGGGATTGCTGGGCGAGGCAATCAGCACGCCGCGAGTGTTGGGTCCCCAGTGATCTTCGATGTCTTGGGCGCACAGTTGAAACCGCTGTTGCGCCGTGGTGGGGATCAGTCGTGTGATGCCGCCGGCGGCGGTGATGAAATTTTGGTTGGCTGGATAGGAAGGATCGGGCATCAGGACTTCGTCGCCCGGATTGATGAGTGCCAGGGCCACCAGCAACAGGGCACCGGAAGCACCGCCGGTGACCAGAATCCGTGAGGGATCCACGTGTGCGCCAAACTGGGTGTCGTAGTAGTGGCTGATGGCTTCGCGCAGCGCCGGGATGCCTGCAGGCGCGGTGTAGCCACTGAGGCCGGCCTCTGCCGCGCGGTTGAGCGTCTCCAGCACGCGGGCTGGTGCAGTGAAATCGGGCTCGCCGATCCCCAGGCTGATGATGTCATGCCCTTGGGCAGCCAGTGCCTGCGCCTGTTTCAGCACTTCCACAGCGTAAAATGGCACCGTGCGTTCTGTTCGCTCTGCCAGTTGAACCATCATCAATCTCTAGCGCATCCATTTGAAAGCCCGATTGTAGCCTTGGCTTCAGGAGATCCCAATGCAGTCACCGTCACGCCGCGCCTTTCTGTCCGGACATCGTGTCGAACGCTCTCCCTGGGAGGCATTCATGACACGTCTGCGTCGTGCTATCCAGGGGCAAGTCTATGATTTTTCTACCCCCGAGGGCAGTGCGCGGTTGCTGCCCGGACATATGCAAGACGTGTACCGGGCGCGGGCCCTGTGCCACGAATACGGCATCACCCTGGCACTCGATGGGCTGCCCTCTGCCAACCCAAGAGATGATTCGCCGGTGCTTTGGGTAGAACCTGGTTCTGCCATGGCCCGTTGCGAGCGCCTGGGCGATGGTGACCCTCGCTGGTTTGTGCAGCCTGGCTGTCTGGTGGCCGAACTCGAAACCGCCGGTTTGCCGCAATTCAAGGATCAGCCGCCGCACCTCACGGTTGCCGCCTGGCTGGCAGATCGCCGCGGGTGTGATTGGGGCCGTGGGCAAACAGCCGATAGCGGTCTGGTGCACGCATTGGTGCTGCTGTCCGATGGCACCCAGGCCAACCTGGGCGCGTTTGGCGTCGATAACCACAAGCCGCTGGACAATCTGCGCGTACAGGAAATGATCCCCAAGCTGTTCGAGCTCAATGCCTCTTTGGCAGGCCAGCCGGCATCGCCAGATGCTCTGTGGGATGGGCGCTACCGGCTGGACGCACTCAGCCCGGTCGAGGGGCAAACCATCAATTTGTCACATCTGCTGCTGGGGCACGGCGGTGAGCTGGGATGGGTTGAATGGCTGGTGTTCGACGAGCGAGTCGGGCGGCCTGGCAGCCGGCCCTACGAGACCCGCTATGGGCAGCGACAGGCGGCCAATGACACCCATGCCGCCGATGGCGCCGTGCGCGCACTGTTCGACCCGGATGGCCTGTTTCCGTCCCGCGGGCAAGACTTCAATCATCACTATGGATCGGATATATAGCGGGCATGCGGCCCGGTCGTACCCGCAATCGATCCAAGCAGCTAGAATGACATCACCCCTCATTTATTTTCTATCAAGGCATCACGATGGACGAATCACTGCGTGCGGCAGCTCTCGAATACCACGAGCATGGCCGCCCCGGCAAAATCTCGGTTACTCCTACCAAGCAGCTTTCCAATCAGCGTGATCTCGCACTGGCCTATTCGCCTGGTGTCGCTGCGGCCTGCGAAGAAATTGTCGCGGATGCGCATAATGCTTTCCGTTACACCGCGCGCGGCAATCTGGTGGGCGTGATTACCAACGGTACAGCCGTGCTGGGTCTGGGCAATATCGGCGCGCTGGCGTCCAAGCCCGTGATGGAAGGCAAGGCGGTTCTGTTCAAGAAATTCTCCGGCCTGGATGTCTTTGATATCGAAATCAACGAACAAGATCCCGACAAACTCGTCGAAATCATCGCCGGGCTCGAGCCCACCTTCGGCGGGATCAACCTCGAGGACATCAAGGCGCCTGAATGCTTCGAGGTAGAGCGCAAGTTGCGCGAGCGCATGAAAATCCCCGTGTTTCACGACGACCAGCACGGCACGGCCATTTGCGTTACGGCTGCGTTTATCAATGGTCTCGAAGTCGTCAAAAAAGATATTGCCAAGGTCAAGGTGGTGGTCTCCGGGGCCGGGGCAGCGGCACTGGGTTGCCTGGACCTCATGATGGACATGGGCTTGCCCCTCGAGCACGTTTGGGTGTCCGACATCGAGGGTGTGGTCTACGAAGGCCGCACTGTCCTGATGGATCCCAAGAAAGAACGCTTTGCCAAAAAAACCGATGCCCGTACGCTGGATGACATCATCGCCGACGCAGACGTGTTTCTGGGCCTGTCGGCCGGTGGGGTGCTGAAACCCGCCATGGTCAAAAAGATGGCCGAGCGCCCGCTGGTGCTGGCGCTTGCCAATCCCAACCCCGAGATCCTGCCTGAGGATGCTCACGCAGTGCGTGATGATGTCGTCATCGCCACCGGGCGTTCCGACTTCCCCAACCAGGTCAATAACGTGCTGTGCTTTCCGTATATCTTCCGCGGAGCACTCGATGTGGGGGCCACCACCATCACCCGTGGCATGGAAAAAGCGGCGGTTATGGCCATCTGCAAGCTGGCCCGCGAAGAACAAAACGATGTGGTGGCAGCGGCCTATGGCCTGTACGACGTTTCCTTCGGCACCACTTACTTTATTCCCAAGCCGTTTGATCCCCGCCTGATTGTTCGTATTTCTCCCGCTGTGGCCAAGGCAGCCATGGACGATGGCGTCGCCACACGACCCATCGCCGATTTCGAAAGCTATGCCGGCCAGCTCGAGCAATTTGTCTATCACTCCGGTGCCTTCATGAAGCCGCTGTTCTCGGCGGCCCGCGCCATGGTCCGCGAGGGTGGCAAGTCGCGCATTGTGTTCGCCGAAGGCGAAGACGAACGCGTATTGCGTGCAGTGCAGATCATCGTCGACGAACGTCTGGCCAAACCGATTCTTATCGGGCGCCCGGCCGTACTGGCCAGCCGCATCGAAAAATACGGGCTGCGCATCCGCCTGGACGTTGACGTCGAGGTCACCAACCCCGAGCACGACGAGCGCTTCCATCAATACTGGACGCACTACTGGGAGCTCATGTGTCGGCGTGGCATTACCAAGGAGATGGCGCGTGTCGAGATGCGGCGTCGCCTGACGCTGATCGGCGCCATGATGGTGCACATGGGTGATGCTGATGGCATGATTTGCGGCACGGTGGGTGCCTATGGCAACCATTTGCGCTTCATCGATGAAGTCCTTGGTCAGCAGCCAAATGCACGCACCTACGCGGCGATGAACATTCTGCTGCTCAACGAGCGCACCATTGCGCTGGCTGATACGCACGTCAACGACAACCCTGATGCAGCCCAGATCGCCGAGATCACCCTGATGGCGGCCGAAGAAATGCGGCGCCTCAACATCGAACCCAAGGTGGCACTGCTGTCGCGGTCCAACTTTGGTACCGGCAGTTCGTCCTCGGGCCAAAAAATGCGGGACGCCCTGGCGATTGTGCATGAGCGCGATCCCAATCTCGAGGCAGACGGCGAGATGCACGGCGACTGCGCGCTCGATCCAAGCCTTCGCGAGCGTATCCTGCCCACCACCACACTCAAGGGCGAAGCCAATCTGCTGATCTGTCCCAGCGTGGATGCCGGCAACATTGCCTATAACCTGCTCAAGACAGCAGCCGGTGGCAATATTGCTGTGGGCCCGTTTTTGCTGGGGGCCAATGCGCCAGTGCATATCCTGACATCCAGCTCCACCGTACGGCGGATCGTCAACATGGCAGCCCTCACGGTCGTCGATGCCAACAAACCCCGACGCACCTGATCAAGGGCGCATAGGCCTGGTCATGACAGGAGGCGGCGCGCGCGCCGCCTACCAGGCCGGGGTGCTGTCCGGGATCCTCCAGGTGCTGGATCCCGATTCAGCCCCCGGGTTTCGCAATCCGTTTGACATCATCTGTGGGACATCGGCCGGCGCCATCAATGCGGCGGCCCTTGCCTGCCGGGCACACCGGCCGCATCAGGCCGTCAACCACCTGTGTGCACTGTGGCAGGCCTTGCATACGAATGATGTTTATTATTCGGATGCCCTGCGGCTGATGCGAACCGGCCTGCAGTGGATGGCCATGCTCACGCTCGGTTGGCTTCGGCCGCAGTGGTCGCGGCTGGCGCCACACTCGTTTCTGGATAATCAGCCGCTGGCCCGTTTGCTGGGCCAGACGCTCAATTTTTCGCGTCTCAACACCAACCTGCAGCGTGGTCATCTGCAGGCGGTGGCCATTACGGCTGCTGCCTACACAACCGGAGAACACCTCACTTTCTATCAGGCGCGTGGCGGCATCATGCCCTGGACACGTACTTTGCGCAGGGCGGTAGCCTGCCAGATCGGGGTTGACCATCTCCTTGCATCCAGTGCCATTCCCTTTGTATTTCCAGCCCGCGCCATTTTGTTGGGAGACCGAACCGTCTGGTGCGGTGATGGCTCGATGCGGCAATTGGCACCCATCAGCCCGGCCATTCACCTGGGGGCGCAACGCATCTTTGTCATTGGTACCAACTACCGCGATGAGACCCAGCCGGGAATCCGTGAACTCAGTCCCCAGTACCCCTCTTTGGCTCAGATTGCGGGGCATACTTTGTCCAATATTTTTCTGGATGGTGTGTCCGCCGATATGGAGCGCCTCGAGCGCGTCAATGAGCTGCTTGCGCGAATCCCTCCAAATGGATTAAAAAGCGAGTCACTGCGACCCATCCATACCCTGATGATCGCACCCAGTCAGTCTCTCGATGAAATTGCGCTGGCCCATCTGGCCGAGCTTCCAAGAGCTGTCCAAACGTTGTTCAGGGTGTTGGGTGTCTCGTCCCGGAAAATCGAACCCGGGGGCGGGGCACTGGCGTCTTACCTTTTGTTCGAGTCTGGTTACACAAAAGACCTGATCGCGCTAGGTAGGGCAGACAGCATGAATCGTGCTGATGAAATCATCGCTTTTTTCAAGGAGTGGTCCGCATGAGTCTGGCCCAGATAAGCAAAATGTTCGCCCAAGGCGTGGTCGACGCCCAGGCTGTGTCCGAACAGGATGCCATGGCCGCTGCGGCCGAGGCCGGTCTGGCGGCGTTTGTGGTCGATTGCGATCGTGCCCGCAGCCGCTCTGCTGTGTTGCGAGCTGTCGTCAAAGCGCTTGATTATCCCGAGTTTTTCGGCGGCAATCTGGATGCCCTGTACGATTGTCTCAGCGACACGCTGATCGACCAGAAAACCGGTTTGTTTTTGTGGTTCCGGCATTTGCATTCGGGTGATCCGGCGTTGGCCAAAGATGCCCAGGCGATTCAAGCCGTGTGCGACGATGTCGTCGAGTTTGGCCAAAACAACGAGCGTGTGTTTGTGTATGCCATCCAGCATGCCGGCGCACATCCGGCGGCAGAACCTGGCGTAGACCCCACGCCGTACTCTGGCCGCGACGGCGCCTGAATCACCACGCCAGCAAGGCCGTGGCAGCCGCTGCCATGGCCAGGCCGGCCGTTTCGGTGCGCAGCACCCGCAAGCCAAACTGCACGGGCGTGATACCCACTCTGTCTGCTGTGGCCAGTTCAGCCTCAGACCAGCCGCCTTCGGGCCCCACCAGCAAGGTCAGGGTCTTGTCCACCGAGCGCAAGGCCGTGGCAAAGTCCTGACTGGCATCAGGATGGCAAAATACCAGGTGCCCTGATACTTGCGTCAGGCTGTTTGCCAGCGTTTGCGGCGCCTCCAGATGCATCAGCCGATTGCGGCCACTTTGTTCGCTGGCTGCCTGGATCACCGCGCGCCAGTGTGCCATCCGTTTCTCAAGCCGCGGCCCGGCCAGACGCAGCACGCTGCGGTCTGCAGCAACCGGGATCACCCGGTGCACGCCCAGCTCGACTGCTTTTTCGATGATCCAGTCCATTTTGTCGCCTGCCGCAATACCCTGCACCAGGGTGATCTGGCCGGTGAGTTCGCGCTCGATGGGGGCGTGTGCACCAAGCACTGCCCAGGCCTGACGCCCTTCGGTGTGTAAAACAGCGGTAAATTGCCCGCCCCGGCCATCAAACAGGACAATGTCGCTGCCCGTAGGCAAACGCAAGACCCTCAAGGCGTGATGCGCCAGTGGTTCGGGCAGTTCGATCCGTTGATGGGCCTGCAACGGGGTGGGGCAAAAAAAGCGGGCGGTTGACATAAGTAGCTCATGTCCCTGCAAGAGGAATGCCCGGACTATAAACCGGAGCGGGCAGGGTGGTAAAATTCAGGGCTTTGTCATCCTTCATTTTTGCTTACGCATGCAGCTTGGCTTGCGTGCGTGGCCCAAATACCTATGAGCGCCTTGCCCGCCCCTGATCCTTCCATGGCCAACGCGATCCGTGTTCTTGCCATGGATGCCGTCCAACAAGCCAATTCCGGGCACCCCGGGGCCCCAATGGGGATGGCTGATATTGCGCATGTGCTCTGGACGCGTCATCTGCGCCACAACCCGGCCGATCCCGCCTGGATCGACCGCGACCGCTTCGTGCTGTCCAATGGCCATGGTTCGATGCTGTTGTATGCCTTGCTGCATCTCAGCGGCTACGATCTGCCCATCGAAGAACTCCGCAATTTCCGCCAGCTGCATTCGCGCACGCCGGGGCACCCCGAAGTCGGCATCACGCCGGGGGTTGAAACCACCACCGGCCCTCTGGGGCAAGGTCTGGCCAACGGGGTGGGGATGGCGCTGGCGCAGGCCCTGCTTGCACAAGAGTTCAACCGTCCAGGACACCAGATCATCGACCACGACACCTATGTGTTTGTCGGCGATGGCTGCCTGATGGAAGGTATTTCCCACGAGGCCTGCTCCCTGGCCGGTACGCTGGGCCTGTCGCGTCTCATCGTGTTCTACGATGACAACGGCATTTCCATCGACGGTGAAGTCGAGAACTGGTTTGCCGACGACACCCCGGCCCGCTTCGAGGCCTACGGCTGGAACGTCCTGCGCGGTGTGGATGGCCACGACAGCAATGCATTGGATGCCGCCATCAACCAGGCACGTGCCCATGGGGCTGCAGGCCGTGGTCCCACCCTGATTTGTTGCCGCACCATCATCGGAAAAGGCGCGCCCACCAAGGCAGGCACCGAAAAAGTACACGGCGCACCGTTGGGCGCGGATGAGATTGCTGCCGCCCGCAAGGCCATGGGCTGGTCTTACCCGCCCTTCGACATCCCGCAAAATGTCTACGCCTACTGGAATGCCCGCGAGCGCGGCGCCCATCTGCAATCCGACTGGCAAGTACGGTTTGACCACTACGCCGAAGCCTACCCCGAGCAGGCGTCCGAACTCTGCCGCCGGATGGCCGGCGAGCTGCCTACTGATTTCGCCCGGCGTGCGCTCGATTACGTGCTGTCTACGCAAGACAAAGCCGAATCCATCGCCTCGCGCAAGGCCTCCCAGCAGGCCATCGCTGCGTTTGCCGAGATCCTGCCCGAGCTCCTGGGCGGTTCGGCCGACCTCACCGGGTCCAATTTCACCGACTGGAAAGGCGTCACGCCGGTGCGCCGCACGGCGCAAGGCCTGCAGGCCGGCCGGCACATCAATTACGGTGTACGCGAGTTCGCCATGGCCGCCATCATGAACGGCATGGCGCTGCACGGGGGCTACCTGCCGTTTGGCGGCACGTTCCTGACGTTCTCCGACTACTCCCGCAACGCGTTGCGTATGGCTGCCCTCATGAAGCAGCGCGTGGTGCATGTCTTTACCCACGATTCCATCGGCCTGGGCGAAGACGGCCCCACTCACCAGTCCATCGAGCACGCCGGCAGCCTGCGCCTGATTCCCAACCTGCATGTCTGGCGTCCGTGCGATACCACAGAAACCGCGGTGGCCTGGCAGTCTGCCTTGTCCCGTCCAGCCAGCGTGGGCATGGCGGTTCATCCGGGCGGCCCGTCTGCGTTGTTGTTGTCGCGTCAAAACCTGCCGTTTGTCGCCCGGGATGCCGCCACCACCCAGGCCATTGCCCGAGGCGGCTATGTGTTGCGCGACATGGTGGGCGCCTGCGCGGTGCTGATTGCCACCGGTTCTGAAGTCGAGCTGGCCCTGCAGGCGCAAGATCAGCTGGCCGCACGCGGTATTGCCACCCGCGTGGTGTCCATGCCTTGCACCCAGGTGTTTGATGCCCAGGATGCTGCCTGGCGCCGCGAGGTGCTGCCTGCGGATCTCCCCCGCGTGGCCATCGAGGCAGGCGGCACGGCTACTTGGTATAAATACGTTGGTACCACCGGTGCAGTGGTGGGTATCGATACCTTTGGTGAATCGGCACCGGCCGGTGTGTTGTTCAAACATTTCAACCTGACGGCCGATCATGTGGCCGCTACAGTCGAACAGCTTTTGTAAAGGAAATTCTCCATGACCATTCGCGTCGCCATCAATGGTTACGGCCGTATCGGCCGCAACATCCTGCGGGCCCACTACGAAGACGGCAAAAAGCACGATATCCAGATCGTGGCCATCAACGACCTCGGTGATCCCGAAACCAATGCGCACCTCACCCGCTACGATACTGCCCATGGCCGCTTCCCTGGCACGGTCGAAGTGGATGCAGACAGCATGGTCGTCAATGGCGACCGCATCCGTGTGCTGGCCGAGCGCGACCCCGCCAAGCTGCCCTGGGGCGAGCTCAAGGTGGATGTTGTGCTCGAGTGCACGGGTTTCTTTGCCACCAAAGAAAAAGCCTCTGCCCACCTCAAGGGCGGTGCAAAAAAGGTCATTATCTCGGCTCCCGGCGGCAAGGATGTCGACGCAACCATCGTGTATGGCGTCAACCACACTGTGCTGAAGGCCAGTGATACCGTTATCTCCAACGCGTCTTGCACCACCAACTGCCTGGCACCGCTGGTGCATCCGCTGCACCAGAAACTGGGTATTGTTCATGGCTTGATGACCACCATCCACGCCTATACCAACGACCAGGTCCTGACCGACGTCTATCACAAAGACCTGCGCCGGGCGCGTTCTGCCACGCACAGCATGATCCCCACCAAAACCGGTGCGGCTTCTGCGGTGGGTCTGGTGTTGCCAGAGCTTAACGGCAAGCTGGATGGTTATGCCATCCGTGTACCCACAATCAATGTCTCGATCGTTGATCTCTCCTTTGTGGCCTCGCGTGACACCACCGTCGAAGAAGTCAACGGTATCCTCAAGGCTGCTGCCGAAGGCCCCCTGAAAGGCATTCTGGCTTACACCACAGAGCCCCTGGTATCGGTCGACTTCAACCACAGCCCGCTGTCCAGCACAGTAGACGCAGGCCTGACCAAGGTCTTGGGTTCTCTGGTCAAGGTGTCTTCCTGGTACGATAACGAGTGGGGTTTCTCCAATCGGATGCTGGATACCACCGTGGCCCTGATGGCTGCAAAATAATCCAGAGCGTGTAAAAAAGGGCGGGGTAACCCGCCCTTGTCATATCTGGTGCTTTACCGTTTTTGTGCCATTTGTGTGCTGTTTTCTATCAATCAACCCACTTCTGATCCCATGACCATTCAGACTCTTTCTGCCCTGGCCCAAGCCGGCAAGCTGGCCGGCAAACGTGTGTTTATCCGCTCCGATCTCAACGTGCCGATGGATGGTGATCGCATCACCGAAGACACCCGTATCCGCGCGTCTGTGCCTGCAATCCGGATGGCGCTTGATGCGGGCGCGGCCGTGATGGTGACATCCCACCTGGGACGGCCCACCGAAGGTACCGTAAGGCCTGAAGATTCCCTGAAACCGGTTGCCGTCCGGCTGGCCGAATGCTTGCAGCAACCCGTGCGCCTGGTGCAAGACTGGGTGCCGGGTGTTGAGGTTGCAGTGGGCGAAGTCGTGCTGCTCGAAAACTGCCGCTGTAATCCGGGCGAGAAAAAGAACGATCCTGCCCTGGCGCGGCAGATGGCGGCCCTGTGTGATATCTATGTCAATGATGCCTTCGGTACCGCGCATCGCGCTGAAGCCACCACCGAGGGCATTGCCCACTTTGCCCCGATAGCGTGTGCCGGCCCCTTGCTGGCTGCCGAGCTTGATGCGCTGGGGCGTGCCCTGCAGTCACCTCGCCGACCAATGGTGGCGATTGTCGGCGGCTCAAAGGTGTCTACCAAGCTGTCCATCCTGCAGGCGCTGGCCGGCAGGGTTGACCAACTGATCGTGGGGGGCGGTATTGCCAACACATTTATGTTGGCTGCTGGCCTGCCGATCGGTAAATCGCTGGCCGAACCCGATCAGATCGATCAGGCCCGTGCGGTGATTCAGGCCATGCAGGCGCGTGGGGTCGAAGTGCCTATCCCTGTGGATGTGGTGGTGGCTGGCCGTTTTGCAGCCGATGCCCCTGCCACCGTCAAGGCGGCAGCTGATGTTGGGCCCGATGATCTGATTCTGGATATTGGCCCCCAAACCGCGCAGCAACTGGCGCGGCAACTGCGCAGCGCCGGCACCATTGTCTGGAACGGCCCTGTGGGCGTATTCGAGTTCGAAGCCTTTTCGCATGGCACCGAAACCATTGCCCGGGCAATCGCAGACTCCGATGGATTTTCCATTGCCGGGGGCGGTGACACCCTGGCGGCCATTGCCAAATATGGCATTGCACAGCAAGTGGGGTATATCTCCACCGGGGGTGGTGCTTTTCTCGAATTTCTCGAAGGTAAAACTTTGCCGGCGGTTGCTGCCCTGCAAGGTCACAAGGCTTGAGGTCTGTTAGAATTATCAAGGCGGGCCCCTTCGCATGGTTCGGCGGTAAATCTGGTCAGGTCGGGAACGAAGCAGCCATAGCCGTGCAGAACCAGTGCCGAAGTCAGGCTCGCCTTTCCTTTTGTCTTTTCCGGTCAGCGGCCAACTCATGAGCTATCTCGTTCTGGCGCGCAAATGGCGCCCCCGATCTTTCGATACCCTGGTGGGGCAAGATCACGTGGTGCGGGCACTCACTCATGCCCTGTCTTCTGGTCGATTGCACCATGCCTGGCTGTTTACCGGCACGCGCGGTGTCGGCAAGACCACGCTCTCGCGGATCTTGGCCAAGTCTCTGAATTGCGCCGATGGCGTCACGGCCACGCCCTGCGGGCATTGTCAGGCCTGCACCGAAATCGACGCCGGCCGTTTTGTCGATTACATCGAGCTCGATGCCGCTTCCAATCGCGGCGTCGACGAAATGACCCAGCTCCTCGAGCAAGCGGTGTATGCACCCTCGTCTGGCCGCTACAAGGTCTACATGATCGACGAAGTGCACATGCTCACCGGCCATGCCTTTAACGCCATGCTCAAGACGCTCGAAGAACCCCCCGAGCATGTCAAGTTCATTTTGGCCACCACCGATCCGCAAAAGATTCCAGTGACGGTGCTGTCGCGTTGCCTGCAGTTCAATCTCAAACAAATGACCGTACCGGCCATTGTTCAGCATCTGCAGCAGATCCTTGTGCAAGAAAACATCCCCGCCGATACGCAAAGCCTGCGTCTGATTGCACAGGCGGCGGCGGGTTCCATGCGCGATGCGCTGTCCCTTGCCGACCAGGCCATCTCGTTTGCCGCCGGCAATCTCACGGCCCAGGCAGTGGGCGAGATGCTGGGCACCCTGGATCAGCATCATCTGGTGGCCCTGGCCCGTGCATTGGCCGCGGCAGATGCTGCGGCAGTGCTGGCAGTGGCGGATGATCTTGCCTTGCGCGGCCTGTCTTTTCGGTCAGCGCTGGCCGATCTGGCTATTTTGTTGTCGCGGGTGGCCATTGCACAACGTTTGGGGCATGCTCCCGAGAACGACCCCCAAGCCGAGGATATTCAATCGCTGGCGGGCCTGCTAAGCCCCGACGACGTGCAGCTGTTTTATTCTGTGGCCGTGCACAGTCGCCAAGAGCTTGCTCTGGCACCTGATGAATACGCCGGCTTCGTGATGGCCTGCCTGCGGATGCTGGCCCTGTTGCCGGCGGATCGTGTGCCGCCTGTGCCATCGTCTGCGCCGCCGGTGGCGGTGAAGCCCTCATCGCCTGCAGGTGATGTGGCGGCCTTGCCTGCGTCCCACTCCCACGATACCCCCGCTTGGGAAGCCTCGCCGTCAGAGTTGCAGACGGCGGCTGTCCAGGCCCAGCCGGATGTGCTTCAAAGCCCCAGCCAGCAGCCAGTCTCCGAAAATCCCGCGGCATCCGGAAATCCCGCTTTGGATGATCAGCCGGTGCCTGATGATGCACAAGCGGCGGATGACTGGACGACAGGCATCCCCGACGCATCGGACGATGGCTCGGAACCCGGCATGGCGGTATTTGGCGCGGATGACACCCTGGCAGAGCAGTTGGGTGGCCTGTCCGGTGTGCCTGCACCAACGGCAGCCGCCCAGGTAGACCCGGCCAGCCTTACATCAACCCAGTGGCCCACACTGGCAGCCAGCCTGCCGGTTACGGGTGCTGCCCGGGCGCTGGCGCTTAACAGCGAGTGGCAATCGGGCGACGAGCACCAGATCCACCTGCGTGTGGCGATTCACACGCTCACAGAAGGCGGGGCGCACGATCGTCTGCGCACCGTGTTGTCCGAGCACTTTGGCCGCGTATTGCAGTTGCAGGTGGATTACGGCGATACAGGCGGGGACACCGCCTACGCGCTGGATCAGGCGGCCCGGGGCAGGCGTTTGCAGGCGGCAGAACAGGCAGCCCAACAAGCCCCCCTGGTTCAGGCCCTGGTGCAGCAGTTTGGGGCCCGCATTGTGCCGGGATCCGTGCAGCCGCCTGCGGTATAGTCGCTGTTTTGTTTCCCTCTCTTCACCCAATCAGGACATCACCATGATGAAAGGTCAGATTGCCGGCTTGATGCGTCAGGCTCAGCAGATGCAAGAAAACATGAAAAAGGCGCAGGATGCCCTGGCCGACATCGTCGTCGAAGGTGCCTCGGGTGGCGGCCTGGTCAAGGTCTCCATGAGCTGCAAATTCGATGTGAAACGGGTCACGATCGATCCAACTCTCTATGACGACGATCGCGACATGATCGAAGATCTGGTAGCAGCCGCCTTCAATGACGCCCAGCGCAAGGCTGAAGCCACTGCCCAAGAAAAAATGTCTGCCGTTACCGCCGGGATGTCGTTGCCGCCGGGCATGAAGCTGCCATTCTGAGATGGCAACGGGCCTACCCGAACCCGAGCCCCTGCGCGCCCTGATTGACGCCTTGCGCAGCCTGCCGGGTGTCGGTGTGCGGACAGCACGGCGGATGGCGTACCACCTCTTGCAGCATGATCCTGACGGTGCGCGGCACCTGGCCGATACGCTGCAGGCTGCCGTGGGAGAGCTGCGCCACTGCGAACGCTGCAACTCGTTTTCCCAGACGCCGCTGTGCGCCACGTGCCAGGACCCCACCCGGGATCCGGCCGTGTTGTGTGTCGTCGAAACTCCCGCCGATCAGAACATGATCGAGTCCAGCCATGGCTACAAGGGCCTGTATTACGTGCTGATGGGGCGTCTGGCGCCCCTTGAGGGGGTTGGGCCTGATCAAGTGCGTTTTGCGCAGTTGCTTCAACGTGCTTCGGATGGCCAAGTGAAAGAAGTGATTCTGGCCACCAACTTTACGGCCGAGGGCGAAACCACGGCATATTATCTGGCCGATATGCTGCGTAACCAAGGGCTGACAATTACCCGGCTGGCTCGCGGGGTGCCCAGCGGCAGCGAGCTCGAATACGTGGATGCAGGCACGATTGCCTGGGCGTTGGCCGAGCGTCGCTAGTACTGCTGGCACGGCTTACCCGTCGATTAATCCGCGGTATTATGCTTGCGTAGCATTTAAAACCAATACGGAGACACACCATGGCCATTTCTCGTCGTGACCTTCTAAAAACCGCTGCTGCAGCGGGTGTGCTGGGTGGTTTGCCTGGTCTTGCCAGGGCCCAGATCGACACACCCGAAAAACCTTCACTGACGATTGCCGTGGGTGGCCAGGCCCTGATCTATTACCTGCCGCTGTCGGTTGCGCATCTCAATGGCTACTTCAAGGACGAAGGCCTGGATACCACGATTGCCGATTTTGCCGGGGGTTCAAAGGCCTTGCAGGCCGTGGTGGGGGGTAGCGCCGATGTGGTCTCCGGAGCCTTCGAGCACACCATCAACCTGCAGGCCAAGGGGCAGTTCTATCGCTGCTTTGCCCTGCAAGGTCGTGCGCCGATGATTGTCCTTGGGGTCTCCAAAAAGACCATGCCCGATTACAAAACACCGGCTGATCTCAAAGGCAAAAAAATTGGGGTGACGGCACCGGGCTCGTCTACCAACATGATGGCCAGTTTCTTTTTGGCCCAGCACGGTCTCAAACCCTCGGATGTTGCCTATATCGGGGTGGGCGCAGGCGCCGGTGCGGTTACTGCCCTAAGGTCAGGCCAAATTGACGCCATCGCCAACCTTGATCCCGTGATCAGTACCCTGGTCAAAGAAGACGCCCTCCAGATCATTGCCGACACCCGCACCTTGCAGGATGCTCACAAGATCTTCGGCGGCAACATGCCTGCCGGCTGCCTGTACGCCTCGCAGGCATTCATCGATGCCAATCCCAATACCACCCAGGCCCTGGCCAATGCCATGGTGCGGGCCGACAAATGGATTCAGGCGGCCACCCCGGACGACATCGTCAAGCTGGTGCCCAAGTCCTATCTGCTGGGCGACCCCGATCTCTACAAGCTGGCACTCAAGGGCAACCGCGAAGCGCTGTCCCCCGACGGCTTGGTGCCCGAAGACGGTCCGCAAACCGCGCTCAATGCGCTAGCCGAGTTCGTGCCGCACTTTGATCGCACCAAGATAGACATCTCGCGCGTCTGGACCAACCAGTTTGCAATCAAGGCTGGCCAGAAGTATCCGCATGGTTGATTCTGCAACACATTCTGCTGATGTCCGTGCGGGCGAATCGCCCGCATTGTTGCTGGATTCCGTCACCTGCACCTTTACCGACGCCAAGGGTGGGTCTTACACGGCTATGCGCGCCGCCACCGTCTCGGTGGCGGCGGGCGAGTTCGTTTCCGTGGTGGGCCCTACTGGCTGCGGCAAATCTACGCTGCTCAATATGGCAGCTGGTTTGCTACAGCCCTCGGGCGGCCGGGTAACCGTGTTTGGGCAAGCCCTGCAAGGCGTCAATCATCGTGCCGGGTATATGTTCCAGGGCGAGGCGCTGATGCCCTGGCGTAATGCCCTGGGCAATGTCACGGCCGGGCTCGAGTTCGCGGGTGTCTCCGCTGCAGAAGCCAAATCCCGTGGGCAAGATTGGCTGCGGCGCGTAGGGTTGGGCGGCTTCGAAGACCGCTACCCTCACCAGATGTCGGGCGGGATGCGCAAGCGTGCCATGTTGGCGCAAACCCTGATTCGCGATCCCGATCTCATCCTCATGGATGAGCCTTTCTCTGCGCTCGATATCCAGACGCGTCAGCTGATGGAAAACGAAGTCCTGGATCTCTGGATGGCGCGCCGCAAGGCGGTGCTGTTCATCACCCACGACCTCGACGAAGCCATTGCCATGAGCGACCGTGTCGTGGTGCTCTCGGCAGGGCCCGATACCCACCCGATCGGCGAATTTGTCATTGACATCCCGCGTCCGCGTGATGTGGCCGAGGTTCGGATGCATCCCCGCTTTATCGAGCTGCACCGAGGGATCTGGGCGGTCTTGCGTGATGAAGTTCTTAAGGGCTATCAGCGTCAGAAACAGGCCTGATGTTTATTTTCCAGCCTGGCCAATGTGTCTGTCGGGCCTGAAACCGAGGAGTCTCCACCATGAAATCCGAACTCTCCCGGCCTGTGCTGCGCACCTTTCAGGTGGCCTTGCTGGTAACCATTTTGCTGATCTGGCACTTTGCCGCCCAAAACAAGGATATTGCCTTCTTTTTTGGCCGGCCCCTCGAAGTCGCACAGGTGATCTGGGCCTGGTTTGTGACGGATGCCAGCGTCTATCGGCATCTGTGGATTACGCTCTCGGAAACTGTGCTGGCCTTTTTTATCGGCACGGTGGGTGGCCTCGCCTTTGGCCTGTGGCTGGGTTTGTCGCGTAGCGCCAGCGCCTTGCTCGAGCCCTATGTCACGGCGGCCAATTCCATGCCGCGCGTGATTCTGGCCCCGATCTTTGGCATGTGGTTTGGCCTGGGTATTTGGTCCAAGGTGGCCCTGGCTGTTACCTTGGTGTTTTTCATTGTGTTTTTCAATGTGTATCGCGGCGTGCGCGAGGTATCACCCACGCTGCTGGATAACGCTCGCATGCTGGGGGCCAACCAGCGCCAGCTCTTGCGTCATGTGTATATTCCTTCAGCGACCAGCTGGGTGTTCTCCAGCCTGCACACTTCGGTAGGCCTGGCGTTTGTCGGTGCGGTGGTGGGCGAATACCTGGGCTCTGCCGCGGGGGTGGGCTACCTGATCTTGCAGGCTGAAGGCACGCTGGATGTCAACACGGTGTTTGCCGGTATCGTGGTGCTGACGATTTTTGCCCTGCTGCTGGATGGGGCGGTATCGCTGGCCGAGCGCCGGCTGCTGGTGTGGCAACCCGAACCCGGGACAACAACGGGCCAGGCCTGATCCCAAGAGGCGCCAGAGGTTCTCTGGCGCATCAGACAGGTGTTGAGCCTGTTGCAATCAACCCGCAGCCGTCTTGATCTTGCGCAGCAGGATGGGCATCAGCAGCACCAGTATCGCCAGGATCAGAAAGGTCAGGGACAAGGGATTTGTGACAAACACAGAGGGGTCCCCATTGTTGATGGCCAGGGCTCGGCGCAGCTGGGTTTCTGCCATCGGCCCCAGGATCAGGCCGATCAGCAGGGGGGCAATCGGGAAATCGTAAACCCGCATGACATACCCCGTGACCCCGATCACAAACATGATGAGCAGATCCACCCAGGATGTTGACAGGCCCCAGACGCCAACCATGGTAAAGACCAGGATGCCGGCGTACAGATAAGGGCGCGGGATGAGCAGCAGACGCACCCAGATGCCGACCAGAGGCAGGTTGAGCACCAGCAGCATGACGTTGCCGATATACAGCGACGCGATGATGGTCCAGACCAGGTCGTGGCTGTTGGTGAACAAAAAAGGCCCTGGCTGCAGCCCATAGCTTTGGAAAGCGGCCAGCAGTACAGCGGCTGTGGCCGAGGTGGGCAGGCCCAGTGTAAGCAATGGAACCAAAATGCCGGCGGCCGCTGCGTTGTTGGCGGCCTCGGGGCCCGCGACACCTTCGATGGCGCCGTGGCCGAATTCATTTGGCTTTTTGCATAACTTGCGTTCTGTCATGTAGGACAGAAACGTCGGTACCTCGGTGCCACCGGTAGGCAGCGCCCCGATGGGAAAGCCAAATAAGGTGCCGCGCAGCCAGGGTTTCCAGGATCGTTGCCAATCCTCTTTGGTCATCCAGGCCTTGCCGGACAAGGGATTGATCTGTGGCGGCATGCTGCGGTAGCGGCTGGCAACATACATGACCTCGCCAACCGCAAAGAGCGATACCAGGACGACAGTGAGCTCGATGCCATCAAGGAGTGCAAAAACGCCAAAAGTGAGGCGCGCCTGGCCTGTCTGGGCGTCGATGCCGACCACGCCCAATGCCAACCCAAGCAGCAGGGCGATCAGGCCGCGCACACGGGATGCGCCAAGCACCACCGATACTGACATCAATGACAGCACCATAAGCGCGAAGTAATCGGCTGCGGTAAAGACGAAGGCCAGTTCGGCCACGAGGGGGGCGAAAAAAGTAATGCCCAGCGTGGCCAAGGTGCCGGCAACGAAGGACCCAATGGCTGCAGTGGCCAGTGCGGCCGCACCCCGGCCGGATTTGGCCATTTTGTTGCCTTCGAGGGCGGTCATCATGGACCCGCTTTCTCCGGGGGTGTTCAGCAGAATGGAGGTGGTGGAGCCGCCGTACATGGCACCGTACAGGACACCCGCAAAAATGATGAAGGCGGCGGTGGGCGAGATCTGTACCGTAACTGGTAGCAGCAGGGCAATGGTAAGCGCCGGGCCGATGCCAGGCAGTACGCCCATGGCTGTGCCGAGCATTGAACCCAGCAATGCCCAGAGCAGGTTGACAGGTTCCAGCGCAATGCTGAAACCCGACATCAAGGCAGAAAATGAGTCCATGTGTCAGGTGCCCAGAAAGGGGAACGCGTTGCCCAGGCTGACGCCCAGTGAAGAAAAGCCATACCAGCAAAGGAGGCCAAGCACCAGACCGATGGCTGCGTCCATCAGGATGCGGCGCGAGCCAAAGGCGCGGGTTACCAGGGCAAAGCTGATCATGGCCGTGAGGGGGAACCCCAGTGGTTGCATGGTGAGCAAGGGGGTGGCTGCGCCACCTGCCGCCCAAAGCAAGGCAGGCCAGGAGGCTTTGGCGTCGGCTTCGGCGTCTTCGGAGTCTTGGGGTTTAAAGGTTTCTCCGCGGGCAATCTGGATAAGCAGGACAATGCCAAAGACCACCAGCAGGCCACCGATGACGGTAACGAAAAAACCCGGGCCCAGCGCAGCATAGCCGCCCAATTGCGGCAGACTGCGCCCCTGGAAGAACCACAACAGGCCGATGGCAATGATGACCAGCCCCAGCCACCAGGGACGCGAAGTCTTGGGTGCCATGGGCTACTTGATCAGGCCGACGGATTCCAGGACTTTCTGCTGACGGACTTTTTCCTGGTCGAGGAAAGCGGAGAAGTCGTTGCCAGCCAGGTAGGCGTCTGTCCAGTTGTGGTCGGTCAGTGCTTTTTTCCACTCGGGGGTGGCATGCATCTTGGCGAAACGATCCAGCCACATTTGCCGGCCGTTGTCGGACATGCCTGGTGCGCCCACAATACCGCGCCAGTTGCCGATAACCACGTCCAGGCCTTGTTCCTTGAGTGTGGGGACATCGAGGTTGGGCAGACGTTTTTCTGAGGTGACGGCAATCAGGCGCAAGCGGCCTTGTTCGGCATAAGGCCCGAGTTCGGACAAGCCGGAAATGGCCACTTTGAGTTGGCCGCCGGCCAGTGCAGTGATCATTTCAGCACCGCCGTCGTAGGCCACGTAATTGAGCTTCTTGGGATCCAGGGGGATCGTCTGGGCCAGCAGTGCCGCCGTGACGTGGTCGACCCCGCCAATGGAGCCACCGCCGATCGGGGTGGCGCCAGGATTGGCGGCCAGGGCCTTGGTAACGTCCTGGATCGTCTTGAAGGGTGAGTTGACTGGCACGGCGACCGCGCCGGCGTCGTCGGTCAGGCGGACCAGTGGCGTGACATTGTCGAGCGTGACCGGGGATTTGTTGAGAATAATGGCGCCGACGATGATCGAGCCCAGGGACATGATGCCGTTGTCATTGCCCTTGGCAGTGCGTACGAACTCAGCCAGGCCAATGGTGCCGCCCGCGCCGCCTTTGTTGGTTACCTGAGAGCCATCCGTAAAAATGCCGGTTTCCTGCATGACTTGTAGCGGTACACGTGCTGCTGCGTCGTAGCCACCGCCTGCGCCGCCGGGTGCCATGACGACTGCCGGGGCGGCCATGGCCATGGACAGCGGCAATGCCATTGCTGCTGTGGCTGCGCAGAATTTTCGTATGAAAGTCATTGATGTCTCCTGGGGTGGTACACGAGAGGAAATGATCCGGACGGCGAAGGATGTGATGCTGCTTTAGGATATTGGGCCCCGGCCGAAAATGCATCGGGGATATACCTAGTTATCGGTGTTGGTGGCGTAGCGGCCCCAAGCCAGGGGCCGCTTGCTAACCGCTTAAAGTGTCGCAGCCGCTGAGACCAGCAGGTTGTCCAGTTTGATCGCGTCGGCGGTAAAGATCCGGATCCCTTCGGCCAGTTTTTCAGTGGCCATGGCATCCTGGTTGAGTTGCGTGCGAAACGTAACTTCGTTGCTGGCCAGCCACTCGGGGGCATTTTGCTTGGCGTCGTCTATCGACAAGGCTGCGGGCAATGGCTGGGTGTTGCCGGCCAGCTCGCCCAGCAGGGCGGGGCTGATGGTAAGCAGATCGCAGCCTGCCAAAGCCTGGATCTGCCCGATATTGCGGAAGCTGGCGCCCATGATCTGGGTAGGGATGTCGTAGGCTTTGAAGTAGCGGTAGATGCGCTTGACAGACTGCACGCCGGGGTCTTGTGCACCAGATTGCGCTGCTTCGTCCCATTGGGCGCCGGCTGTTTTTTTGTGCCAATCGTAGATGCGCCCTACAAACGGCGAGATCAGTGTGACCTTGGCTTGCGCGCATGCGATGGCTTGCGTCAGCGAAAACAGCAGGGTGAGGTTGCACTGGATACCGTCGGCCTGCAAGGCACGCGCCGCCTGGATGCCTTCCCAGGTGGAGGCCAGTTTGATCAGCACGCGTTCGCGGGGGATGCCGGCGGCTTCGTAGAGCCCGATGATCTGGCGGGCGCGCTCGATGCTGGCTTGTGTATCAAACGACAGGCGTGCATCCACTTCTGTGGATACCCGTCCGGGCACAATGGCCAGGATTTCGCGGCCAAACGCCACCAGCAGGCGGTCGGTTTGTTCGCTGGGAGAGGCGGAAGGATGGTCTTGCAGCACTTGCTCAAGCAAGTGCCGGTAGCTGTCTTGCTGCACCGCCTTGAGAATCAGCGAGGGGTTGGTGGTGGCATCCGTGGGCTGGTAGGCCCGCATGGTTTCAAAATCGCCAGTATCCGCCACGACGGTAGTGAGCGCACGCAGGGCATCGAGTTGGTGAGTCATGAAAACAAACACCTCAGGTGAAACGGTCAAAAACACCTACTTTAGACGATTTGTTGCAAATAGCCATGGGAAGGATGACCGATCCCCTGGCAGTGCCCGCCTGGGAGGAGATGCCCCGATGGAGGAAATAAGCGGGCGGTCCGGCAAGAGACACCTGGGAGAACTGTATAATAGGAAGGTTTATATATCGACTTTACAACCGGGGTACCATTTTGCTGCCGTCAATCTTTCCAGAGGGGCCCGCAGGGCTTGTTCCAGCAATTCTTGCCTTGGCTGACGGTACCGTATTTCGAGGCGTCTCTATTGGCGCCGACGGTTACACCGTGGCCGAGATCGTGTTCAACACGGCCATGACAGGCTATCAGGAAATCCTCACCGACCCCAGCTACAGTGGTCAGATTGTCACGCTCACGTACCCCCATATTGGCAATACCGGCGTCAATGCCGAAGACGTCGAATCCAGCAAGATTCACGCCGCCGGCCTGGTGGTGCGTGATTGCCCGGCCCGGGTGTCCAACTTCAGGGCTACCCAGTCTTTGCCGGATTACCTGAAAGCACAGGGCGTGGTGGCCATCTCGGGGATAGATACCCGCAAGCTTACCCGTATCCTGCGCGAGCGGGGCGCTCAGGGCGCCTGCATTCTGGTGGGCGATGACGTTGCCCGTGCCGTTGAGTTTGCTCGTGGTTTTGGCGGTATGGAAGGCCAGGATCTGGCCCTGAAAGTTACCACCGAAAAATCCGGTGCCTGGATGCAGGGCACCTGGCAGCTGGGTCGCGGGTTTCGCCGCCAGGAGAACACGCAATACCGCGTGGTCGCCTACGACTACGGCATCAAAACCAATATTTTGCGTCTGCTGGCTGATCGTGGCTGCGATATTACGCTGGTGCCGGCCACCACGCCAGTGGCCGAGATCCTGGCCCAAAACCCCGATGGCGTGTTTTTGTCCAACGGTCCTGGAGACCCCGCTGCCTGTCAGTATGCAGTGGATACCTGCCGGGCCGTGCTCGAGCGTGGAACCCCCCTGTTTGGCATTTGCCTGGGCCAACAGGTGCTGGGAATCACCCTTGGCGGCCGTACCGTCAAGATGAAAACCGGCCACCATGGCGCCAATCACCCAGTGCAAGACCTCGCTACCAGACGGGTGTTCATCACCAGCCAGAATCACGGCTTTACCGTGGATGGCGACAGCCTGCCCGATAACGCCCGCGTCACGCATGTGTCGCTGTTTGATGGCACCTTGCAGGGCTTCGAGCTTACCGACAAGCCGGTGTTCTGCTTTCAGGGCCACCCCGAGGCCAGCCCGGGCCCGCACGACATTCTCGTGCTGTTCGACAAATTCATCGACCTCATGGCGCAATACAAAGCGCAGTCGTCCAAATAACTGACTCCCAGCCTCCTCATGCCCAAGCGTTCAGACATTAAAAGCATTCTCATCATCGGGGCAGGCCCGATCATCATCGGCCAGGCCTGCGAATTCGATTATTCCGGGGCCCAGGCCTGCAAGGCACTTAAGGCAGATGGCTTTCGCACCATTTTGGTCAATAGCAATCCTGCCACCATCATGACCGACCCGGAAACGGCCGACGTCACCTACATCGAACCCATTACCTGGCAGGCGCTCGAGAAAATCATCGAGATCGAAAAGCCCGATGCGGTGCTGCCCACCATGGGCGGGCAAACGGCGCTTAACTGCGCGCTCGATCTCGACCGCCACGGCGTGCTGGCCAAGCATGGTGTCGAGCTTATCGGCGCCAATGCAGCGGCCATCGAGAAAGCCGAAGACCGACTCAAGTTCAAGGATGCCATGACATCCATTGGGCTGGATTCTGCAAAATCAGGTATTGCGCACACCATGGACGAAGCCTGGGTCGTGCAAAAACAGATCGCTGCCGAGGTGGGCACTTCCGGTTTCCCCACCGTGATCCGGCCCAGCTTTACCCTGGGTGGTACAGGCGGGGGCATTGCCTACAATGCCGAAGAATTTGAAATCATCTGCCGTCGAGGCCTTGAAGCCTCGCCTACCCACGAACTCCTCATCGAGGAATCCCTGCTGGGCTGGAAAGAGTTTGAGATGGAAGTCGTGCGCGATCGCGCCGATAACTGCATTATTGTGTGCGCCATCGAAAACCTGGATCCCATGGGCGTGCATACGGGTGACTCCATCACCGTCGCGCCGGCGCAGACGCTCACCGACAAAGAATACCAGTTGATGCGTAACGCTTCGCTGGCCGTGTTGCGCGAGGTCGGGGTTGAAACCGGAGGGTCCAACGTTCAGTTTGCTATTAACCCGGCCAATGGGCGCATGATCGTCATCGAAATGAATCCCCGGGTGTCGCGATCTTCAGCGCTGGCTTCCAAGGCTACGGGGTTTCCCATTGCCAAGGTGGCAGCCCGCCTGGCGGTGGGTTATACGCTCGACGAGCTCAGCAACGAAATCACCGGCGGCGCCACGCCAGCGTCCTTCGAACCCACCCTCGACTACGTTGTCGTCAAGGTGCCGCGCTTTGCCTTCGAGAAATTCCCCCAGGCCGATTCCCGGCTGACCACCCAAATGAAAGCGGTGGGCGAAGTCATGGCCATTGGCCGCACCTTCCAGGAATCCTTCCAGAAAGCCTTGCGTGGGCTTGAAGTCGGCGTCGACGGCCTGAACCAAAAAACCACCGATCGCGAGCGTCTGCAAATCGAACTCGGCGAACCTGGCCCAGAGCGCATCTGGTATGTGGGTGATGCCTTTGCCCAGGGCTTCTCGCTTGATGAAGTGCATCAGCTGACAAAGATCGATCCCTGGTTTCTCGCGCAGATCAAGGAAATCGTCGATATCGAGCTTGCCCTCGAACAGCGCACGGTTTCCGAGCTCGATGATGACACCATGCGCGAGCTCAAACGCCGTGGCTTCTCTGATCGCCGTCTGGCATTTTTGTTGGACACCACTGAAGCCGAAGTACGCAAGCTGCGCCATCAAATGAATGTACGTCCGGTGTACAAGCGGGTAGATACCTGCGCCGCCGAATTTGCCACCACCACGGCGTACATGTATTCCACCTACGAGGAAGAAGACGAATCCGCACCCACCGATCGCAAGAAAATCGTGGTGCTGGGTGGCGGGCCCAACCGCATTGGCCAGGGGATCGAATTCGATTACTGCTGCGTGCATGCGGCGCTGGCACTGCGCGAGGATGGCTTTGAGACCATTATGGTCAATTGCAACCCCGAAACCGTGTCCACCGATTACGACACCTCCGACCGCCTGTACTTCGAACCCCTGACGCTCGAAGACGTGCTGGAGATTGTCTACAAAGAAAATCCGGTGGGCGTGATTGTGCAGTATGGTGGTCAGACGCCGCTTAAGCTGGCGCGTGCCCTCGAAGCCAATGGCGTGCCTATCATTGGCACCAGCCCCGACTCCATCGACATCGCCGAAGACCGCGAGCGCTTCCAGAAGCTGCTTACAAAACTGGGCCTGCGTCAGCCGGCCAACCGCACTGCACGCACTGAAAGCGAGGCGCTTTCTCTGGCTGGCGAAATCGGCTATCCCCTGGTGGTGCGCCCCAGCTATGTGCTGGGTGGGCGTGCCATGGAAATCGTGCACGAACCTCAGGATCTCGAGCGCTACATGCGCGAGGCTGTCAAAGTCAGCAATGACTCGCCCGTGTTGCTCGACCACTTCCTCAATAACGCCACCGAGGTGGATGTCGATTGCCTGGCCGATGGCGAGCAGGTGATTATTGGCGGCGTCATGGAACACATCGAGCAAGCGGGCGTGCACTCGGGCGACTCCGCCTGCAGTTTGCCGCCGTATTCGCTGTCCGATGAAACCGTCGAAGAAATCAAGCGTCAAACGGCCTTGATGGCACGCGCACTCAACGTCAAAGGCCTGATGAACGTCCAGTTTGCCATCCAGGATGGCGATGTGTACGTGCTTGAGGTCAATCCTCGCGCCTCGCGTACGGTGCCTTATGTCTCCAAGGCTACTGGGCGCCAGTTGGCCAAGATTGCCGCCCGGATCATGGCGGGCCGCACCTTGGCGGCTCAAGGCGTCAGCAGTGTGCCGGCGCCAGTGCACTATTGCGTCAAAGAGGCTGTGTTCCCCTTCGTCAAGTTTCCGGGTGTCGACACTATTTTGGGCCCCGAGATGAAATCCACCGGCGAAGTCATGGGCGTAGGCGAAACCTTTGGCGAGGCTTTCGTCAAATCCCAGATTGCAGCCGGGGTCTGGCTGCCAGAGTCTGGCCGGGTCTTCATTAGTGTGCGCGACCAGGACAAATCCCGTGCCGTCGAAGTGGCCCGTGGCCTGGCCTCGATGGGCTACCAGCTGGTGGCTACACGCGGAACAGCCGCTGTCATCGAAGCCGCCGGCCTCACGGTAGAAATCGTCAATAAGGTCACTGAGGGGCGCCCCAACGTGGTCGACATGATCAAAAATGGCGAACTCGCCATGGTGATCAACACGGTCGAAGAACGCCGTAACGCCATTGCTGATTCGCGCACCATCCGTACGCAGTCGCTGGCCAACCGGGTCACGTTCTTCACCACCATTGCGGGTGCGCGGGCAGCCGTCGAAGGCATGCAATACCTGCGACAGGGAGAAGGCCTGAAAGTCTATAGCCTGCAGGCCATGCACGCAGCCTCGCCCGCCTGATGACTACCCGCCAGCGCGTCTTTATCACCGGTGCCAGCAGTGGCATCGGGGCTGCGCTGGCACGGCAGTATGCGTCTCAGGGCGCAATGCTCGGACTGGTGGGGCGTCGCCAGGAAGCCTTGCAGCAGGTGCTGGCCGGTCTGCCAGGGCGGGGGCATCAGTCTTATGTTGTGGATGTCCGGGATCGCGATGCCCTGCGCACCGCAGCCCTTGATTTTCTCCAGGGCGGCCCGGTCGACTGCGTACTTGCCTGTGCCGGCATCAGTGCCGGCACACTCACGGATGAGCCCGAGGACTTTGCGGTGTTTCAGGCCATCATCGACACCAACTTGCTGGCCATGGTGGCTACATTCGAACCTTTTCTCGCCTCGATGCGTGCCCGGCGCCAGGGGGTGTTGGTGGGGATCGGCAGTGTGGCGGGTGTGCGCGGGCTGCCGGGGGCTGGCGCCTATAGCGCGTCCAAGGCAGCAGTGCGTGCCTATTGCGAAAGCCTGAGAGTCGAGCTGTATGGTTCAGGTGTTCAGGTAGTGACGATTGCGCCCGGGTTCATTGCTACACCCATGACGGCCCACAATCCGTACCGGATGCCGTTTCTGATGCCTGTGGAGCGTTTTGCCCAACAGGCCATGCGGGCGATTGAGGCACGTGATCGATACCGGGTGCTTCCCTGGCAGATGGCCTGGGCAGGCCGCTTGCTGCCGCTGGTGCCTGGCGCTGTCTTTGATGCTGTGGCGGCGCGCCGTAAACGCAAGCCCAGGATGCCTTCCGGCCCGCGTTGATGTGTGCGGCGGATATTGCCGGGCAGATACATCCCGCCTTACACTTGCGACAAATTTTTAATTCCTTCCCTCCCTTTCCTGGACGGCTCCGCGCCGCGCATCCATGACAACATCCTATTTTCCCCGCTGGCGGCGCGTATCGGGCACAGCAGACGGTGCCGTTGTGCAGCCCGATGAAACCATGCCCTTGCCACAAACGGTGGCCATGGGTGCCCAGCATGTGGTGGCCATGTTTGGTTCCACAATCCTGGCACCCCTGATCATGGGTTTTGATCCCAACCTGGCGATTCTGATGTCAGGTGTGGGTACCCTGATATTTTTTCTGTTTGTGGGTGGGCGGGTGCCCAGTTATCTGGGCTCAAGCTTTGCCTTTATCGGCGGGGTGGTGGCCATCACCGGATATTCGGGCAGCGGGCCAAACCTCAATATCGGGGTGGCCCTGGGGGCCATCATCATCTGTGGCCTGATCTATGCCTGCATTGGCTTGCTCACCATGTGGATCAATGCCCGTCAGGGCGGTGCCGCCGACTGGATCGACCGCTGGATGCCACCTGTGGTGACAGGCGCAGTGGTGGCCGTTATTGGCCTGAACCTGGCACCATTGGCAGCCAAAGGTGCCATGGGCGGTTCTTTGTTTGATGCCTCGATGGCGATGCTGACGATCTTATGCGTGGGCGGGGTCGCGGTGTACACCCGTGGGCTGGTGCAGCGCCTGTTGATCCTGGTGGGCCTGTTTTTGGCGTGTGTGTTGTATGGCGTGCTGACCAACGGGTTTGGTCTGGGCACCCCCATCGATTTCTCCGCCATTGTGGCGGCACCGTGGCTGGGTTTGCCCAAATTTACCGCGCCGGTGTTTGAAGGGCATGCCATCAGCGTTATCGCCCCGGTTGCCATCATTCTGGTGGCGGAAAACCTGGGCCACATCAAGGCGGTCAGCGCCATGACGGGCCAGAATCTCGACCGCTACCTGGGCCGGGCGTTTCTTGGAGACGGCGTGGCCACCATGATTTCCGGTGCGGTGGGCGGCACAGGGGTCACAACCTATGCCGAGAACATCGGCGTGATGACCGTCACTAAAATTTATTCAACCCTGGTGTTTTTGGTGGCGGCCCTGGTGGCACTGCTGCTGGGCTTTTCGCCCAAGTTTGGTGCCGTGATCCAGGCGATTCCCGCCCCTGTTCTGGGTGGCATGGCCGTGGTGGTCTTTGGCCTGATTGCCATTGCGGGGGCTCGCATCTGGGTGGTGAATCAGGTGGATTTCACCGATAACCGCAATCTGATCGTGGCCGCCGTGACGCTGGTACTTGGGGCAGGCAACTTTTCCATCGAGCTGGGTGGCTTCAAGCTGGATGGCATTGGTACTGCAACCTTTGGTGCCATCATCCTGTATGCCTTGCTGCGAGGCTGTAAAAAAGCGTCCTGATATCGCTTGCGGGCCTTTCCGGCCTGTGGCTTGGTCACAAGGCTTGCTTTTTCCGGGCGGATTGGCCACAATAGCCCCAGCACCCCGGTTTCGGCCGGGGTTTTTCACGGGCGCGCCGCGTGATCCCCCGAGGCAGGTACCCTTTGTTTGGTGGCCACTCACTACCCTCATGGGTGTATGGATCACAGCGCCCACATGTTGTAACCCAACCTGATAACACGCTTCGGGCATCTGGGTTATGGTTTCGGGCATCGCCCGATTTTGGATTTTTCTAGTAGTCAGGCGCTCCAGCGCACGGAGCGTCTTTTACTTTTTTTGAGTCAGGATAATTATGGCTGCGATTCCTTTGACAGCTCGCGGGGCCGAGCGCTTGCAAGCAGAACTGCAACGATTGAAAACGGTTGAACGCCCTGAAGTCATCAATGCCATCGCCGAAGCGAGGGCCCAGGGAGATCTTTCTGAAAACGCCGAGTACGATGCCGCGCGCGAGCGCCAGGGCTTCGTGGAAGGCCGTATTCAAGAGCTCGAAGGCACCCTGTCCAACGCCCAGATCATCAACCCGGCCGATCTCGATGTCGAGGGGCAGGCGGTATTTGGTGCCACGGTCGAGATCGAAGACCTCGAATCCGGCCAACGTCTCACCTACCAGATCGTGGGCGATCTCGAAGCTGATATCAAGGCCAACCGGATTTCCGTCTCCAGCCCTGTGGCGCGCGCCCTCATTGGTAAAAGGCAGGGCGATGTGGTTGAGGTCCGTGCGCCGGCGGGTGTGCGCGAATACGAAGTCTGCTCCGTCAGCTATCAATAAGTTTGTTGCCTGGCGGCCCCAGGCATAAAAAACCGGGCGGGTCTGCCAGACCCGCCCGGTTTTTTTCAGCACACAAAGACGGCTTAACGCGGATTACGGCTACGTCGGGCCCCTGCACGCAGGGACAGCGCACTGCCGCTGCTGCGTCTGGGGATGCCATGTGGCGCTGTCGCCAACCCTTGGCGCCCGCCTGCCGGTTTGCGGCCCTTACGTGCGGGCTCGGTGGCTGTTGCCGCCCGCCGGGCCTTGGGTGAGGCGGACTCTGGGGCTGTGGCGGCCTGCTTTTTGGGGACGTAAGGAGCAGATTTTTTACGCACGGCGCGGGTACGGTTTTGCGCGTCGATGGCAGCCTGTTGCGCCAGAAGGTCTGGGCGGTAGATAATCAGCGTCTTGCCCAAATGATGCACGGCAGCACAGGACAGCGTTTCGCAGATGGTATCCAGCATGGTTTCGCGCTCGGGGCGCTCGGCGCCCGCAATGCGAACCTTGATGAGTTCGTGGGCGGTCAGGCTGTGGTCGATCTCGGCCAGCACCGCATCGGTAAGGCCCTTGTCGCCAATCAGGACGATCGGGTGCAGGGGGTGAGCAGCGGCTCGCAAATCGCGGCGCTGCTGAGAGCTTAGTTCAAGTTTCGGCATACTGGAATTGTACGGGAATGGCCAAGAAAAAATTCTCCAAAGCCTGGGTACAGCGTCATATTAACGACCCATACGTCAAAATGGCGCAACAAAAAGGGTATCGGGCGCGGGCTGCCTTCAAATTACTTGAGATTCTCGAGTCAGAAAAGCTGTTGCGTCGCGGTGATGTGGTGGTCGATCTCGGGGCCACGCCAGGCAGTTGGTCGCAGGTGGTCAGAGAGCGCCTGTTATCAGGTGCGGGCGAGATCGATGGCCGCATTCTGGCGCTGGATCTCCTGCCCATGGAGCCCATTGCAGGGGTCGAGTTTCTGCTGGGTGATTTTCGTGAGGACGCCATTTTGCAGGATCTGCACGAGCGCCTGAACGGGCAGGCGGTCGACCTTGTAATTTCCGATATGGCCCCCAACTTGTCTGGAGTGGCCTCTGCAGATTCTGCGCGGATTGCGCATGTATGCGAGCTTGCCCTTGAGTTTTCCAGCCAGCACCTGAAGTCGGATGGCGCCCTGATCGTCAAGGCGTTTCACGGCAGCGGGTTTTCCCAGATCGTGCAGGCATTCAAGCAGCACTTTGTCCGGGTTGTCGAGCGCAAGCCCAAGGCTTCTCGCGATGAATCCTCGGAAACCTTCCTGGTTGGACGTGGGCTGAAGGCCAAACGTAACGATTTGGCCTGATATCTGCCCGTGCGGGTTATGGGGCGGCTTGCGGATTCAGGTAGAATGAACCATTGACGGATTTGTCAGCTTGTTGTAATCGGGCGTAAGGCCCATCGGCAGGCTGGCAGCAGCAAAACCCAGGAGATCTGTTTTGAACAACTCGTTTTCCAAGATTGCGGTTTGGCTGGTGATTGCGCTGGTGCTCTTTACGGTGTTCAAACAATTTGACGGACGCCCAGCCACCAGCAGTGATGCAGTCACCTACACGCAATTCATGAACGACGCCCGTGCCGGTCGTATCAACAAGGTGGATATCCAGGGCGATACCCTGTATGTCACACCCGAGTCCGGGCGCGCCTATAGCCTGACGTCTCCTGGCGATCTCTGGATGGTACCCGAGCTGGTCAAGGCTGGCGTGCAAGTGTCGGGCAAGGCCCGCGAAGAGCCTTCCTTGCTTACCAGCCTGTTCATCTCCTGGTTCCCCATGCTGTTGCTTATCGGGGTATGGATTTTCTTCATGAGGCAGATGCAGGGTGGCGGCAAGGGGGGGGCTTTCAGCTTTGGCAAGTCCCGTGCGCGCATGCTCGATGAAAACAACAACAACATCACGTTTGCCGATGTTGCCGGGTGTGACGAAGCCAAAGAAGACGTGCAAGAGCTCGTCGACTTCCTCCGTGATCCCACCAAGTTTCAGCGCCTGGGTGGCCGCATTCCGCGCGGCGTGCTGATGGTTGGCCCCCCGGGTACCGGTAAAACGTTGCTGGCCAAGGCCATTGCCGGCGAGGCCAAGGTGCCGTTTTTCAGCATCTCGGGATCCGATTTCGTCGAAATGTTTGTCGGCGTGGGTGCTGCCCGTGTGCGCGACATGTTCGAAAATGCCAAAAAGCAGTCTCCTTGCATCATTTTCATTGATGAAATCGATGCCGTGGGTCGTCAGCGGGGCGCAGGCCTGGGCGGCGGCAACGACGAGCGCGAGCAAACCCTCAACCAGTTGCTGGTCGAGATGGATGGCTTTGAAACTGGCCAGGGAGTTCTGGTGGTTGCAGCCACCAACCGGCCTGACGTCCTGGATCCAGCCTTGCTGCGTCCTGGCCGCTTCGACCGCCAGGTGGTGGTCTCGCTGCCGGATATCCGTGGGCGCGAGCAAATCCTCAAGGTGCACATGCGCAAGGTGCCCATTGCTCAAGATGTTGATGCCAATGTGCTGGCACGTGGCACGCCCGGGTTCTCGGGGGCCGATCTGGCAAACCTGATCAACGAGGCAGCTTTGTTTGCTGCGCGGCGCAATGGCCGTACCGTAGACATGCAGGATCTTGAAAAAGCCAAAGACAAGATCATCATGGGGGCAGAACGCCGCTCGATGATCATGCCCGAAGAAGAACGCCGCAATACGGCTTACCACGAGTCTGGTCACGCCTTGGTGGCACGCATGCTGCCCAAGACAGACCCGGTGCATAAAGTCACTATTATTCCGCGCGGACGTGCCCTGGGCGTCACCATGCAGTTGCCCGAAGGCGACCGCTACAGCATGGATAAAGGACGCCTTCTCAATACTATTGCGGTGTTGTTTGGTGGGCGTATTGCCGAAGAAGTCTTCATGAACCAAATGACTACCGGCGCGTCCAACGACTTCGAACGCGCCACGGCCATTGCGCGCGATATTGTTACCCGTTATGGCATGACCGACTCCCTCGGGCCAGTGGTTTATGCCGAAAACGAAGGCGAAGTCTTCCTGGGTCGTAGTGTCACCAAAACCACGCACGTCTCAGAATCCACCATGCAAAAGGTGGATGCCGAGATCCGCAGCATCATCGACGAGCAATACCAGGTGGCCCGCAATCTGATCGAGTCCAACCAGGACAAAATGCACGCCATGGCCAAGGCCTTGCTCGAGTGGGAAACCATCGACGCCGAGCAGATCAACGACATTATGGAAGGCAGACCTCCGCGGGCACCTCATCCCCCGTCATCCGGTAACGATACGCCGCATACGCCGCCTTCGGCCGGCCAACCAGCTGCCAATCCGGATAAGGGCCCGGCAGCCACACCAGTCTAATTTCAGGCGGCTCTCGTATGCATGCAACGCTGCAATGCGGGCGTTTTCAGCTGGCGCTGAAACGCCCGCTGGTCATGGGGATCGTCAATGTCACCCCGGATTCCTTCTCGGATGGCAACGCCCACTTCAAAACAGACCAGGCCATCGCCTACGGGCTCAAGCTGGTGCAAGAGGGGGCGGATATTCTGGATATTGGTGGAGAATCCACACGCCCTGGCGCACAAGCAGTGTCTGTGCCCGATGAACTGCAGCGCGTGCTGCCGGTACTCGAGGGCCTGCGCGACTGCGGTGTGCCGCTGTCGGTGGATACCTGCAAGCCCGAGGTGATGCGTGCGGCCATTGCATCAGGTGCTGCTGACATGATCAACGATATTGCGGGTTTTGCCAGCGATGCGGCGGTGCAGGCGGTGCGGGATGCCCAATCTGCGCTGTGTCTGATGCATATGCAGGGCCAGCCTCGCACCATGCAGCACGATCCCGTGTATGCGGATGTTGTGCGCGAGGTTCACGATTATCTTCAGGCAGGCGCTCGGCGCCTGCTGGCGGCAGGGGTAGACGCCAACCGGATCGTGCTCGATCCTGGGTTTGGCTTTGGCAAGACCGTGGCGCACAATTACGCCTTGCTGAATCAATTGCCGCAGGTGATGGGGCAGCAATATCCCAGTCTCATCGGCGTGTCACGCAAGTCCATGATTGGCGCAATTACCGGCCGGCCGGCGCCCGAGCGTCTGGGGGGCAGCATTGCGGCAGCGTTGGCGGCGGCCGCCCGGGGTGCGCATATCCTGCGCGTCCATGACGTGGCCGATACGGTTGGTGCCTTGCGGGTTTGGGCAGCGATAGAACAAGGAGCTCGTGCATGAATGCACGCAAATATTTCGGTACGGACGGTGTCCGGGGCGTTGTCGGGGGCGAGCGCATCAATGCCGAGTTTGCCCTGCGTCTGGGATACGCAGCGGGCCGTGTGCTGGCGCGTGAAGTGCAGACCACGGGCCGACCCACCGTGGTAATTGGCAAGGACACCCGGATTTCCGGCTATATGCTTGAGTCTGCCCTCGAAGCCGGCCTGTCGGCTGCGGGCGTGGATGTCCTGCTGGCCGGGCCAATCCCCACGCCGGCAGTGGCCTATCTCACGCGTGCCTGGCGTCTGGCGGCGGGTATTGTCATCAGTGCGTCACACAACCCGCATTATGATAACGGCATCAAGTTTTTTTCATCTTCGGGTGCCAAGCTGCCTGATGAAACTGAAGCGGAAATCGAAGCCATGCTCGAGCAGCCCGTAGGTTGTGCAGATTCTGCCGGTTTGGGGCGTGCCCGGCGCATCAACGACGCTGCCGGGCGTTATATCGAATTTTGCAAAAGCACCTATCCCAACGAGCTGGATCTTCAAGGGCTGAAAATTGTGGTAGATGCTGCCAACGGCGCGGCTTATCACATTGCGCCCCATGTGTTTCGCGAGCTTGGGGCTGATGTCAACGTCATTGGTTGCGAGCCCGATGGCTTCAATATCAACGAAAACGTGGGCGCCACACATCCGGAAACCCTGGCAGCGGCTGTCGCCGCCCAGGGGGCGGATCTCGGTATTGCGCTGGATGGTGATGCCGACCGGCTGCAGATGGTTGACAATACCGGGCGCTTGTTTAATGGCGACGAGCTGCTCTATGCCATTGTGTGCGATCGGGCTAAAATTCGTCCCATCGACGGTGTTGTGGGTACACTCATGACCAACTTTGGCCTCGAGCGTCGCCTTAAAGAACTTGGCATCCCCTTCGAGCGCGCACAAGTGGGCGACCGCTATGTCCTTGAGCGCCTGCGCGAGCACGGATGGCTGTATGGTGGCGAGAGTTCCGGGCATTTATTGTGCCTGGATCTGCACACCACGGGAGATGGCATTGTGGCTGCGCTGCAGGTATTGGCGGCCATGCAACGAGCGGCAAGCACCTTGTCTGCGCTGGTCGCTGATCTCACGCTGTATGCGCAAAAAATGGTCAATGTTCCCCTTGCACCGGGCGTCAACTGGAAAACCCATGCGGGTTTGCAGGCGGCATCCGCTGCAGTTCAGCAGTCTTTGGGAGAACACGGCCGCGTTTTAATTCGAGCCTCGGGCACCGAGCCCAAATTACGTTTGATGGTAGAAGCCGACGACCCTGCGCTGGCTGAAGAAGGCGTGCGTCAGTTGGTGGCTGTCAAACTCAGCTGATTGTTATGGCCCATAACGCACTTTTGGTTTTACGGCAGTCGGTCCCGCCCGATTGCGCGCCCTTGCCCGGCCACGTAGCCAGGCCATACGGCTTGCCGCCTCCAGTGCCCATGCAGCATATCAACTGGCCAGGCGTTGAGGCTGCGGGGCTATCGCTCAGCATTGCGCGCACACCCGAACAATTACACGATTTGCAACGTTTGCGGTTTCGGGTGTTTACTGAAGATTTGGGTGTGCATTTTCCTCAGGCGGTAGGCGACCGCGATGTCGACGAGTTTGATCCCTGGTGCATTCACTTTATGGTGCGCGATACTCGCAGTAATCGGGTGGTGGGCACATATCGTCTGCTAACCCCCGAAGCGGCCAGGCAGGCAGGCCGTTATTACTCTGAGTCAGAATTCAACCTGGCACCCTTGCAGGCCGAGCGCTCGCTTCTGGTCGAAGTCGGGCGTTCGTGCATTGATGCCGAGTACCGCCACGGAACAGCCATCATGCTGTTATGGACGGCGCTGGCGCAGGTGATGGTGCGGGGGGGCTACCGCTATATGCTGGGCTGTGCCAGTGTCAGTGTGCGCGACGATGGTGTGGTTGCCTCCGAGGTCTGGCGCCAGGCACAGTCTTTGATGGCGCGCCGGCCGGATGTGCCACAGATCAAGCCTTTGCATCCTTATCCCCTGAAAGCCCTGCGCCAGACCCAACTGGCCCGCGTTCCGCCCCTTATCAAGGGATATCTAAAGGTAGGCGCCACCATTTGCGGCGCACCAGCCTGGGATCCCGATTTCAGTACCGCGGATTTTCCGATTCTGCTGGATGTGCGATGGCTGGATACCCGCTATCGGCGCCATTTTGGCTTGTGCTAGTTTTGGTGTCTGCCCGGTATTTACACCACGTCCAGCGTAAATCCAGCTTTGCGCCAGACTTCGATTTCGCCCTTTAGCAAGAAACCGCTCAGCGGATGGGCGTCCAGCCAGCCGTCATCAACCCTCAGGTGCAAGGCCTGATTCAGCGCCTGCATCTTGAAGGGCAGGGTTTCGAGAGGTTCGCGGCGGCGCAATACCAGGACAGCCAGGCGCAGACAGAACAGGGTTAGCCATTGAATGCGCGTGGGCTCGAAGTGGCGCACCTTGGCCAACCGGCCATGCTGGCCCAGGGCCAAAAAGGCCAATTGTTGTTGGTCGTCGTGCGAAAAGCCCGGCATGTCTGCGTGCTGCAAAATATACGCACCGTGCTTGTGGTAGTCGTTACGGGCAATGGCCAGGCCGATCTCATGCAGTTGTGCAGTCCAGCCCAGCGCCTTGCGCTGCTCGATGATCTGCGGCTGTGTGTCATCCAGCTGCAGCTGGTCGAACAGTGCCAGGGCCATTTGCCGAACCGCCTCTGCCTGGTTGCCATCCACCTGATAGCGGTGGCTCATTTGCTTGACTGTGGCATCGCGCTGGTCCTGGTGAAGATCACGGCCCAGCAGATCGTGCAGTACCCCCACACGTAGGGCACCGTCGCCGGCATCCATCTGTGTGATGCCAAGTTCCTGGAAGGCGGCGATCATGATCGCAAGGCCTCCGGCCAGTACGGGTGCGCGCTCGGCCTTAAGGCCCGCCCAATCCTGAAGCCGGACTTCACCGGCCTGAATCAGTGCCTGGCTTAGTTTTTCCATGCCCGCCAGCGTGATGCCCTGCTGGCTGAAGCCGTTTTCAAGCAGAACCGCCAGCAAGCCCTTGGCCGTGCCCGACGAGCCGTAGGCTTCATCCCAGCCCATCAGGCGGTAGGGCCGGGCGATGCCTTCGAGGACACTGCGGGCGGCCACGATGGCGCGCTGCATGCGTGTGCGGGTGATGCGTCCAGTGCCAAAAAAACGTCGTGTCCAGGTGGTGCAGCCCAACTGCAGGGAGGCCAGTTGCAAGGGGGTTTGCCCTTTGCCGATAATGAATTCGGTGGAGCCCCCGCCGATATCGATGACCAGCCTGCGGTGCTCTGTCGGGGGGAGATCCTGGATGACACCGAGATAGATCAGGCGGGCTTCTTCCTGGCCGGAAATCACCTCGATCGGAAATCCGAGTGCCTGTTCGGCGACAGGCAGGATCTCGGCGGCATTGCGTGCCACGCGAAACGTGTTGGTGGCGACTGCGCGGACGTTGGCGGGAGAAAACCCCTGCAGCCGCTCGCCAAATCGCTTGAGTGCGGCGATGGCCTGTGCCGCGGTCTCTGGCGTGATGCGCTGGTGCTCATCCATGCCGTTGGCCAGGGCGACGAGTTCGCGCAGTCGGTCTTCGGTATATAACTGAACCGTATCCCCGTGGCGCACGATGCGCCCGATGGAGAGCCGAAACGTATTGGAACCGAGGTCGATGGAAGCCAGAAGGTTGTCCATGCCCTTACCTGAGAATGTCACACTGTGCGATTATAGTGGTCTGCACATGACAGGCTTTGGAGTCCCCCTCATGCACGGCGCACAGACCCCGCCACCTTTGCTCAATCGTGAGCTTTCCGTTCTCAAATTCAACGAACGCGTACTGTCCATGGCAGAGCGCCTGGACGTACCGCCACTGGAGCGGCTGCGGTATCTGTGTATCGTGGGGTCAAATCTGGATGAGTTCTTCGAAATCCGGATGGCCAGCCTCAAAGAGCAGCAGCGGCAAACGCCCGAACTGACCGGTGTCGATGGGCTCACGCCCGCCGAAGCCTTCGATCGTGTGCAACGGGCGGCCCATACCCTGGTCGACCGCCAAAACCGCCTGCTGACCGGCGAGGTGATGCCCAAGTTGATGGAGTGCGGGGTGGGGTTGGTGTATTCCACCGGCTGGACGGATCTGCAGCGCGAATGGGCCTATGGCGTTTTCCTGCGTGATGTGCAGCCATTGCTGACACCTATTGGCCTGGATCCTGCCCATCCGTTTCCGCGCGTCTATAACAAAAGCCTGAACTTCATTGTTTCCCTGAGCGGCGAGGACGCGTTTGGGCGCGAAGGGCATATCGCCATTGTTCAGGCGCCACGGGCGTTGCCACGCATGATCAAGGTACCCTCCGAAATCTCCGGGATTTCTGATGGTTTCATGCTGCTCACCACATTGATCAATGCGTTTGTGGGTGATCTTTTCCCGGGCATGGACGTTCAGGGTTGTTATCAGTGGCGCGTCACGCGCAACAGCGACCTCTTCGTCGACGAAGAAGAAATCACCAACCTGCGTTTGGCGCTGCAAGGCGAGCTCTCGCAGCGCAATTTTGGTGCCTCTGTGCGTCTTGAAATTGCCCATGCGATGCCGCCGGATCTCGAACTGTTTCTGCAAAGAGAGTTCAACCTGGGCATCGCCGATACGTATCGCGTCAATGGGCCTGTCAACCTCTCGCGCCTGATGCAGTTGTGCACGCGGGCCAATCGTCCGGATCTCGAATACCCGGTGTTCAGGCCCCGCATCCCGGCTCCCTTTGATGGCGATCTTGAACGCCCGGAGGCAATGTTTGCGGCATTGGCCGAGCGCGATCACCTCCTTCATCACCCCTATCAATCGTTTCAGCCGGTGCTGATGTTTCTGCGTGCGGCGGCGGTGGATCCCCAAGTGGTGGCCATCAAGCAAACCATTTATCGCACTGGCGAAGACTCCGAGCTCATGAGCTTGCTGCTATCCGCTGCGCGGGCAGGCAAGGAAGTTACGGTGGTGGTCGAGCTCATGGCCCGCTTTGATGAACAAACCAATATCAACTGGGCTGCACGCCTCGAAGAAGTCGGCGCCCATGTCAGCTACGGGGTGGTGGGGCACAAGACGCACGCCAAGATGGCGTTGGTGCTGCGTCGAGAAGAAGGCCGGATCCGGCGCTATGGGCATCTGGGCACAGGCAACTATCATCCCCGAACCGCCAAGCTGTACACTGATTTTGGGCTGTTGACCGCCAACCAGGCGATTTGCGAGGACATGGATCAGGTGTTTTCCTTGCTGACGGGGCTGGGGGCGCGACGCGAACTCAAGCTTCTGTTGCAGTCACCCTTTACGCTGCACGATACTGTGCTCGAGCTGATCCACTCCGAAACGGCGTTTGCCCAGGCAGGCAAGCGTGCCCGGATTCGTGCGAAGATGAATTCGCTGCTGGAGCCCACCGTCATTCAGGCCCTCTATGATGCCAGCCAGGCAGGGGTGCGCATAGATCTGATTGTGCGTGGCGCCTGTGCCTTGCAGGCTGGGGTGCCCGGTTTGTCAGAACACATCCGGGTGCGCTCCATCATCGGACGCTTCCTCGAACACTCGCGAGTCTTTTATTTTTATCAGGATGGCGCTGAACCCCTGTATTTATCGTCAGCCGACTGGATGGATCGCAATTTTTTGCGGCGCGTCGAGCTGGCGGTGCCGGTGCTGGACAAAACCTTACGGCGGCGTGTCATTGACGAAGCCTTTACCTTTGCCTGGCGTGATAACCAGCTGGCCTGGGCGGCACAGTCGGACGGCCGCTACCAGCGTGTGCGCAACCGCCGGGTGCCGGTCAATTTGCACCAGCACTTGATGGCCCGGCTGGGGTAGTGCTTCGCAGGTGGCGTCCTGGCTTTTGTTGTCATCAAACTGTCATGCAAGGCCTTTAAGATGCTGTTCTGACGCACAAGCAGACGCGTCACCTTCAATTAACGATACAAGGTCTTCTACATGCTAAAACGTTTGCTGGTTCAATGTGCAACAGGCTGCCTGCTGGCTGCTGCCGCGGGCTCACCTGCCATGGCCGCTGACATTACAGGCGCAGGGGCATCCTTCCCTTATCCCATTTATGCCAAGTGGGCTGCAAAATATCATGAAGTCACTGGTAATCGAGTCAACTACCAGTCGATCGGCTCGGGTGGTGGGCAACAGCAGATCATTGCCAAAACGGTTGATTTTGGTGCTTCAGACGATCCCATGAAACCCGATGCCCTGAAAAAACACGAGCTGGTTCAGTTTCCGGCAGTGGTCGGGGGTACCGTGCCGGTGGTCAATATCAAGGGGATCGAACCGGGTAAGCTCAAGCTGACAGGCCCTATCGTGGCAGACATCTTCCTGGGCAAGATCAAGAAATGGGACGATCCCGCGATTGCCTCGCTCAATCCGGATGTGAAATTGCCTTCCAGCAGCATTGTCGTGGTGCACCGTGCGGATGGTTCGGGCACAACCTTTGGCTGGACGCACTACCTCGCCCAAGTCTCTGAAGGCTGGAAAAACACCGTGGGTGTTGGCAAGTCTGTGAAATGGCCTACTGGCCAGGGTGGCAAGGGTAACGAAGGTGTTGCAGCCTATGTGCGCCAGATCGGCAACTCCATCGGGTATGTCGAGTACGCCTATGCGCATCAAAATGGTTTGGCCTGGACACAGCTGCAAAACCGTGACGGTCAGTTTGTACAGCCTTCGCAAAAAGCGTTTGCCGCTGCGGCAGAGCATGCCGATTGGGCTTCTGCGCCGGGTATGGGTGTGATCCTCAATAACGAGCCGGGTGCTGATTCCTGGCCTGTCACGGCAGCCACGTTCATTTTGATGGCCCGCACACAGGAAAACCCAAAGCAGGCACACGAAGTGCTGGCTTTCTTCGACTGGGCCTGGCGTGAAGGTGCCGACATGGCCCGCGAACTCGATTACGTCCCCCTGCCGGATGTGGTTACAAAGTCGATTCGCGCCATGTGGGTGCAAGACATTCATGGCAAGGACGGCGCAGCTGTCTGGAAATAAGTAGTAAGTAGTATTGGTTGGCAAAAGGCCCGTGTTTGGGCCTTTTGCCGCACCAGGATCCCTGATTTGGCCACTGGCGCATCTGCAGCCGGTGGTTTATGGGAAAATACGACTTTTCAACCTCTTTCGGCGCTCTGTGTGTTTTTTCAACAGTCCGTCAATCTTGAAGCTCCTTCATGATCAATCAACACCGAAGTCTGCTGGTGGATACCGGTTTCCGGCACCTCACACGCTTCTTTGCGTTTCTGGTTTTCATCCTGCTGGCAGGTATTCTTGCGTCGCTGGTGTATGGCAGCCGTGAGACGCTGATTCGTGATGGCTTGGCGTTTCTCTGGACCAACAACTGGGATCCAGTCGCGCAACAGTTTGGCGCCCTGGTACCCGTGATGGGTACTGTGGTGAGTGCCTTGCTGGCTCTGTTGATTGCGGTGCCTGTCTCGTTTGGTATTGCGATGTTTCTTACCGAACTTGCCCCGGCCTGGGTGCGTCGTCCACTGGGCGTCGCCATCGAGATGCTGGCGGCCATTCCGTCCATCATTTATGGCATGTGGGGGCTGTTCGTGTTTGTGCCCTTGTTTCAGGCCTATGTGCAACCGCTGATTGTCGACACCTTTGAAGGTGTGCCAGTATTGGGTGCCTTGTTTGCGGGCCCCCCAATGGGCATTGGCCTGTTTACGGCGGGGCTTATTCTGTCCATCATGGTGATACCGTTTATTGCGGCAGTGATGCGTGATGTGTTCGAGCAGGTGCCGCCCATGCTGAAAGAATCCGCCTATGCGCTGGGCAGCACCACCTGGGAGGTGGTCTGGAAGGTCGTCTTGCCATACACCAAGCATGGCGTCATTGGCGGCATCATGCTGGGCCTTGGGCGCGCCCTCGGAGAAACCATGGCCGTCACCTTCGTGATCGGTAATGCCTTCAACCTGCCTGATTCCCTCTTTTCCCCGTCCAATTCCATTGCCTCGGCATTGGCCAACGAGTTCAACGAGGCAGGTGGCATACAAAAATCAGCGTTGCTTGAGCTTGGCCTGATCCTGTTTTTGATCACGACAGTGGTTCTGGCACTGTCCAAATTCATGCTTCTGAAACTATCGCGCAAAGAAGGCGCACACCACTGACGCCCATGCCTGCCTCCGAATCTACCATCGTTTTCAGTAACCCGATTTACCGGCGCCGCCGCGTATTCAATCGCCTGATGCTGACGCTGTCGGGGCTGGCGCTGGCGTCGGGTCTGTTTTGGCTGGCCTGGATCATTGCCACGTTGCTGATCAAGGGTGGCAGCGCCTTGTCGCTGACATTGCTGCTCGAAAGCACACCGCCACCGGGTGCCGCGGGTGGCCTGCTCAATGCCATTGTGGGCAGTGTGTTGATGTCGGGTGTGGGTACCCTGATTGGTACGCCCATTGGGGTGCTGGCAGGTACTTATCTGGCAGAATACGGCCGCCGGGGCTGGCTGGCGCCGGCTACCCGCTTTCTCAATGATGTGCTGTTGTCGGCTCCCTCGATCGTCATCGGCCTGTTTATTTACGCTGTGTATGTGGCTCAAGTGGGGCATTACTCGGGCTGGGCCGGTGCTTTTGCCTTGGCAATCCTGGTGATTCCGGTGGTGGTGCGCGCCACCGACAACATGTTGTCTCTGGTGCCCAACAGTCTTCGAGAGGCCGCCGCTGCCTTGGGCTGCCCGCAGTGGCGGGTGGTGGTGTTCATCTGCTATCGCGCAGCGCGCTCAGGGATTATTACCGGCATTTTGCTGGCAGTGGCCCGGATCGCCGGCGAGACCGCACCGTTGCTTTTTACCGCACTGAATAATCAGTTCATGTCCTGGAACATGAACGCCCCCATTGCCAATCTGCCGGTGGTGATTTTTCAGTATGCCGCCAGCCCCTTCGAAGACTGGAACCGCCTGGCCTGGGCCGGGGCTGCCCTGATCACCTTGCTGGTGTTGGCCATCAACATTATTGCCCGTAGCCTGTTTCGCAAATAATCTGCCCTGGTTCGCTCATGACATCGTTTAATACTGCTATCACCGAACGCACCAAGCTGGCGGTGCGTGATCTTGATTTTTATTACGGCACCTTCAAGGCCTTGCACGGTATCAATATGGATATCGCCGAAAACAAGGTAACTGCATTTATCGGGCCTTCGGGTTGTGGCAAATCTACCTTGTTGCGCACCTTTAACCGGATGTTCGAGCTGTATCCGGGGCAACGTGCCGAAGGCACGATCGAGTTCGACGGAGAAAATCTCCTCACTTCCCGGCTGGATATTGCCCTGATTCGTGCCAAGGTGGGGATGGTGTTTCAGAAGCCCACGCCGTTTCCCATGAGTATCTACGACAACATCGCTTTTGGTGTGCGCCTGTTCGAACGCCTCAGCAAAGGCGAAATGGACGAGCGCGTCGAATGGGCACTCACCAAGGCGGCCTTGTGGGACGAGGTAAAAGACAAGCTGGGGCAAAGCGGCAACGGGCTCTCTGGTGGCCAGCAGCAGCGCCTGTGCATTGCACGGGGCGTGGCTATCAAACCCGAAGTCCTGTTGCTTGATGAACCTTGTTCGGCGCTGGATCCCATCTCTACCGCCAAAATCGAAGAGTTGATCGCCGAACTCAAGGATGATTACACGGTAGTGATCGTTACCCACAACATGCAGCAGGCAGCGCGCTGCTCTGATTACACCGCCTATATGTATCTGGGCGAGCTCATGGAGTTTGGCCCCACCGACCAGATCTTTGTGAAGCCGGCGCGCAAGGAAACCGAAGATTACATTACCGGTCGCTTTGGGTAGGCATAGCCGAAGCCCAGGCACTGGCGGGTGCTGCTGATCAGAACCCGCTGTGCGGGTATTCACCTGGGGTTCATGATTGCCCCGCTATGCTGCAGGCATGTGAATCATCAAGGGGCTTCGCGTGTTACGCAAATTTCTTCTCGGCTTTTCGCTGTTGGCCATGCTGGTGGGCGGGGGCTTTGCCCTGGATGCCGCCCAGGCGCACGATCATGATCGTGCCCGTGCCGAGCAGCTTCAGGCCATGGGTAAGGTATTGCCACTTCAAAAGATTCTGGATATGGTGGCAGCTGAATATCCCGGTCAGGTGCTCAAGGTCGAGTTTGAGGAAGAAGACGGCAAGGATCTGGAGCTGGATTGCCAAAATGATGAGGCATGCCCGAGCCAATGGATCTACGAGCTCAAGATCCTGCAGGATAATAGCCGGGTGATCAAACTGAAAATCGATGCCCACACCGGCAAGATCCTTTTGGTAGGGCAGCGCAACCCACATTACAAGAGGGATCGTTCATGAGGCTTCTGGTGGCTGAGGATGAACCCGTGCTTGCTGCCCAGCTGACGTCCGCGCTGCAGTCTGCCGGATATGTGGTGGATGTGGCTGCGGATGGGCTGGATGTCGAGCATCAGGGCCTGTCGGAGCCCTACGATCTGGTGGTTCTGGATCTGGGCTTGCCTGGGCGCGACGGGTTATCCGTGTTGCGACGCTGGCGTGAAGCAGGCCGCGTGTTTCCGGTGCTGATTCTCACTGCCCGGGATCATTGGCACGACAAAGTAGACGGCATTGATGCCGGGGCGGACGACTATCTCACCAAGCCCTTTCATCTCGAAGAATTGCAGGCACGGGTGCGGGCTTTGTTGCGCCGGGCAGGCGGCCACGCGTCGGCTGATATCCGCTGTGGCCCCTTGCTCCTGGACACCCGGCAAGCCGGGATCAGTCTTGATGGCCAGCCGCTCGAGCTTACCGGACATGAGTATCGGGTGCTGGCCTATCTGATGATGCATCACGGAGAACTGGTGTCACGCAGCCAGTTGGTGGAACATATTTATGCCCAGGATTTCGACCGTGATTCCAACACCATCGAGGTATTCATCGCCCGCTTGCGGCGCAAAATCCCGCCCGAGCTGATTCAGACCGTACGCGGCCTGGGCTATCGTCTGGCAGCTGGCCCAGCATGAGACCACGCCTGCATGCACGATATCAGTCTTTGCGGGTAAGGCTGCTGGCTGCCTTGCTGGCATGGGTGTTGCTCAGTGTGCTGGCTGCCGGGTGGGGGATTCAGCAGCTCTTCCGGCAGCACATCATGGCGCAGCTGCAGTCCGAACTTAATATTTATCTGGATCAGCTCACAGCGGTTTTACAGGTAAATGCCGGCGGCCAGATCGCGCTCAGCTCCTTGCCGGGCGACCCCCGTTTCAATCAGCCCTATTCAGGCTTGTATTGGCAAGTTTCCGTGTCACAGGCTGATGGCAAAATCACACCGGTTCTGCGCTCGCGCTCTTTGTGGGATGCCGACTTGCCTCAGCAATACAGCGGCTTGCAGATGGGGCGGGATCTTGCCACCGAAGCGGTAGGCCCGTCGGGCCAGCAACTGCGTGTACGTGCCCGGTTATTGCAGCCAGCCGATGGGCCCTACGATGAGCTTCTGCTGATAGCAGGGGCCGACCAGCACCTGTGGGCCGAGCCCATTGACCGTTTTAACCGGATGCTGGCGCTGGCACTGGGCATTCTGGTGCTGGGTATGGCGATTGCCGCGTGGGCCCAGGTATCTTACGGGCTAAGCCCGTTGGTACGTCTGAGACGCCGCTTGCTGGATGTGCGAGAGGGCCGGGCCAGCCACATCGAAGGTGTGTTTCCCACAGAAGTTCAACCGCTGGTGCAGGATTTCAATGAGGTACTCGACCGTAATCAGCAGGCGCTGGATGGTGCCCGCCGGGAGGCCGGCAACCTGGCACACGCCCTGAAAACCCCGCTGGCCGTGTTGGCCAACGCTGCCAGGGCAAAAGACCCCGCTTTGCCAGAACTGGTTTCCGAGCAGGTTCAGGTGGCGCACCGCCAGGTGGATTACCACCTGGCACAGGCGCGTGCGGCCGCTGCGATTCGGGTACGGGGCTTAAGCAGCCCTGTGGCGCCCTTGCTGCAAGGCCTGGTGCGGGTGATGCAACGGGTTCATGCCGACCGGGCCCTGCAATATGATCTGTCTGGTGTGGATGAATCGCTGGCGTTTCGGGGAGAATCCCAAGATTTTGAGGAGATGCTGGGCAACGTGCTGGATAACGCGGGTAAATGGGCCCGGCGCAGGGTACAGGTCAGTGCCCGAAAGCACGAGAACATGCTTGAAATCAAGGTAGAAGACGATGGCCCTGGCTTACGCGCCGATCGCACTGAAGCCGTATTTGAACGTGGTCAGCGAGCCGATGAACGCAGGCCGGGCTCTGGTCTGGGGTTGTCGATTGTGAGGGATCTTGCCCAGTTGTATGGGGGCCGGGCCTATATGGAAACAGGCACCCTGGGAGGTGCCTGTGTCGTGATTTGCCTGCCGGCTGTCGGGTAGTAACCGCTTGCCGGCGGATTTTCCTGGCGGGGCTTAGTTGTAGCGGCCGTTGCGGCCACCCAGGCTGTAAGCGCCTGCGCCCAGCAAGGCCACTGCGATACCGCTAAAGAAGTACATGCCCTGAAGCTCGAGTGCCCAGCCACCACTCTTGCCCAGTGCAAGTGCGTCGGCCGAGTGCACCAGACCAAAGGCAAACAGCATGTTGATGGCGACGATCAGGCCTGCTGCACGCGTCCAGAGGCCAAGAACCAGTAGAACCGGGGCAAGGATTTCGCCAATATAGACGCCATAGGCGACAAAGCCGGGGATACCATGGGTTTGCAGCATGCCGGTGATCCAGCCTACGCCACCGCCCAGTTTTCCCAGGCCGTGCAACAGAATCAGGATACCCAGAGCCAGACGTAAAGTCAGTTTGCCGAGATCTTCAGTTGCTGTTGACGACATATGATGTCCTTTTAGTGATGGTCGGGGCGACATGATTCGAACATGCGACCCTCTGCTCCCAAAGCAGATGCGCTACCAGGCTGCGCTACGCCCCGACGTGTCAGGAACGCAAGATTCTACCACGAGCCACCAGGTTATTCGGTGACACGGCGTTTGAGCTCGGGCAGCGTATGAGCCCGATGCTGATAGGCCCATGATGGCCACAGCGCGTGCGCCAGTGCAATCTCTGCCAGGGCAGGGTCTTGCGGCAGGGGTGCATAGTGATCAGGCGCGGTGTAGCGGAAAAACAGTGCTTCCTGGTGTGGTTCCAGTACAACAAGTGTGTCTTCTTTCAGGTAGCCGTAGTGATCTTCATACTGCATCATGGCGCGCCCGCCAGTGCCGTCCTGGGTCAGGTCGTGGCCGATCATGGGATGGGCATCATCGATGCCAATCAGGGATAACAGGGTGGGTGGCAGGTCAATCTGGCTGATGATGCGGGGATCTTGCCGGGTCGGCACGCCTGCACCCAGGACCAGTGCCGGGATATGAAAGTGGCGCAAGGGGATGCGTTGTGCGCCACCCACCCGGGAATCATGGTCAGCCACAATCAAAAAGACAGTGTCTTCCCAGTAGGTGCTTTGCTGTGCCCGCTCAAAAAACTGGCCGATGGCCCAATCGGCATAGCGAACCGTATTTTGCACGGTGGCAGGGTCGCCCGCTACGGCGATGCGGCCGGCCGGGTACTCCCAGGGTGTGTGGTTGCTGACGGAAAACGCCAGATGCAGTGTGGGTTGGTCTGTATCGGTTGACAGCAGATCATGCAGTTTATTGAACATGTCTTCGTCGCTGGCACCCCAGGTACCGATAAATGCGGGTGACTCGAAGCTGGGCAGATCGTGCAGCTCGTCAAATCCATTGCCCAGAAAAAAGCTTTTCATGTTGTCAAAATGGGCTTCGCCCCCGTATATGAAACGGGAGCGATAACCGTGCTTGCGCAGCAGCTGGGCCAAGGTAAAGAAGTTGCTTTGTGCATTGGCCAGGCGCAATGCCGCATCAGACAAGGTGGGTGGAAACCCGGCCGTGACAGCTTCCAGGCCGCGTACCGAACGTGTGCCCGTGGCATATGCACGGGTGAAATTCCAGCCCTGGGCGGCAAGTTTGTCCAGGTTGGGGGTCAGGTTGGCACCGCCCAGATTGCCGACATATTGAGCCCCCAGGCTTTCCTGTACGATCAGCACCAGGTTTTTTGGCCGGGAGGGGTGCTGGCTGGCAGGTTGGTGGTGCAAGGTGGGCAAATCAGGCGGGCCGGGCGGGATGTTGGCCCACTGGCACACCAGGGCCTGCAGGCGGTCGTCGGGCAGGTTGCCATACACATCGGCTGCCGAGCGCTCATTTTTGATGGCGTACAGCGCAAACAAAACGTTGTAGAAAGAATTGAGTGGCAAGGTGTTAAGCAGGCTGTCGCCGCACCAGGCCACCGAGGCAGGGTTGATGGGGCGGTGCCCGAGGGTGCCCCGGATGGCCAGCACGATCAGTGCGCCAATCAGGAGGGTCAGGGCGATGCGCCAGGGCCAGGCCGGCAAAGTGTTTGGGGCGGCTGATGCCAATAGCGTATGACCCAGCCAGGCAGCCAGCGCCATGGCCAGTACGGCAGCTGCCAATACCGTCTTGTAGCCTTTCCAGAGCATCCCGAACACTTCTTTTGGATACTTCAGGTAATCAAGATACAGGCGGTTGGGGCGGCTGTCGTACTCGAGAATGAACTGTGGCGTGGAGATCTCCAACAGTACAAAGACTAGCCACACAAGCTGCAGCCAGAGACCGGTGACAAAAATCGCCATGGGCTGATCGGCCAGCCATGGGGCCAGCAAGGCCGGTACGCCCGCCCACATGGCGATCTGGTTGAGGTCGATGCGCAGCCCCCAGCGAAACACAATCCAGGGTGCCGGCCCGGCTGCCCGCAATCGCGGCCACACCCACAGAGCCAGCAGTGCGCGGCTGGCAGTTAAAAACACCAGCATTGCCAGGATGAAAATACCGATCTGCGTGAACATACTGTGTCCTGGAACAGGGGTCAGGGAACCAGCGCGATGCCGATACGGACTTGTGGGTCGCTTTTTTGCATATAGCCCAGCAGTGTTTCACCGTATCCCTGGAAGTACTGAAGATACAGGTACCCGTTCATGTGCAGAAACGTACGTTGAAGCGGCCAGGCAGCCTCGAGCTGGGTGGCGTGTCCCTCGCTGCCCTGCCGGTACAGGCCCGAGAGTGCGAGGCCATTGTCTTGCTCGTAGCGCATTTTCCAGTCGACATAGCCAAGGTAATCCTGATAGCCCATGTCGCGGTCTGTGACAAAGTATTGTTTGATGCGTGGCATGAAACTGATGCGGCTGCCGCTGCCGAGCCGGTAGCTGACTTCGGGTTGGATGTAGAAATCATTGAGCGACCGTGAATCCTCGCCCTCCTTGCCGTTGGATTTATGTTCCACCCCGGTGTTCAGGCCAAGGGTCCAGCGCTTGTCTGGGGAATCCCAAAGTGATTCGCGTGCCCAGAACAGACTGGGGTTATAGGTGGTATCCACGAAGGGGATGGAATCCGAGTGCAGATCCCACAGGGAGGTCTGGGTGTAGCCAAAGTACCAGTTGTCCATGAAACTGGGATGAGCGGGATCCGTGGGGCTGAAGGGGCGATACTTGAAACTGAACTGGAAGCGTGCATTGGCCCCGTCCTTGCTGCCCAGGGCGAAATACATGGGCTCGTAGGGAGAGAGCGCATTGCGGAAAGTCTCAAAGGGCGAAAGCGCTGCGGTTTCTTGCGTGGGTGCGGCGGTCAGCGGGCTTTCGGCAAGGCTTTCCCCGGCAGGCGTGGTTTTGGGAGAGAGGCCCGTGCCGCGTGCAATCGTGGTGCCGCCATCCCCCACCTGAAGCGCCAGCAAGGTGTTGTCTGCGCCATTTACCGTCAGTGTGATCAGGCCTTGTGCATCAGCCGGCACGGTACTTGTCCACACCATCTTGGTAAATGTATTGGCGGGCAGGTCGGCCGTATCGGCTGAGGTGCGTAGCTGAAACTGGGCAGGGGTGACATGGCCCTGGCTGTCCATCCACTGGCCGGCCAGTGCCGTGGGTATTGGGCTGGCCAGTGGGTTGCCGGTGTCATTAACCAGCAGGCCTTGAAGTTCGATTGCCGTGCCAGGTGCTGCCTGGGTGTTGCCCAGCCGCAGTACAAGCTCGGCGTGGCTGGCGGTGGGCAGACCGGACAGCAGGGCGGGCAAAAGCAAAAAACGCAATAAACGTGAAATGATCATGGGTCTAATTTGGGCAAACAATGCTCAAAACTGTAGCACTGCTGCGGTGCGGCTAACGTGTCGCGATCAGAAAGAGGCGGGGGATCGGTAACAAAACAGATCCGTCGGCCTGAGCGGGATAGGCCGGTACCAACGCCTGTTGGTATGCGTCCAGAAAAGCCGTTTGTTCGTCTGGCGATAACTGCGCCAGAAACGGCCGCAGGGCGCTGCCCTTGAACCATTGCACAATATCGGCCACGCCGCCCGGCAGCATGTGCCAATAGACGGTGCGCCAGATATCCACGCGTTGGCAGTGTGCGATCAGCAGGTTGTAATACCAGGGCACCGGATGCTGGGGAAACCGGGTGCTGCGTTCGTCGCCGATGCGGGCCGACCAGCGGGGGTCGGTGGCCACTTGCCGCATCAGGGTTTTGACGAGTTCTTGCTGGTTATCCGGCATCTGGATGGCCAGGCTGCCACCCGGGGCCAGCTGTGCAGCCAGCTGGGGAAATAATGCGGCATGGTCGGGTATCCACTGCAAGGAGGCATTGGCCAGGATCAGGTCGTAGGGCTGCCCGGGATCCCAGGTGGCGATGTCGGCCTGCTTGAAGCGGACATCAGGCAAGCGTTCGCGGGCGGCTGCCAGCATGTCTGCAGAAGAATCAACGCCGCAGATGGCCGCGTCCGGGTGGAGACGCTGCAGAATTTCGGTGGAGTTTCCAGGCCCGCAGCCCAGATCGGCTGCCCAGGCAACCTCACGGGGGGGTACCGCTGCCAGCAGATCCCTGACAGGGCGGGTGCGTTCGGATTCAAACAGGGCGTATTGCGCTGCCGACCAAGTCATGGGGAGGTGTCCTTGATAGTGTCGAAAACCCATCTACTGTCTATCGTCGGGGTGCTTCGACCGGAGTGAAGCAGCCCGGGCGCTGGCCCGCCCTGCAGGAGTCGAACCTGCGACCTACGGCTTAGAAGGCCGTTGCTCTATCCAGCTGAGCTAAGGGCGGTTAGAGATGCAGCTGACAGCCCGACAGGGCAGATGCATGTCCGTGAACCCTGAATTCTAACGTGCAATCGGCCAGCCGGCATTTGTGTGCCTATGGATTGGTACACCGCGGGCGGTATCATGATTCTTTTCCAGGCACTGGAGCCTTTTTCCCATGAATCCGCATTTGCCCGATGTTGCTGACCCTGCTTCCTGGCAGGAGCAAACCCTTGTATTGCATGGTGACGCTGCCTGTCACCATGATTCGGCCGTGGTGCCGCCGATCCATTACAGTGCCACTTTCCGGGCGGCATCGGCAGAAGCGTTTTCGGAGATGGCCACTTCGGTGCGGCCGGCCACCTTTTATACGCGTCACGGCAATCCCGTCAACAAGCACGTCGAGGCCATCCTGGCCAAGCTTGAGGGGACAGAAACCGCCTTGTTGACGGGCTCGGGGATGGGGGCAATCTGCACCACCATTCTCGCGCTGTTAAAGGCTGGAGACCACGTGGTGGCCCAGCAGCGTCACTATATGAGTACTTCCAAGCTGTTTTCAGAGGTGCTGACGCGCTATGGGGTTGAAGTCAGTTTCTTTGATCAGACCAATCCGGACAGCCTGAAGGCCGCCCTGCGGCCCAATACCCGGCTCGTCATGGTAGAGACGCCCGTCAACCCCAGCCTGTCGATTACTGATCTGGCAGTGGTGGCCTCGATCGCCCAGGCACATGGGGCGCTGACTGTCGCCGACAACACGTTTGCCTCACCGCTTAATCAGCGCCCGCACGATTTCGGTATCGACATCGTGGTGCACAGTGCCACCAAGTATCTCGGGGGGCACAGCGACATCATGGCTGGCGCCATCTGCTGCAGCGAAGCCCTGGCTGAAACCATCTGGAAAATGCATGTCACGCTGGGTGCAGTGCTGTCGCCCATGGATGCCTGGCTGTTGCTGCGCGGTTTGCGCACCTTGTCACTGCGCGTCGAGCGCATCAATGCCAATGCTCTGGCAGTGGCCCGTTGGCTGGAAGCCCGGCCCGAGGTCGAGGAAGTGCTCTATCCGGGGCTGGAGAGTCATCCGCAGCATGCGCTGGCCAGTCGGCAAATGAAAGGCTTTGGCGCGATTGTGGCGTACTCATTAAAAGGCGGTTATGCAGCCACCCAGCGCTTTGTGTCCGGGCTCAAGCTGGCTACGCAGGCAGTCAGTCTGGGCGGGGTCGAAACCCTGGCCGTGCATACGGCCTCGATGTGGGCCAGCTCGATGACCGAAGCCGATATGCAGGCAGCAGGCATCCAGCCCAATTTTGTGCGGATGTCGGTGGGGGTAGAACACATCGACGACCTGACGGCAGACCTTGCCCAGGCGTTGGCACAGGCCCAGAACCCGTAACGCAAGCAACGCCAGAGGCCAGACACTGCCCAAACGCTGGGTTTGAATCCAGTGTCTGGGCAGCTGTCAACGCAAGGTTCAGGACAAACCGGCTTTGTCCAGACCAAACTGTTTGTCGGCTGAGCCCGGCTCTGCCTGGAAGCCTACTCCCAGGCGGTTCCAGCCGTTGATGGCGACGATCAGAAAGGATAGGTCTGCGAGCTCTTTTTCGGAGAGTTGTGCGCGTACCCGCTGGTAAAGCGCTTCGGGGACGCCATGCGCAGGCAGTTGCGTCAGGGCTTCTGTCCACTCGAAGATGGCTTTTTCCTTGGCATCAAACAAGGGCGACTCGCGCCAGACGGCGACGTGGTGCAGACGCAGCTCGCGCTCGCCCGCCAGCTTGCCTTCTTTGACGTGCATGTCGACGCAAAATGCGCAGCCATTGATTTGTGAGGCGCGTAGCGTGACCAGATGGCCGATCTTGGCCAGAAATGGGTTCTGGTGCAGGGTTTGGCTGAATTCAGCGAACTTTTTTGCCGCCTCAGGCGAGGCCTGATAGTAGTTAAGACGTCGAGACATAGTGTGGATCCGATAAGCTCAGTAAACAACCTGTTTATTCTGCACCATTTTGGTACTGTTTGCAGCTTACAGATAGGGGCTGGCCAACCAGATCAGGCGGTTGCGCAACTGCTTTGCAAAGGGGATGGCCTTGAGCGAATCCAGTGTGACGGCTTCTGAGTCGGCGATGATTGTGTCGATTTTGCCCGCAATTTGCTGTGCCAGAACCTGATCGTAGATTTCCATGTCCAGCTCGAAGTTTAGTCGCAGGCTGCGGGGATCAAGATTGGACGAGCCCACATATGACCACCCATCGTCGATAGTGAGCAATTTGGAGTGGTCGAACGTGCCTCTGGACCGCCATACGCGGCAGCCTGCCGCAATCACCTGATTCAGCTGCGAGGTCATGGCGTAGTTGACCAGGCGCAAGTTGTTGCGCCCGGGGATGACGATATCCACATGAACGCCACGGCGCGCTGCGGTATTGAGCGCACCCATCAGGGTTTGATCAGGCAGAAAGTACGGTGACTGAATGCGCACATTGTGTTGTGCCACTGCCAATGCGCCCAGCAGCACATTATGTGTGGCGGCAATAAAGCGATCGGGGCTGGAGCGCACGCAGCGTGCGGGCACTTGCGGCAGGGGTGTGCTGGTTGAACTTTGACACCAGTCTTCGATCAGCAGCCGTTCGCGGGTGGTGAATTCCCAATCGTTGGCAAACACGGCAAACAGCTGGGTGGCCACGGGGCCTTCTACCTGAAAATGAGTGTCGCGCGCGGCATGGCGGCCGGTTAAGGATTGCATGAATCCCTCGCGGATATTCATGCCGCCCACAAATCCGATGTGGCCATCGACAAACAGTACTTTGCGGTGGCTGCGCAGATTGGCGTATGGCATGCGCAGGCCCAATACATGAGACATGAAAAGCTCGGTACGGATGCCATCGCGGCGCAGCAAGTGCACGATGGGGGGGTGAGAGTATTTGGACCCCACTGCGTCGATCAGGACACGAATAGTGACACCACGCTCGTGGGCCCGGCGCAGGGCCTGGGCAAATTGCAGGCCGATACGATCGTGGTCGAAAATATAGCTTTGCAGGGCGATGCAATGGCTGGCCGAATCGATGGCTTGCAACATGGCCGGGTAAGCTTCGTCACCGCTGTCCAGCAAGGTAATGTGGTTGCCATCGTGCAGGGGAAACCGGCTGATGCGGTCGCATAACACTTTCAGCGATGAAAACTGTGGCCCTGCCAGGGTGCGGATATCGCGCACCGACTCTCTGGCGTGGTTGACGTAGTCTTTGATCAGGCGGCTGCGTTGCGTGGATAGCTGATCGTGGCGGATCCGGTTGATGCCTGCCACCAGATAGAGAAATGGCCCCAATAATGGCGACATCAGGATCACGCCTACCCAGGCAATGGCAGCGCGGACATCGCTTTTGTTCATGGCGGCGTGGATGGCCGCAAAGGCCCCCACGAATAACGATAATGTGGCCACCAGGTGGGGCCAGTAGGCGGAGAGGAATTCGGTGATTGCCAGCATGACCTGCTATCTATGTGCCAGAGTGGGGTGGGCCGCTGTCAGGGTTCGGTGCCCGGGCGCTGGCTGAGCGTATCCAGCCAATCGGGGTTGGGGGGGCCTTCTGCCGCGGGCTGCTGGTTTCGGGAGTTGGCGCGCCAGACCCCGCCGCCAATACCCGGCAAAGGCTGTGTGCGATACCAGAACCAGCGGCCATCGGCATCCTGGGCAGCCCAGTTCCAGCCATCGGGCGCGGCAGACCAATCGGGCAAGACAGGAGAGTGGGGGGTGTTCATGAGCATTGGCCACCAAAAAAGAAGGGCTGGGCGCAGGCGCCCGGCGACCCTGGTCGGTTTCTGGTGGCCGTATGGCTTATGACGTGGTCACCAGATTCTCACGAATCTTGTCATATCCCAGATTGAAAAGAAAGCCGTACGGTAAATAGAACAGGACAAAGCCGATATCGAGGATCAGTGCCTGCAAATAAGAAATATCCAGCCACCAGGCAACAAACGGGATGGCAATCAGGATCAGGCCGGCTTCGAACCCGCAGGCATGCCCCACGCGCACCCAGTAGCTGCGCTCGAACCCCCAGCGGGCCTGCAGTCGGTCAAAGAGCCAGTTATAGAGCATGTTCCAGGCCACTGCGATGGTGGCGATCACGGCTGTGAGGATGCCCATGCTAAGGACGGGCCGTTGGGTAATCCATGCCGCCAGTGGCGCGGATATGCCAATGGCAAGGATCTCGAACGTCAGGGCATGAAAGATGCGTTCGGAGAGTGGCCGATGATGGATCTGCATGAGGGAAAGGTGCTTTGGGCGGTGTCGTCATCGCGTTAAAGCATCGCAGGCAGGGTCGTCCCTGGCTGGCCCCAGAAAACGGGGATTTTATGGGGTGACCGATGGGGCTCGAACCCACGACAACCGGAATCACAATCCGGGACTCTACCAACTGAGCTACGGTCACCGCCGAGAGAACGAAGATTCTAGCATGCTTGAAAAGCTTTTGCAGCGCCAGGCAGGCCTCTTGATCCGCACAGGATTTTGGGTCATGTTATGGGCTGTGGACCTGGTGGTTCAAATGTGTACCCGCCGGGACTCTTCCCTTAAAAGGAAACGCTTATGGCTATCGCCCAGATTTTTGTGGTTCACCCAGACAATCCTCAGTCCAGATTGCTGCAGCAGGCAGCCGATCTTCTCTCTCAGGGCGGGCTGGTGGCAGTGCCGACGGATTCCAGCTATGCGGTGGTGGCGCGCCTGGATGACAAGGCCGCCGCCGAAAGCCTGCGCCGCCTGCGTGGCCTGGATGATCGACATCACCTTACTGTTTTATGCCGCGATCTCGCCGAGATCAGTCACTTCGCAAAAATCGAAAACTCTCACTATCGTCTTCTCAAAATGGCCACTCCCGGCCCCTGGACGTTCATCCTCGAGGCCACCAAAGAAGTACCACGTCGCGTCTCACATCCCTCGCGCAAAACCATCGGCATCCGCGTACCTGATCACCGTGTGGCGCGTGCGCTCATCGATGCAGTGGGTTCGCCCTTGCTGTCCACCACCCTGATCCCCCAGGGCGAAGCCTTGCCGCTGAACGACGCCCAGGATATTTTGGCGCGCTACCAGCACGATCTTGCCGCAGTTGTGGATGGTGGTGCATGTCCTTTCGACCCCACCACCGTGATTGACCTTACCCAGGAGGCGCCGCAAGTGGTACGGGTAGGGCGCGGAGATCCCGCCACCCTGGGGCTGCTATAAGACTGCGTCATCTGCAATAGCGGTTATGCTTGCAAAGATTGCTGGCGTGGGCCGGCTTCTTTGCATGCTACTTGATGGAAAATCTGATCCAGACCATTGCGGTGTACGCGCTGCCGGTGTTGTTTGCCATTACGCTGCACGAGGCAGCTCATGGCTACGTGGCGCGCCACTTTGGTGATCCCACGGCGCACCAGGCAGGTCGTATTACCCTCAATCCCCTGAAACACATCGATCTCATCGGCACCATTGTGGTGCCATTGGTATTGTTGTTTGTCTCTCGCCTGATGGGGGGTGGTCTCTTGTTTGGCTGGGCCAAGCCGGTGCCGGTTAACTGGAGTCGCCTGCGCAGGCCCAAGCGCGACATGCTGTGGGTGGCGCTGGCCGGCCCTGCATCCAATCTTTTGCAGGCCATCTTTTGGGTACTGTTCTGGCAGTTCATGCTGTGGGCCGGGTTGACCCAGGGGCAAGGCGATTTCTGGACATTGATGACGCATGCCGGTGTGCAGATCAACCTGGTGCTGATGGCGCTCAATCTTTTGCCGCTGCCCCCACTGGATGGCGGACGCATCGTCTTTAGCCTGCTGCCCGCCCGGTTGGCCTGGCAGTATGGCCGGATCGAGCCCTATGGCCTGGTCATCCTGATCGTGCTGATGATGCTGGGCTGGCTTTGGCCGCTGATGATGCCTTTGCTGCGGTTTGGCGAGTGGGTTGTAAACGGATTTTTATAAATCCCTTACCTGAATCCGGTAAACTTGCTTTTTTGTATCGCCCAGGGCTTTTCCCGGGCGTCTTTCGGAGGCTTTCTTCATCATGGCCGGTACGGATTCATCCTTTCCAGTCTTGCGGGGCAGCATGGTTGCCCTGGTCACGCCCATGCACCCAGATGGGCAACTCGACCTGGAAGCTTTTCGAAAACTGATCGATTGGCATGTGGCACAGGGCACCGACGCCCTGTGCGTTGTGGGTACGTCGGGCGAATCCCCCACGGTCACGGTGCAAGAGCAAGCCGAGCTCATCGAGCTTGCCGTGCGCCATGCCGAGGGCCGGATTCCCGTGATTGCCGGCACCGGGGGCAACTCCACCTCCGAGGCCATCGAACTTCAGCGCCATGCCTATGCCGCGGGGGCCACTGCCGGCCTTACTGTGGTGCCTTACTACAACAAGCCCACCCAAGAGGGCCTGTACCAGCATTTTCGCGCCATCGCCGAGTCCGTCGAGCTCCCCAGCATTTTGTATAACGTGCCGGGCCGCACCGTGGCTGATCTGTCCAACGAAACCATCCTGCGTCTGGCTCAGGTACCTGGCATCATTGGTGTCAAGGATGCCACCGGCAATATTGCCCGGGGTGCACAGCTTATCGCGCAAGCCCCCGAAGGCTTTCACGTCATCAGTGGCGACGATCCCACAGCTGCCGCACTGATGCTTTTGGGCGGCCACGGCAATATCTCCGTGACAGCCAACGTGGCGCCGGCCCTGATGCACCAAATGTGCGCGGCTGCCTTGAGCGGTGATGTCCCTGAAACCCGCCGGCTTAATAACGCACTGGCTGCGTTGGGACGCGTGCTGTTTCTCGAGGCCAACCCGATTCCCGTCAAATGGGCAGTGGCCGAGATGGGGCTTATCCAGCTGGGATATCGCCTGCCTCTTACGCCTTTGTCTGATTCATTCCGCACCGTGGTGCGCCAAGCCTTGATTGATGCAGGTTGCCTCTGACATGATGACTCCCCGTACCTCGTTTTCCCTGGCCAGCATGGTGCTGGTCAGCCTGTTGGCTGGCTGCTCCACCATGGGCCAGCTTACCGGGCAAACCGAATCCGTCGAATACAAAAGCACGGTAACCGGCGATCCCTTGTCCATCCCGCCCGACCTCACCCAGGCAGCTGACAACACCCATTACCGCGCCCCCGAGGGCGTGGCCAGCCTTAGCGCGTATTCGGCCAGCCAGCGTACTCAAAGTGCCAATCCGGCCGATCGCGTCCTGCCTCAGACACCGGGTATTCAGGTGATGCGTGACGGTACTCTGCGCTGGTTGCAAGTCGATGAGCCCGCCGAAACGCTTTACCCGAAACTCATTGAGTTCTGGGGTCAGCAAGGCTTTACCATCAACAACCAAAACCCCAAGGCTGGCCTCATCGAAACCGATTGGGCAGAAAACCGCGCCAAGATCCCCGAGGGCTGGCTGCGCAGTGCACTGGGCAGTGTCCTCGACCAAGTCTTTGATAGCGGCGAGCGCGATCGCTTCTCCACGCGCATCGAGCGCCTCAACGGCAAAACCGAGGTCTACATCAGCCATCAGCACATGGAAGAAACGCCCACCGGTGACGGTACGGCCTTCAAGTGGGTGTTTGGCAAAGAAGATCCAGGTCTCAATGCCGCGATGCTGGCACGTTTGATGGTCTATCTGGGTGCCGATCAAAAGCAGGCGGCGCAAGAGATTCAAAATGCATCCAAGGACGCCGGCCCGGCAACCACCGCACAGCTTGACGAAGGGCAGGCTTCCTTAACCGTCAACGAGTCCTTCGACCGCGCCTGGCGGCGGGTCGGGGTGGCCATCGACTCCGCCCGCTTCACCGTCGAAGACCGCAACCGCGACCAAGGTGACTATTACATCCGCTATCTCGACACCGACACCGGCGAGAAAATTGAGCAGCAAACCGTGTTTGGCCGGCTGTTTGGCACCCGTAATTCAGCCGAGCCCCTTAAGTTGCGTGTGCACCTGGCTGGCCAGGGCAGCGCCACGCAAGTAACTGTGCTGGATGAGCAAGGGCAGCTGCTGACAGACGCCACTGCGCGCCGTATCTTGTCGGTGCTGGATAAAAACCTGAAAGACGCGCAGTAAATAATGGATACCTGCCCTTAGGGGCAGGTTATCGCTCCCAGTGGGCCCAGCCTTCCTGTAGCCATTCGTCCAGGGCACTCAGGTTATCGGCTGGCAACAGCGCAATGTCCTGCGCCGGCAGGCTGCGCTTGTCGGCCAGCGCATGCAGGGCCGCGGAAGGCGTCACATCAGCCACTTCACCATTGATAAACACTTGTTGCCCGCTGTACATCAGCCGGGTACAGCGATCCAGCACCAGCTGTCCGGTGGCGGGAATCTCCTCGGTGAGTAGCGGTGCATCGTCGGCGGGGTCGAACAGAGCGTTTTCGGGCAGTGACGTCAGCCACTGGCCTAGAAACCTGGCTGCAACCGCCTGATCCAGGCGGATTTTTTGCAAGGTGGCCAATGCGGAGTCAATCAGGTGCTCGGGCAGTGCCGCCGGGTGCTGGGTGGGGGCCTGGTCTGCATCCGAGTACAGGGCCGACATATCCGGGCCGGGCAGATACGGTTGCCCGTACAGGCCTGCGGCGCCCAGGTGTTGCGCACAGATTTGATCAGCGGCGGATTCCAGCAGGCCACGTGCCAAAGTGGCCTGGCTGGGAACCCGAAACCCGATGGACAGGGTCATGCAGTCGGCACCAACCGCAATGCCATCGTGGCACACATGCGGGGGCAAATACAGCATGTCGCCGGGTTCAAGGATGTCGTCTGCATCGGGCTGAAAATCTGCCAAAATTTTTAGGGGCAGGCCAGGCACCAGGGAGAGGTCTGTCTGGCTGCTGGTGCGCCAGCGGCGTTGGCCGTGGCCCTGCAGCAAAAAAACATCATAGCTGTCGTAGTGTGGGCCCACACCACCGCCATCGCTGGCGATGCTGATCATCAGATCATCCAGACGCGCATCTGGAATAAAGCGAAACAGGCGCATCAGCGCTGCCGTATCGTCATCGTGGAGATCGGCACTTTGCACGAGAAGAGTCCAGTGCGCCTGGGTCATCGGGGGCAAGCGCCGAAAGGGCCCCTGTTTCAGCGACCAGCCTTTGGTGCCGTGCGACACCAGGCGTGACTCGACTTCTTCTCGACGGGCGAGGGTCTGAACATCTTTTATCGTGACGGGGGGCTGAAAACCCGGGAGCGCCTGGCGGATTAGAAGGGGTTTTTTTTGCCAGTAATCGCGCATGAACTCGCGCGGGCTGAGCCCCCCCAATAGCTGGGTGGGCAGATCGATATCAAGGGGCGCGTAAAGGCTGGTCATGGTGGTGTTCCGAGGCAGTGGCTGCCGGCGGGCCGGCAGCGCCGCCGGTTACAGGAAATCCCGGCGCAATTGATAAACGAGTTCGAGCGCCTCGCGTGGGCTGAGTGTGTCCGGGTCGAGGGCCTTCAGGGCTGTTTTCAGCGGCGAGTCGGCGTCATTATCTTCTTCTTCCACCTGCTGGATGAACAGGGAAAGCTGTGAATCTGGGCGGCTTCTGGCCTCGAGCTCGGCCAACTCTTTGCGGGCATGCCGGATCACCACCGGAGGAATGCCGGCGCGCTGGGCAACGTGCAGCCCGTAACTTTGGCTGGCTGGACCGGGGCGCACCTCGTGCAGGAAGACGATGCCGTCAGGCGCATCGGCGGCAGCCAGGTGAATGTTGTTTACACCGTGTGCTTTTTCTGGCAGGCGGGTGATTTCGAAGTAATGCGTGGCAAAAAGCGTAAGGGCCCGATTGTGGGTGAGCAGGCGGTGGGCGATGGCCCATGCCAGGGCCAGGCCGTCGTAAGTGGACGTGCCGCGGCCGATTTCGTCCATCAGCACCAGGCTGTGAGGAGTGGCAGCAGACAAAATCACGGCTGCTTCCATCATTTCCATCATGAAGGTCGAGCGGCCACCGGCAAGGTCGTCAGCGGCGCCGATGCGGGTGAAGATGCGATCGAGCGGGCCAATACGGGCCTGGCGGGCCGGCACATAACTGCCAATGCGTGCCAATAGCGCAATCAGGGCGACTTGGCGCATATAGGTGGATTTGCCCCCCATATTGGGGCCGGTGATCAGCAGCATGCGCCGCTCTTCGTGCATCGTGCAGTCGTTGGGGGTAAAGACTTCGAGGCTGTGCTCGACCACAGGATGGCGTCCAGCCTGGATCTCGAGACAGCTGTCTGCGCAGAGCTCGGGCGCGATCCATTGGTGGGCCTGCGCATGGTAGGCCAGTGCCGCCAGCGCGTCGATGCGTGCCAGGGCGGCGGCGCAACGGGCCAGTGCGGGTGCGTGTGCGGCGCATTGCATCAGCACTTGTTCAAACAGTATTTTTTCGCGGGCCAGGCCGCGCTCACGTGCCGACAGCACTTTATCTTCCCAGGATTTGAGCTCTGGTGTGATGTAGCGCTCGACATTTTTGAGTGTCTGGCGACGGCGGTAGTCGGCGGGCACTTTATCAGCTTGCCCCCGGCTGACTTCAATAAAAAAGCCGTGTACCCGGTTGTATTCGACCTTGAGGTTGCTGATGCCGGTGCGCTCGCGTTCGCGCGTTTCGATCTCCAGTAAAAAGGCACCATTGTCGCCCGCCAGTTGCCGCAGGGCATCCAGCTCTGTGTCGTAGGATGGGGCAATCACGCCGCCATCGCGCACCATCAGGGCGGGTTCTGGGGCAATCGCCGCCTGCAGGATCTCGGCCAGTGCCGGGGCGACAGGTATCTCTGACAGATCATCTGCCAGCAGGCCGTGTGCCTGAAAGGCGCCGTGTGTCTGTTGGGCCAGCGGCGGCAGAAGAACCAGCGCATCGCGCAGGCTGGCAAGTTCGCGCGGGCGGATGGTGCCCAGTGCCAGGCGTGTCGCCATGCGTTCGATGTCGGGCAAGGTGCGTAGTTGGCCGCGCAGGGTGTCCAGTGCTTGGCTGTCTTGCGGTGACAGCAGCAGGGTGATCGCGTCCTGGCGGGCCTGCACCCGGACGTTGTCGCGCAAGGGCGATTGCAGCCAGCGCCGCAGTTGCCGGCTGCCCATGGGCGTACAGGCATGGTCGATGGTACTGAATACTGTTGGACCGTCTGTTTGGTTCAGGGTCTCGGTAATCTCTAGATTGCGCCGTGTGGCCGGGTCAAGAATCACGTAGTCGCTGTGGCTGTCGGCGGCCAGGCCTTGCAGGTGCTTAAGGGACTGGGCTTGCGTGGCACTGACATAGCGCAGCAGTGCGCCGGCGGCGCACAAGGCGGCAGGCTGATCGTCCAGGCCAAACGCACCGGTGTCGCTCAGGCCAAAGTGCTGCAGCAGTGTGTCGCGTGCGCCATCAGCCTGAAAGTGCCAGTCGGGGACCCGGCTGATGGCTGCATCCAGATGGCTGCCTTCCAGCAATTGGGTGTCTTCTGTATCGGCGCACACAATCTCTGCCGGGGCAATGCGGGCCAGTTCAGTGTCCAGCAGCGCGGGCGTGCTTTGACAGGCCTTGAATTCGCCGTTGGCCAGGTTCATCCAGGCCAGGCCAATTTGGGTATGGCCACGGCTCTGTATGGACACCCAGGCCGCGATGATGCGGTCTTCGCGTGCGGGCAACAGCGCGTCGTCGGTCAGCGTGCCTGGCGTCACCACGCGGACAATCTTGCGTTCGACTGGCCCTTTGCTGGCGGCAGGGTCGCCCACTTGTTCGCAGATGGCGATGGATTCTCCCAGTGCCACCAGCCGGGCCAGATAGCTTTCCATGGCGTGGTGCGGTACCCCGGCCATGGGAATGGGCGCGCCATTGGACGTGCCTCGCTTGGTCAGCGTCAGATTCAGCAGACGCGCGCCGCGCTCGGCATCCTCGTAGAACATCTCGTAGAAGTCACCCATGCGGTAGAACAGCAGGTGTGAGCCCGCCTGCGCCTTGAGTTCGAGGTATTGGCGCATCATGGGGGTGTGGTTGGAGAGATCAGGGGTGGTCATGCGCGAGGGATACGGTGGCGGTTGGGGGTTGAAACCGTATTATCGTCGATGATGCAGGTGGGTGATGTAAGCGAGGCTGTCGGATGCCTCAATCCCCCAGGTTTTAAGACAAAGAGCCACGTAAAACGTGCAAAGTCTCCTCAATCTCGTGCCTGCTGACGTCGCGGGTGATAAAAACCAGGCGCGAGCGCCGATCCGCATCGGGCCAGGCAGGGAGCGTGGTGGGCGGATAAAGGATGTGCTGCACACCGTGGATGACCACAGGTTGGTCTTGGTCCTGGATATTCAGGATGCCTTTGATGCGCAGAATATTGGTGCCAACAAGATTCAGCAATAATTCAAGCCAGGCATCGAGTGAGCCCTCGGAAATCGGCTCGTCCACGGTAAAACAAAAAGCCTGGATATGATCATCATGGTGGGTAGTTCCGTGGTGGTGGGCAGCGGCATCTCGTTGGGCATCCTCCCGGTACGCTGCTTCGTGCAGCCACTGCTTCACATCAGGTGTCTTCCCGTCAGTTGAAAACAAACCGAGATCCAGCACGTTGCTTGCCGCAATCTCGCCACGCTTAATGATATGGCGCGGTGCCGCCGGGTTGATGGCATCCAGCCGCTGCAGCAGGGTTTGGCGTTGGTCGTTGTCCACCATATCCGCTTTTGTCAGTAATAGGCAATCTGCGATGGCGGCCTGGCGCACAGCCTCTGGATGACGGTCCAGCGTGGCGTTGCCGGTAGCCAGATCTACCGTGGCCACGATGCCGTCCAGGCGATAGTGCTTGGCCACCTGTGGGTGCGTCATCAGCGTGTGGATGATGGGGGCGGGGTCGGCCAGGCCCGTGGTTTCGATCAGAACACGGCGAAACTGCCGCCGGCCGTTGCGCGAGAAGCGCCATGTAATGTCGCGCAGGGTCTGGGCCAGATCGCTGCGGATGGTGCAGCATAGGCAACCGCTGCTCATCTCCATGACGGGATTCTCGGTGCTATGGGCCACCAGCATGTGGTCCAGCGGCATCTCGCCAAACTCGTTGATGATGACCAGCGCGTCCGCCAACTCGGCTTGGCGCACCAGATGATTCAGTACCGTGGTTTTGCCGCTGCCCAGAAAACCGGTTAATAGCGTGACGGGTATCAGGCTTGGGGTTGTGTTCATAACTCTTTGCTTGAGAGGGGTGTGCCTGGGTACCCAGCGGGCCTGTGGCCTGAGATAGAGGTAGGTTTAGGCTGGGCTGCCTGTCGCAGAGAAGGCATCGGCACAGTAAGCGGGCAACACGGTATTATCGTCCAAATCTTTTGTCTCCCAGAGTGTTGGCAGCGTGTCTGGCCACTTTGGGTGTCCCGCCAAGGAGACCGTTTTGCCATCCCTGCAACAGATCACCTGTGTTGATGATTTCCAGCGTCTGGCGCGCCGCCGGGTGCCGCGCATGTTTTACGACTATGTGGATTCGGGCTCCTGGACAGAAAGCACCTATCGTGCCAACCACGCCGATCTTCAGGCGCTTAAATTTCGCCAGCGTGTGGCCCGCAATATCGAGCACCGCCATTTGCGCAGCACCTTGCTGGGCGAGGATTACGCCATGCCGCTTGCGCTGGCGCCCACAGGGCTGACCGGCATGCAGCGCGCAGATGGCGAGATCCTGGCAGCGCGGGCAGCCGAGCGCTTTGGGGTGCCCTTTACCTTATCCACCATGAGTATCTGCTCGATCGAGGAGGTGGCCGCGCACACCAGCCGGCCGTTCTGGTTTCAGCTGTACGTGATGCGGGATCGTGAGTTCATCGGTCGCCTGATCGACCGCGCCCGCAAGGCGGGGTGCTCGGCCCTGATGGTGACCATGGATCTGCAGGTGCTGGGCCAGCGCCACAAAGACATCAAGAACGGGCTGTCCACGCCGCCCAGGCCCACCATTGCCAATCTGCTCAATCTGGCGACCAAGCCGGCCTGGTGCTGGCAGATGTTGCATACCCGGCGTCGGGTGATGGGCAATATCGTGGGGCATGCCCAAGGGGTCAGTGATATGCGCTCTCTGGCGGTCTGGACTGCCGAGCAATTTGATCCGGCGCTTGGCTGGGCCGATCTGGCCTGGATCAAAGAGCGCTGGGGCGGCAAGATCATCGTCAAGGGTGTCATGGATGCCGAAGATGCGCGCCTGGCCGTACAGGCGGGTGCCGATGCGATCGTGGTGTCCAACCATGGCGGGCGTCAGCTGGATGGTGCGCCATCCACGATTTCGGCGCTGTCACCTATTGTGCGTGCGGTGGGTAGCCAGGCCGAAGTCTGGATGGATGGCGGGATCCGCAGCGGCCAGGATGTGCTGCGCGCGCTGGCGATGGGCGCGCGCGGGGTGCTGGTGGGCCGCGCATTTCTGTATGCCCTGGGTGCCCTCGGAGAGGCCGGCGTCAACCGTTGCCTCGAGCTCATCGCCAATGAGCTCAGCGTCTCGATGGCTTTTTGCGGGCGCACGAAGGTTGGGCAAATCGATGCAGATGTCTTGTTGAATTCTGCGTTGTATTCCTGATTCCCTCATTGGTGCTGTGGTTGGTGTTTTTTTGTCCATGCAACGCAAGTGCTTGATCAATAAGAAAAACCCGGGTTAACCCTTGGCTTGTCCAGCGCTTTATCCACAGGAGGCGTGGATAAAGTGGCATAGGCAGTGCCGGGCATCCACTGGTCAATTTATGATCTTGGTTTTCAAGCCCCTGATGTTGCAGGGTAATTTAGGGTGATCCCGTACTTGTCCAAGACCTTGTCCACATCCTGCGTGGACAATTCAGGCACGTTAGAATCGCTCTGTGCACATATGCCCGGAGTCAGATTTATGGAACAACTTCAATCTTTTTGGGCCTCGATGCCCGACATGCGCGGGGCTGCCGTGCATCTCGTGGTGACGCTGCTGATTCTGGTAATTGGCTGGATGGTATCCAATCTGTTGGGCCGCTGGATGCGGCATGTGGCAGATCGCTCCAGCCGGATTGATCCCACCATCGTCCCCATGGTGCGCACAGTGACTGTGTGGGCGGTACGTATTGTCGTGCTGCTGGCGGTGCTGGCGCGGCTGGGGGTGCAAACCGCCAGCCTCGTGGCCATGCTGGGTGCTTCTGCCTTGGCCATTGGCCTGGCTTTGCAAGGAACACTGCAAAATTTTGCTGCAGGCATCATGCTGTTGGTGCTGCGGCCCATACGGGCAGGTGAATACGTTTCGGTTGAAGGCAAGGGTGAGGGCGTGGTGGACGAAATCGGCCTGTTCATGACACGCCTGGTGTGTATCGATGGGCTGCATCTGCTGTTGCCCAACTCGTTGGTGTGGGGCAGTCCCATCGTCAATTACAGCCGCAACAAAACACGCCGCATGGACATCCTGATCGGGGTGCGTCACGACGATGATCTGGATGCTGCCTTGGCCATCTTGCGGCAACTGATAGACCAGCATCCGGATGTGCTGCAGGATCCCCTACCACAGGTGATGGTGATGGAGTATCGCGAAAGCACCATCATGATCAATCTGCGCCTATGGACGCTGTCTGATCTCTTTTGGGATGTGCGCTTTGATTTGCAACGCAAGGCGCCGCAGGTGCTGCGCGAAGCAGGCCTGCGCAGCCCCATCCCCTTGAGAGAGGTTCGCACCATAGACGCAGCCTAGGCGCGGCAAGGCCGCGCCAGGCTTACTCCACCATGCGGTTCAGGCGCTCGGCGTCCAACGGGCGCTGGCCGTTTTCTATCCGCTGGCCAAGGTCTTCCATTGCCTGGCACAAACGGTGGATGCGCGCATCCTGTTGTGCGGTGTGGTTGATCAGCTCGTGCAGCACTTTCACCAGTGGGTCGTCATCGGATCGACCCACCCCATAGGGTGCAAACTCGTCGTTGCCGCTGGCATCACCGGAGGCGTTGTCAGCGGCCTGACCCCGCTGCAACAAAGCCTGTAGTGGTTGGGCAGACCAGTCTGTCACACAAGGGATCTCGGTATTTTGTGCCGCCACCGTTGCGGCGGCTGCATCGTGGGTATCTGCGGGCGCGGCGTTGCCGGCCTGGGCTGGTTGCGGAGACTTCTTGGCAGAGTGATCCTGGGGCAGGATGATGCGGGCAGGGTTGCCCACCGCGGTGGCCCCGGCCGGCACAGGCTTGATGACTACCGCATTGGATCCTATCCGTGCGTGGGCACCAACGGTAAAGCCGCCAAGAATCTGGGCGCCTGCGCCCACCACCACGCCTTCTTCCAGTGTAGGGTGGCGCTTCTCGCCCTTGTAAAGACGCGTGCCACCCAGGGTGACGCCCTGATAAATGGTGCAATCGTCACCGATCTCGGCAGTTTCACCGATCACCACCCCAAACCCGTGATCAATGAATACGCGCCGGCCAATCTGTGCCCCCGGATGTATCTCGATGCCGGTAAGCAGGCGTCCGATGTGCGACAAAAAACGCCCGGCCCAGTACCAGCCTCTGGTCCAGAGGCCATGTGCGGCGCGGTGAATCAGGATGGCATGCAGCCCCGGATAGCACGTCAGGATTTCGATACGGCTGCGGGCGGCGGGGTCACGCTGGTGGATGCAGGCGATTTCTTCGCGGAGTTGGTCAAACATAGTGATTTATGAATTGTCCTGGTGGGAGGCTGTCTTGGCCGTGCGGATCATGGCAGTGCACATGCCTCGCAGCATATCAACTTCGTCCACACTGATGTGGCTGCGTGTCCACAGGTGTTGCATCCGAGGCAGCAATTTTTTAGGGTGTTTGGGATCCAGAAACCCGATCGCGACCAGCGCTTGCCCAAAGTGTTCTACCAGGGCGTGGATGCGCTCGTTGCTGGCGGGGTCTGTTCCCGGGTTGTGACGGCCATGCGTATCTGGCAGGCGTGCCTCGTGTGTGAGGGGCAGCAGGGCGTAGCGCATTTCCCAGGCGGCCAGTTGCAGCGCCTGAGACACATTAAGCGAGCTGTAGGCCGGGTTGGCCGGGATGTGGCACACCTGCTGGCAAAGCAGGATGTCTTCGTTGGACAGCCCCGAGCGCTCGGTGCCCAGCACGATGGCGATTTCTGTGTCGGGTGTACTGCCCAGTGCCTGGGCCGATTGCAGTGCGGCTTCGCGGATATCGCAGGGGGGGGCTCCCAAGGCTCGTGCCCGGGCCGTCAGGGCAAAGGCCAGTGTGCTGGGCCCCAGGGCTGCAGACAAATCAGGGTGGATCTGTGTGCGCTCAAGAACGTCTGTGGCGCCGCTGGCCAGTGCCTGGGCGTCTGCGTGCTGGCAGATCTCGGGGTTGGCTGGGGCCACCAGATGCAGGTGTTCGAATCCCATGGTTTTGATGGCGCGCGCTGCCGAACCTACGTTGCCGGGATGGCTGGGGCTGACCATGATGAAGCGCACATGAGCGAAGGGATTAGGCCCGCTGGAGGGGAAATCGGAGGAATCTGGCAGAGTCATTTAAAATAGGAAGTTATTTACCCGTGATCTTTGGAAACTTATGCACCCGATGCTTAACACCGCCATCAAGGCGGCACGCCGCGCAGGCGCCATTATTAACCGCGCCAGCCTGGATCTCGAACGCCTGAACGTAGCGCGCAAGGGACCCAAAGACTACGTCACGGAAGTCGACCGCGCCGCTGAAGAATCCATCATCGACATTTTACGCACAGCCTACCCCGAGCACGGGTTTCTGGGTGAAGAATCCGGCGAACACGCCGCGGCAGGTACAGGTGCCCAGGCAGAATTCCAGTGGATCATCGATCCCCTGGACGGTACCACCAACTTCATTCATGGGTTTCAGCATTACGCCGTCTCCATTGCGTTAATGCATCGTGGCCAGGCTGCGCACGTGGTTATTTACGACCCCTCCCGCAACGAGATGTTCACAGCCAGCCGCGGCAGTGGTGCTTTTCTCAACGACCGCCGGGTTCGGGTCTCGTCCTGCCTGCGATACCACGATGCCTTGCTGGCCTCGCATATCCCACAATCCACCGCGCTGCCTGCAACGTCTCCTTATGTGTCCCTGTTGGCCGATTGCGCAGCTGCACGGCGTACAGGTTCTACGGTGCTTGATCTGGCCTGGGTGGCGTGCGGCCGTCTCGACGGCTTTTGTGGCGTCGGCCTGAAGCCCTGGGATATGGCGGCAGGCAGCCTGCTGATTCTCGAAGCCGGTGGCCTCATTGCCGATTTTGACGGCGAGCAAGCCTGGCTTCAGTCTGGCAACGTGCTGGCGGCAACGCCCAAGATATTTGCCCAGATGATTTCACACTGGCAAGCCTGATAAGGATTCATGATGGAATGGTTGCTGGATCCGGCAGCCTGGGTGGGGCTGTTCACCCTGATTGTCCTGGAAATTGTTCTGGGCATCGACAATCTGGTGTTTATCGCCATTCTTGTCGACAAGCTGCCACCCAAAGAGCGTGATCGCGCCCGTGTGCTGGGCCTTACCCTGGCCCTGGTGATGCGTTTGCTGCTGCTTACCCTGATGTCGCATCTGGTCAAGCTCACGGCGCCTTTGTTTCATCTGGGAGATTTCGGGTTCTCAGGGAGAGACCTGATCCTGATTGTCGGCGGGTTTTTCCTGCTGTTCAAGGGTACCTTCGAGCTGCACGACCGCATCGAGGGCCGCACACAGCATGCCTCCGGTTCTCGGCTGCATGCGGGCTTCTGGGTGATCGTCACGCAGATTGTGATTCTGGATGCGGTCTTCTCCATCGATTCCGTCATCACGGCCGTCGGGATGGTCGATCATCTGGCCATCATGATGGCCGCCGTCGTGATCGCCATGGCAATCATGCTGGTGGCCTCCAAGCCACTCACTGCGTTTGTCAATGCGCACCAGACGGTGGTCATTCTGTGTCTCGGGTTCTTGCTGACCATCGGTTTTTCGCTGGTGGCAGATGGCTTCAAGTTTCCTGTGCCCAAAGGCTATCTGTATGCGGCCATTATTTTCTCGGTGATGATTGAGGCCCTGAACCAATGGGCCAAGCGTAACGTCCGACGGGCAGAGTCGCGCCGTCCCTTGCGCGAGCGCACCGCCGAAGCGGTATTGCTGATGCTGGGCCGCCGTCCGCTGGTGGGCCCGGAGCCCGAGGCAGATGACGCTGCACGTACAAGCGTCCAGGCATTTGGCGACGAAGAACGCAATATGGTCAGCGGAGTGCTGACGCTCAGCGATCGCAATGTCCATTCGGTGATGACGCCGCGCACCGACGTCTCGTGGATCAATCTCGAGTCTCCCCCCGAAGACATCCGCGAGTTGATCATCCGTGAGCCACATAGTTTCTTCCCGGTGTGCCGCGGAACACTCGATGAGGTGGTAGGCGTCGGGCGTGCCAAAGAGCTGCTGCTGGATGTGCTCGAACACGGTGCGATCCGCGAAACGCGCTTGCGTGAACCTATTATTGTCCACGAGTCCATCGAGATTCTGTCGCTGATGGCAACCCTGAAGCGCGCACACGGCTTGCTGGTACTGGTGGCCGACGAGTTTGGCTCGATTGTGGGGGTGGTGACCCCCATCGATATCTTCGAAGCCATTGCCGGCGAGTTCCCCGATGAGGATGAGGCGCCCGACATCATTGATCAGGGCAATGGCCGCTGGCGTGTGGATGGCGCAGCCGATCTTCATCACCTCGAGCAACTGCTGCACACGGACGGACTGGTCGATGAGGACGAAGAGTATTCCACGATTGCGGGATACCTGCTTAGCCGCTTTGGACGTTTGCCCGAGGTGGGCGACCACTGCGAGCTTGTGCATGATTACGATGGCTTTCGCTTTACCGTCGCTGCCCTGCAGGGCAGGCGCATTGCGGCCGTCCAGATCGAGCGTCTGATGTCAGCCGATGCTGATCCGGATGTTGAGGTGCTGGGCTAGCCAGGGGCTGTCAGTGCCCAGCCCTGGCTCAGGCGTCTGGCGGCCAGTGATGCGCCTGGATGCCTGTCTGGCTGATGCTGATCCACCCGCCCCGGCCCTTTGGGACGTGGTCAAAATCCCAATCGGGCAACACCCAGCGCTGTGCGGCCTGGCCATTTACCGTCAGGGTGTGCAGGGCCGGCTGGTGGGTGTGTCCGTGGATCAATACCCGGCTGTCCGTGCTGCGCAATGCCTGGCAAACCGCCTGCGGGTTCACATCCATGATCTGCATGGGCTTGTGGTGGCGTGCCTGGCGGCTGCGGGCCCGGGCCCAGTCTGCAATGGCACGCCGCCACGAGAGCGGAAAGGATAAAAACAACCGTTGTATCCAGGCTGTGTGGACGATGCGCCGAAAGCGCTGGTAAGCCGGATCGTCGGTGCAGTATTCGTCGCCGTGGGCCAGCAAGATGACACCTGCCTGGGTGTCAATCAGCACCGGGGCAGGCAGCATGTGCGCACCCAGGGCCGTAGCCAGTGCATTGCCCATCAAAAAATCGCGATTGCCGTGCGACAGATATACAGGAATGGCGTGCGCTGTTTGGCGCAAGTGCATAAGTGCTGTGGCCAGCCAATCGGGAGGCTGGTGCAATGCGTGGTCGTCGCCGATCCAGGCGTCAAAGACATCGCCGCACAAGATCAGGCCTTGCGCCTGCTGGCGCGCCAAGGCCAGAAAATCGTAAAAGGCCTGGGCGGTTTTGGGGATGTCTGCCCCCAGATGGATATCCGAGGCGATCCAGAGATCGCCTCGTAGCGTCAGATTATTCAACCAGTGTGGCGCTTTCGATGACGATGTCCTCGACGGGTACGTCTTGATGAAAGCCCTTGTTGCCTGTTTTAACCTTCTTGATCTCGTCGACCACTTCGGTGCCCTCGATGACCCGGCCAAACACGGCGTAACCCCAGCCGCTGGAGGTGGGAGCGGTGAAGTTCAGGAAGTCGTTATCGGCGACGTTGATGAAGAATTGCGCGGTGGCCGAGTGAGGGTCTGCCGTACGGGCCATGGCTAACGTGTAGCGATCATTTTTGAGGCCGTTGTTGGCTTCGTTTTCGACGGGCGCGTGGGTTTGTTTTTGTTTCATGCCGGCTTCAAAGCCGCCGCCTTGCACCATGAAATTATTGATGACACGGTGAAAGATGGTGCCGTTGTAGAAACCTTCGTTGACGTAGCTGAGAAAATTCTCGACCGTCTTGGGCGCTTTCTCGGCGTCCAGTTCGATCAGCATGTCGCCCATGTTGGTATGCAGTTGGACGCGCGGGTTTGTGCTCATGGAGTTGCCTTCGGTAGAGTGGGTCGGGTTGGACGCTGCGCTGGCCAGGCCCGGGGCCAGGATCAGGGCGCAGCCCAAGCTGAAAATACGTATCCCGGAGAAGATACGCGAGTGAGAGACGAGATCAAGCATTGTGCAGACCAGAAAACGGGTTTATCGGGTAACCGCATCCGCAGGCTGGCTGGGTGCCTGCGTGGCATCCGGCGGAGTACCTGCCGCGGGCTGGGAGGCTGTCTTGCCTTGCATTGCTTTGGCCCGTGCAAAGGATTGTTGGGCCAGTGCCATTTGAACATGCCCGAGGTTTTCGAGGGCAGGGGCAAAATTGGGATCTGAGACCAGCGCCATATCGAGGGCATTGCGGGCCAGCTCAAGGTGGCCTTCACGCGTGTACTCGATGGCTAATGCGTTCCAGGGCTCTGGAAGCTCTGGATAGGTTTGTGTCATGGACAGCCACAGCGCAGTGGCTTGTTTGTGCTGGCCCAATGCCACCAGTGCGCGTCCTTTTTGGAACATCAGTTGCACGTCCTCGCCCAGGGTGCCGGCCTCTTTGCGTGCCGACTCGCGTTGCTGGATGATTTTCAGGGCATCTTGTGCCTTGCCGTTGTCGATGAGGGTAGCCACGCGCTGGCTGATCTGGGCCGGGGTAAGCGGCACCGCTGTATTAACCGATGGCGTGGCTTTTTTAAGGAGATTGGCCAGCCCCTGCCAGCCACCTTCGGGGGCGGGCGCTTCGGTAAACTCGCCCGTCGAGGGGTCAAACGTCAGGCCTTGGATCGTGGTGACAGACGCGTTAGTATCAGGGGGCGCACTTTGTGCAGGGGCGACAGCCAGGCCTGTGCACAGAATAAGAGTAGTCAAAAAAACACGGATCACGACGCGCGGCACCTAAGAAGGGGTTTCGGAGATGAGGTCTGGGGACGGTTATACTTGGCAGTTCATTTTACATCCCATTGCGCGGCCCAACGGTTGGGCGCGTCGGGATGGTTTGACCTTCTCCACCCGACATGCTGCACATTTATAACACCCTTTCGCGCCAGAAAACCCCCCTGCAGACAACACAGCCTGGGGTGGTCCGGATGTATGTATGCGGGATGACAGTCTACGATTTCTGCCATCTTGGCCATGCGCGCATGCTGGTCAGTTTCGATGTGGTGCAGCGCTGGCTGCGGGCGTCGGGTTATCAGGTGCAGTATGTGCGCAACATCACAGACATCGACGACAAGATCATTCGTCGGGCCGTCGAACGCAACATGCCCATCCGTGCCCTCACCGAGTTCTTCATCGACGCCATGCATGCCGACGAGCGCGCCCTGGGGGTGCAATCACCTACCCACGAGCCCCGCGCCACCGAGCATGTGGCCGGTATGCTCGATATCATCCAGACGCTCGAAGCCCGCGGCCTGGCCTATCAGGGGACGGATGGCGACGTCAATTTTTCAGTTCGCAAGTTTCCTGGTTACGGCAAGCTGTCGGGCAAATCCCTCGATGACCTCCGTGCGGGCGAGCGCATTGCCGTCTCGGCGGGCAAGCAAGATCCACTTGATTTTGTCCTCTGGAAATCCACCAAGCCCACCGAGCCCGCCGACACCCGCTGGGAGTCGCGCTACGGCCCGGGGCGTCCGGGCTGGCACATCGAGTGCTCGGCCATGAGCCGGGCCTTGTTGGGGCTGCCGCTGGATATCCATGGTGGCGGGCCTGATCTTAAGTTTCCGCACCACGAAAACGAAATCGCCCAAAGCGAAGGCGCCTTTGGGGGCACCTTGGCCACTACCTGGATGCACTGCGGGCCCATGATGGTGGACGCCGAGAAAATGTCCAAGTCACTGGGCAATTTTCGCCGTATCCGCGATACGCTATCCACGGATGCCCAGGATAACGCGGCCACCTATACCGTCAACCCGCGTGAAGCCGAGATGCTGCGTTTCTTTTTGCTGCGCAGCCATTACCGCAGCATGCAGAACTACGCGCCCGACAACCTCCAGGATGCCCAGCACGCGCTGGATCGTCTGTATCAGGCCTTGGCCAATGTCCCGCCGGCGGCAGTCAGCATCGATTGGGATTCCTCGCATGCGCAGGCGTTTCGCGAGGCCATGGACGACGACTTCAATACCGCTGGTGCCGTGGCCATCCTGTTCGAACTGGCTACTCAGGTCAATCGCACGCAAGATGGTCTTGTTAGTGGGCAGTTGCGGGCACTGGGCGGTGTGCTGGGCATTTTGCAGGCAGATCCCCAACACTATTTGCAGTCACCCACCCGGTTCTTGTCGGCGCAGCCGTCGGTGCCACAGTGTTCCTCAGGCGACATCGAGGCCCTGATTGCCCAGCGCAAACAGGCCAAGGCCGAGCGTGATTTTGCCCGGGCTGATGACATCCGTGCGCAGCTGCGTGCCTTGGGTGTCGAGCTTGCCGATGTCGCCGGAGGTGACACGCAATGGCGGCGGGTGTAGAGATGGATATGCATTGTCCGGATATGCGCCTGCAACGCCCTGCGTACTGGGATGAGGCCTGCGATCACCTTGTTCAGCGCGACCGCATCTTAAAGAAACTGATTCCCATGTATGGCCAGGAGTGCATTCAAATGCCTCAGGGGCCGTATCAAACGCTTATCCGCATCATTGTGGGCCAGCAGATCTCGTTGGCGCTGGGGCGCAAGCTTTGGCGGCAACTGGTGCAGGACTGTGGCCCAGAGCTGCATCCCGAGTGTATCCTGAGCCGTACCGAGGCCGAGCTTCGTTCTTTGGGCCTGTCGTTGCGCAAGGCACAATACGTGCGCGACGCCGCACAGTATTTTCAGCAAGCCAGTTGGCTGGATGGCGCGTGGTGGCAGGCGCAGGATAACGCGGCCATTGTGGCGCGCCTGTGCGAGATCCGCGGGGTAGGGCGATGGTCTGCCGAGATGTTCCTGATTTTCTTTCTTGGGCGCCCTGACGTACTGCCGCTGGATGATACGGCACTGCTAAAAGCCATCTCCTGTCATTATTTCAGTGGCGAGCCTGTCTCCCGCTTCGAAGCCCGAGAAGTGGCTCAGGCGTGGGCACCCTGGCGCACAGTGGCCAGCTGGTATCTGTGGCGCAGCTTGGATGCTGCCGCCGTCGAATATTGATTTTTTCCTTCCCGGAAATTCTGCTCTTATGCGAAATACATTTCTAGAATTCGAACAGCCCCTGGCAGAACTTGATCAGAAGATCGAAGAACTCCGCTATGTGCAGACAGACTCTGCCGTGGATATCTCCGAAGAAGTCAGCCGGCTGCAACAAAAAAGCCAGGCCCTGGCCAAGAGCATTTATGCCAAGCTCACGCCCTGGCAAACGGCACTGGTGGCGCGCCATCCCCAACGGCCCTACACGCTCGATTACGTGCAGGCGCTGTTTACCGATTTCCACGAGCTGCACGGTGATCGCATGTATGCCGATGACCAATCCATCGTGGGTGGGCTGGCGCGTTTTAATGGCACCCCGTGCATGATCATTGGCCACCAAAAGGGGCGGGACACCAAAGAACGCGCCTTGCGCAACTTTGGCATGCCGCTGCCCGAGGGCTATCGCAAGGCCTTGCGGCTGATGCGCCTGGCCGAGAAATTCGAGCTGCCCATCTTTACCTTTGTGGATACCCCGGGTGCCTATCCCGGCGTAGGGGCCGAAGAACGCGGCCAATCCGAAGCCATTGGCCATAACCTGTTTGCCATGGCCGGCCTCAAGGTACCTATCATCGTCACCATCATCGGCGAGGGTGGATCAGGTGGCGCATTGGCCATTGCCGTCGGCGATACGGTGATGATGCTGCAATATTCCACTTATTCCGTCATCTCCCCCGAAGGCTGCGCTTCGATTTTGTGGCGCAGTGCCGAGAAAGCCTCTACGGCGGCCGAAGCACTGGCCATTACCGCACCCCGCCTCAAAGACCTGGGCCTCATCGACCGCGTAGTCAGCGAGCCCGTGGGCGGTGCGCACCGCGATCCGGACACCATGGCGCGTCAGTTGCACCGTGCGCTGGCCGACGCCCTGCGAGAACTCTCCAGCCTCGAAACCGACGAGCTGCTGCGCCGGCGCATGGATCGCATTTCTGCGTATGGCCGCTTCCAGGAAGCCCGCTAAGCCTGCCTGGGCGCTTGATCCCCACCTGACGGCTGCTCTGCAAAAAGCAGTGCAGGCCTTGCCGGATGCGGCTCCTCTTGGGGTGGCGCTCAGTGGCGGGGCGGATTCCGCCATGCTGGCGGTGCACGCTGCGCAGGTGGCGGCCGTGTCGGGGCGCGCGCTGCATTGTTTTCATATTCATCATGGCTTGCAGCCTGCCGCCGACGAGTGGCTGGCGCAGGCGCACCGCCTGGCCGGTATTCTTGAGGTGGCTTGCCACAGCCGGCGGATTCAGGTCAGTGTCCAGGGCACTGGCATGGAGGCCGCCGCCCGAGAGGCGCGCTATGTTGGCCTGGCTGCTCTGGCGCAGGCGGTTGGGGTGAATATCCTTTTTTTGGCCCATCACCAGGACGACCAGGCCGAGACGGTTTTGCTGCGGCTGCTGCGTGGGGCAGGGCCAGAGGCCCTGGCGGCCATGTCGGCACAGATTCATCACCACGGTATCTTGTGGTGCCGCCCGTGGCTAAGCCAGCCCCGGTCCCGGATCCTGCAGGCGGCGGGTCAGTTTGCCGCCATTACGGGCTGGCATCCGGTGCAAGACCCCAGCAACCACGATACCCAATACAAGCGCGCCGCCCTGCGGCACGACCTTGCCCCGGTGCTCGACAAGCATTGGCCGGCATGGCGTACCAGCCTGGCGCGCCATGCCGGCCAGGCGGCTGATCTTGGCCTGTGGATGGCCAGCACCGCCAGCGACGACTGGCAAGGCCTTGATCCTTCTGCCGATGGACGCAGCTTCTCGCTGCTTGCGTGGCGTCAGTTACCGGCCGTGCGTCAGGCGGCCTTGGTTCGCTATTGGCTGCAGTGTCAGGGCTTGCGCATGCCCACAGAAGCCCGCCTGGCCGATTGGCTGCGCCAGTTTCGGCAGGTGCATGCGCTGGGGCATGATCGCCTGGTTTCTTTGCCACACGAAGGGTATCTGGTGCAGGTGCGACGCGGCCGTGTGGTTCTCTCGGAAACATCTGCGAAACCCAGTTAAAATACCTAGTTCATCTCCGGTCTCGTCTTTTGGCATTGCCGGCCTGCAGTGTTTACGTCTTAGTCATCATGCTTATTGTTCAAAAATACGGCGGCACCTCAATGGGGTCTGTCGAACGCATTCAAAATGTCGCCAGGCGTGTGGCCAAGTGGCATGCGGCAGGCCATCAAGTGGTGGTGGTGCCGTCCGCCATGTCTGGCGAGACAAACCGTCTGCTGGGCCTGGCCAAAGAGATCTCTCCGCAACCCGATCCCCGCGAGCTCGATATGCTGGCCGCCACTGGCGAGCAAGCCAGCAGCGCCCTGTTGGCCATTGCGCTCATGCGCCAGGGTGTGGCGGCACGCAGCTATGCCGGCTGGCAGGTGCCTGTGCGTACCGACAGCAGCTACACCAAGGCACGCATCAAATCGATTGACGACACGCGCGTGCGCAGCGATCTCGATGCGGGCCGGGTAGTTATCATCACCGGCTTTCAGGGTATCGACGACGATGGTCATATCACCACGCTGGGCCGTGGCGGTTCGGATACCTCCGCAGTGGCCGTAGCCGCTGCCATGAAAGCCGACGAATGCCTGATTTTCACGGATGTCGACGGTGTCTACACCACCGACCCCCGTGTTGTACCCGAGGCGCGCCGGATGAACGTCATCTCATTTGAAGAAATGCTCGAGATGGCCTCACTGGGATCCAAGGTGCTGCAGATCCGCTCGGTCGAGTTCGCCGGCAAATATCAGGTGCCCTTGCGCGTCCTGTCCTCGCTCACCGACCCTCTGATCCCCGTCGATGTTGAAATGCATTCGGGCACACTGATTACTTTCGAGGAAGATCAAAAAATGGAATCCGCCGTTGTTTCTGGCATCGCCTTTAGCCGCGACGAAGCCAAGGTTACGCTGCGCAACGTCCCCGACACCCCGGGCGTTGCCTATTCAATTCTTGGGCCCGTGGCTGCGGCCAACGTCGATGTCGACATGATCCTGCAAAACATCTCGCAGCAAGGCATGACCGACTTCTCCTTCACCGTCAATCGCAACGATTTCACCCGCACGCTTGATCTGCTCAATAACCAGATCGGGCCTGCCGTGGGCGCCGGCGAAGTCGTCTCCGACGAGAAAGTCGCCAAGGTCTCCATCGTCGGTATTGGCATGCGCAGCCACGTAGGCGTTGCCAGCCTGATGTTCCGCACACTGGCCGAAGAAGGCATCAACATCCAGATGATCAGCACATCAGAGATCAAAACCTCTGTGCTCATCAACGACAAGTACATGGAGCTTGCCGTACGTGCCTTGCACAAGGCCTTCGAACTCGATCAGGAGCCTGTGCAGGCCGACGCCTGAGATCTGGCACCTGTGCTAGAATGCCGATCTTGCTGGAGACGTGGCCGAGTGGTTGAAGGTACTCCCCTGCTAAGGGAGCATGCGGCTTATACCCGCATCGAGGGTTCGAATCCCTCCGTCTCCGCCAGCAAGCCAAAAAGCCCTGATTTCTCAGGGCTTTTTGCTTTTCTGATAAAAGGCGGCTGGGCCCGTGTCCAAAAGCACTTTGCATGGATATCCTACAATCGTCCGGGAGTCCGACGGCGGGGGGCCGAAGCGGACAGCATGGGGCCAGGGTGATCATCCCACCCCCAGACCGGGAGAACACCATGGAATTCAGCCTCATGCGCGATGTGCGCATCCGCACTGAGTCGGCCATCGCCTCGGGCGATTTATTGCCTATTCAAGCCGAACAAGTGATTCTGCAGGAGCAGGGTCTGGCTTTTATTGTGCGTTGGGTGGCCGCGCTGGCCGCCAAGGATGCGGCCAGCAAGCCGGCAGCTCAGTCGGGTGCTTCCACAATCTTGCCGGGTGGGCCGCGCGACCCGGATTTCAATCCGTTCCTTCATCCAGACCCTGCCTTATTGGTGGGGGCGGTGGGCGATCATCATGTGGCGATTCTGAACAAGTTTCCGGTTTGCCTGCATCACCTGGTGCTGGCTCGGCGCCAGTTTGCCGAGCAGAGTTCGCCCCTGGAAGAGATTGATTTTCAGGCGCTGGCTGCCGTCCTGTCGGCCGAAGGCGGTCTGGGGTTTTACAACGGCGGTGCGGCCGCCGGGGCCAGCCAGCGACACAAGCACATTCAGTGGATTCCCGCCTCGGACCAGAATGCATCGCTGCAAGCCCTGGGGGCAGGCCTGCCGGCCGGCTTGCCGGAGGGGGCTGTTGCCCGCCATCCAGCCTTGCCCTTGGCTCATTGTTTCGCGCCGGTCAATGCGGGCGTAGGGGCCGATGTCGCAGTCAGTGCTCGCAGTATGCTGGCTGCGTTTACGCAGGCATGCGGGGTGCTGGGCCTGCGCCCTGATGCCGATGGTCTGTTGCCGCCATGCAATATGTTGGTTGGCGATGGCTGGATGCTGGTGCTGCCGCGTAGCCAGGAGCATTTTCAGGGCGTATCCCTTAATGCCTTGTCTTTTGGCGGCACGATCTACGTGCGCGATCCCGCCCAGATCGATGCCATCCGGGCGGCTGGCCCGCTGCAGGCGCTGGCCAGTGTTGGTGTGGCGGTTTAGGCGCCTTTGCCAAAGTATCGGCAGATGGTGATGGTGGCTGGCATTGGCCCAAGTAAAGCAGTACTTGCTAGACTGGCTACTTTTCCAACACTCGCTACCACGCGGATCTCCCATGGAAATCGTTTTCGCCTCCCGTCATGATTCTGAGCCCCTGCAGTGGGTGCAAGCCCTGCAGGCGGCGTTGCCTGAGCATAAGGTCAGTTTGTGGGATGGTGAAGCGCCCTCCGGGCAGGCGCAGGTTGCGGTGGTGTGGGCACCTCCGGCAGAGCTCTTTGCCCGCGAGCCCCAACTGACGCACGTGTTCAATCTGGGTGCGGGAGTTGATGCATTGTTGCGGCTGCCGGATCTGCCCGCCGATATCACATTGGTGCGCATGGAAGATGGTGGCATGGCTGTGCAGATGGCCGAGTATGTCCTGCATTACCTGATCCGCGAGTCCCGGGATCTGGGCCGTTACGCCAGCTTGCAGTCGCAGGCGTGCTGGCAGCCTCAAGCGGATATCGACCGCGCGGCCTGGCCGGTGGGGGTGATGGGGGGCGGCGTGATGGGGCGCCGCGTTGCCCAGGCCTGTGCCGCGCTGGATTACCCGGTGTCGGTGTGGTCGCGCAGCGGGCAGCCAGTGGCTGGTGCGCAGGCGTTTGGGCAAGACCAGTTATCTGATTTTCTGGCCAACACCCGGGTTCTGGTCAATGTCTTGCCCCTGACCGCGGCCACCCAAGGTATTTTGTCGCGCACGTTGTTTCAGCACTTGCAGGCCGATGCCTATCTCATCAATATTGCCCGGGGTGGGCATCTGGTGGATGCTGATCTGCTGGAGGCTCTTGAAAATGGCCGCCTGCGAGGTGCAGCGCTGGATGCGTTTGTACAAGAACCTTTGCCCAAGGAGCACCCGTTTTGGGCGCATCCGCGTATCCAGGTAACCCCCCACGTGGCAGGTGCCAGCCTGATGGCCATGACAGTGAACCAGATTGCTGGCAAGGTGCACGCCATGACCCGTGGAGAACCCATCAGCGGTGTCGTTAATCGCGCCAGGGGGTACTGACTGTGCCTCAGGCAAAAAACCAGTAGCACACTGCGATGGCTGCCAGCACACCGGCGAAGTCGGCCAGCAGTGCGCAGCCCACGGCGTGGCGGGCACGCTGGATGCTGACGGCACCAAAATACACGGCCAGTACATAAAAGGTGGTTTCAGTGCTGCCTTGCACGGTGGCTGCCAGCAAAGAGGCAAAGCTGTCTGGGCCTGTGTGCTGCATGGTTTCGATCATCAGGGCGCGTGCCGCACTACCTGAGAAGGGCTTCACCAGGGCGGTGGGCAGGGCATCTACAAAGCGTGTGTCCAACCCCAGGGTGTGCACGCTCCAGCGGATGACATCCAGCAATAGGTCCAAGGCGCCAGAGGCCCGCAGCACGCCAACCGCACACAGCATGGCGATCAGGTACGGCAGCAGGTTCTTGCACACCTCAAAGCCCTCTTTGGCCCCTTCGATAAAGCAGTCGTAGACGGCGACGCGCTTCCAGGCGCCGGCCAGCAAAAAGGCGATGATCACCCCAAACAACACCAGATTGCCCAGCAAAGAGGACAGCGCCGAGACGGCCACTGCGCTGAGGCTGGCCAGCAGAGCCATGAATCCACCCAGGAGCAGGCCGCCCGTAGCCAGCCAAGCGAGTACAACCGGGTCTTGCAGGCGCAAGCGCTGCATAAAGGCCACTGACAGCAGACCCACCAAAGTGGATGCCGAGGTTGCCAGGAGGATAGGTAAAAACACCAGGGTGGGGTCGGGTGCTCCCTGCTGGGCGCGGTACATGAATATGGACACCGGCAAGAGCGTCAGGGAGGATGAGTTCAGCACCAGAAATAGAATCTGCGCGTTGGTGGCAGTGTCCGGCTTGGGGTTAAGTGTTTGCAGGGCATGCATGGCACGCAGGCCAATGGGGGTGGCGGCATTGTCCAGCCCCAGCGCGTTGGCGGCAAAGTTGAGCGTGATCAGCCCAAGGGCTGGGTGCCCGGCGGGTACTTCGGGCATCAGGCGCAAAAACAGCGGGCCCAGCAACCGCGCCAGGCCGCGCACCAGGCCGGCCGCCTCGGCAATTTTTAAAAACCCCATCCAGAGCGTCAGGGTGCCCAACAACAGCAGCATGATCTTGACGGACAGATCCGCCATGTCAAAGAGGCTTGTGATCAGATCCGAAAAAATATCGGCGTTGCCCAGCACCAGCCACTGGAACAGCCCCGAGGCTGCCGCCACCAGAAAAAATCCGAGCCACAAAACGTTAAGCATCGCTGTGCGCCGGGCTTAGAAGCGTGGAAACATGCGGTCGTGGTCGTACATGGGGTCTGGCCCAGGGTGAAATTTGGTCACCTGGTCTCCGTTTTGCCCCATAAATACATACATCAGTGAGTTCCAGACGTGATCCTGCTTGTATCGGTAGCTCCAGACCACTTGCTGCGAGCCAGGCAAACCGGCGGTGTCGATGATGGCCGGCGGGCCAAACTCGCAACGCACCTGGGCGGCCGTCCAGGTGCCGGTTTTCAGTACCTGAAAATGCTCGTCCGTCAGCACGGGCTGTATTGTGTCGATACGGCCCTGACCATCGATGGTGCTGGCCCAGGCAAACTGTCCCATGGGTTGTTGCGACCACACCGCGCGGTGCAGGCCGTCTCGATCAGTGCATTGCAAGGTGGGGGCCCCAAACTGAGCTGCTACCTGATCCAGGGGGGTGCCGGGTGGCGCTGAAGTAACGGATGTGCAGCCGGCCAGTAATGTGGTGGCACCCAGCAGGGCAGCCATCAACGGGCGTGGGTACGCTTTTGCTTTTGGGTGGCAGGTGAACAAGTAAGCAGGCGCCATGGCAGTCCTCCGGATGGATGCCTCCAGTGTAATCGGCGTTGCCGTTGTTTAGGCACGGAGACCGGGCCGCACGGCAGCCCGGCATGTTTTATACTGGCGGCCTGGTTTGTTGCGGGGTCTCTGCGCGGCAAACCTGCCAGGTGTTGCGTTCGCATACCGTCTGCGCTGGCTGTTGTACCAGCTCAGTGTCTCCTTAGTTAAATGGATATAACTTTCCCCTCCTAAGGGAAGATTGCAGGTTCGATTCCTGCAGGAGACGCCAATAGCGCTTCAAAGCCCTGTTCGATGCTTTCGTGTTTCCTAAGGAAATGGGTCTGCTCCATCTGAAATATGTGGTTATTCATGCGATTTCCACATGTATGTGCATGCCATAATCGTAATTTGTTCAAAATCGTGTCCAACCATCGCGATAAATTACTTTATGGCCCCAAGCCTTGTATCGCTTAACCGACGTCGCCCACGAGCCTTTGTGTCTGTGTGTATGCGTTTTATGTATGCACTTTTGATGTATGGCCTGTGTAGCACTGTATGGGCTGTATCCCCAGGTGTCGTTCATAGCCCGCGCGTGGTGGATTCACCGGATGTGGCGCTTTACTATCAGAAAGACGTACCTGTCGATTTGTTGAAAGCATTCGATGTGGTGGTTCTGGATCCGTCCAAAGCAGTGCCGCCTGACGCGCCCAGGCGAGTAGGGCACAGCCAGTGGTATGCGCGTCTTCGCGCGGATGCGCTTGGCCAGATCATCGAGAGCCCGGCTTATTTTTTTGCTCATCGGCTGGCCAGTTTGTTGTCGGCGGGTTACGACGGCGTTTTGCTGGATGATGGCAGTGACCTCAACGACCACTCAGCGCAATTGCAGGCGCAGATGCTGCAGGTGTTCGCAGCCTTCCAACAATATGCGCCTGGGGTGTCTGTCATTGTTCGCAATTACCCGGATCTGGCAAGTCACGTGGGCAGTCAACTTCGCGCGGTGGTATTGGATGGCGTGTATGCGCAAAATGGCGTGTTGTTGTATCCGCAGACGCGTGCCGAGACCTCTATTGCATTGCAAGGACGCTCCGTGCCTGTGGTGGCACTAGGGTATTGTCCTGTACACGATCTGGCATGCCGGCGTCGTATGGCACGTGCCATCCATGCGGATGGTTTTATTCCTTATGTCTCCGATCGCTCCCAATCCTTGGTGGGTATTGGCGATCTCGAAGTTTTTCCGCGCAAGGTTTTGATGGTGCAGTTGGACCTCGGAGGGGCGCCTTTGGATAGCAGCCGCGGGGTGCGCGTGTATTCGATGCCACTCAACCAACTGGGCTATGACGTTGAATACGTGGACGTGCAGCATCTGCCAAGCCGGCTCACTCGTGATCGTTATGCCGGGGTGGTGGTAGCCCTGGAAGCCAATCCCCCAAACACAGCGGCGTGGCGTCGTTGGCTATTGACACGTGTGGCGCAAGGGATGCCGGTGGCCATTTTGGGACGATTGGGTTTTGATCTGGATCCCGCCTCGGGCGCTGTTCTTGGGCTTTCTACCGTACAAAGGATAGAAAATTTTCAATTGCCGGTGCGGATAAGCAAACAGGCGCCCATGATGGGTTTTGAGATGCTTCCTGCACCTGATATCAGGTCGCTCAGCAATCTTCGCCTTACTGGTGGCGGCCAGGTATTGTTGCAGGTAGAAGCCGCAGGCCGACAGTATGATGAGGCTTTTGTCAGTTCATGGGGAGGGTATGTTTCAGACAGGTTTACGGTGATAGCGCTCAGTTCGCTTCCGGGCGATCGTTGGGTTGTTCAGCCCATGCAGTTTTTTCGGCAAGCGTTGCAACTGCCAAGTATCCCAATGCCCGTGGTGACGACAGAAAATGGCCTGCGGCTGTTGTTTGTCCATATCGATGGCGATGGTTTTCCGTCCAGGACTGAATTCCCGGGAAATCAGCTGAGTGCAGAGGTGCTCAGGGATCAGATACTAAAGAAATATCAGATTCCGCAAACGGTCACAGTGATCCAGGGTGAAATCGCGCGTGATGGGCTTTATCCTGCATTGTCTCCAAAACTGGAGAATCTTGCGCGCGAGATCTTTGAGTTGCCCAATGTGGAAATCGGTAGCCATACGTATTCCCATCCTTTCATATGGGAGTTCATAAAGGGAAACAAGATAGAAGTACCGGATCTTGCCAGGCTGGATAGCCCTCCATATCTGGATATCCCTGGCTATCAGTTTGATCTAAAAAAAGAGATCGTCGGATCCATTAAATATATCAATGATAATCTGGCACCGACAGGCAAAAAGGTCGAGATTTTGCAGTGGTCCGGCGATGCTCAACCACCTGAAAATGCAGTGCAGATGGCGTCTGATGCAAAGGTCTTGAACATCAATGGTGGTGATACAACAATCACCACATCCAATAACTCCTGGACGGCGATTGCGCCGATTGGAGTTGCGAAGGGTGAGGGTGACGGTGCATATCAGGTATATGTTGGTGAGATGAATGAAAATGTTTTCACAGGCGATTGGACTGGCCCGTTTTATGGCTATCGTCGTATCGTTGAAACATTTGACCTTACTGATTCGCCAATTCGCTTTAAACCGGTCAATATTTATTATCACTTTTATTCAGCTACCAAGACATCGTCTTTGAAAGCATTGAATATTGCTTATGATGATGCATTATCCCGGAAAGTATTACCTATTTACACTACAGAGTATGTCAAAAAAGTGCTTGATTGGCGACATGTAGCCATAGGTCGAAAAGGCGATGAATGGAAAATTCAATCGGGCAATTACCTGCGTGAGATCTATTGGCCTTCTTCCAAAACTCCGCGCCTGTTGGGTTCTCGTGGTGTGAGCGGATACACACGTGATTCCCGCGGTGTGTATATCCATATGGGGTCAAGTCTGGCCGAGTTTCTTATGCAGGATCAGCCCGACCAGAAAGTGCCGAGCATTGACCGTGCTGCCGGTCAGGTGCGTGCGTTCCAGCGGCACGGCCGTAATATGAAATTTCAGTTTGGTGGATATTACAAGCCTTATCTCATTTTCAGGGATGTAGCGGGGTGTCGTGTTTCTATTGATGGCCAGATCCGGCCAGTTGGCCCCAGGTTTAATGTGTCGGGAAACGTGTCCAAACCAGTTCGCCTGCACGATATCAGGGTGATATGTGACTAGTACCCCAGCTACAACACGCATCGTGTCTCCCTGGTTGTTGGGGGCGCTGGCTATTTTTCTGGCAGTGTTTTTATATATCGTAAAGCCAGGTACGTCACAGCTGATTGCAAAAATTGCGGCAGAGCCGCTGTCACCACTTTCAGTTTCCTATCTTGAGGCGTGGTTAAGGGCAGAGCCTGATTCGCCCCGTTTTCAGGCTTTATTGAGCAGTCAATATCTAAAACTTGGCCGTTGGGATGATGCCGTTCAGGTGGCCTCCCAGATCGAATCAAATGCGGATCCGGTGATTCGGTTTGCCAGTGTGCGGTTGCAAGCACAAGCGCTGGAAGGCAAAGCGTTTGAGGCACCTGCTGATTCGCCGCAGCGGCAAGCACGCATTGCACAACTCTCGCAGTTTCTCGGGCGCCTTACGGACGAGAATCTGGACATTGAGACCTTGAAGCTGTTGGCTGGCGTGGCTCGGGATGCGGGAGCGCGTGACGCGAGTCGGCAGTTTTATCAGCAATTGACCCGCCAGGATGCTGCGGGTGCCGTGCATTGGTACTCGGCTCTGGGAGCGATGGCCCTTGCGGATGGTCAGTACACAGAGGCGGCAGATGCGTATTTTCAGGCCCAGGCGCTAGTGCAATCGGTAGTTGATCGCCGTCAGTATTTTTTGGCCGCAGTGCAGTCTTTGCAATCAGGCAATTTGGTAGCGCTGGCCTGTGAACAGGCCCAGCAGCATGTTGGAGACCTTGATTCTGATCTGCCGACACTACGCTATTTGATACGCCTTGCAGAGTCGGCCAACCGATATGATCTGGTTATTTTGTACGGGCGCAAGATGGCCAAACAGTTGGCCTTCGTTCCTCGTTTCGCGGATGGCCTTCTGGGTGCAGTACACGGTGGCTGGCAGCCACCGGCGCATACTGTGCGTGTGGCAACCAAGCAGGATAGTGCACTACCATCGCAGGCTCCAGGTTCGGATTTCGAGCTTCTTTATCATGCCTTTATGGCCAGCGGCAGCTTGCAGGATGCGATAGAAATTGTGCAACGCGCATTGGCCAAGCCAGAAGCCGATCGTTCCGTGTGGCTGCAGCGGCTGGCCGAGTTATCCGACTGGACAGGGCATACGCAGATGTCGCTTGAAAGCTGGTTGGCCTTGGCGCGTGAGTTCAACGATCCGCGTGCCTGGAACCGCTTGTTGGTGCTGGCACCCCAGTTGGATGAAGACCAGATCTATCTGCAGGCACTGCTGCATGCTGGCAGAGGGGACCTCCCCCATGTGCAGGAGATCATCCAGACCTACGAGCGCCTGGGTAACCCAGAAGCGGCAATGGCCTATCTGGAGCAACAATTAAAGGGTAAGGGCAATCGACATTTGCTCGAGCTCCTCGCAGAGTTGTCCGGGCGGGCGGGTCATGATGCGTTGTCTTTGGCCAGCTGGAAGCAGCTGAATACGCACTATGGTCCCAATCCGGCCTATGCATTACACATTGCCACTCAACTGTATATGCACCGGCAAGCCAAAGAGGCCTTGGCTGTATTACAGGAAGCCCAACCGGTGGCCTTGCAAAAGGGTGCAACGCAGGGTTTCTGGAAGAGCTACATTGATCTGGCTCGGCTGCTGGGGCAGGGTAACCTTGTGGATGGTCAGGTGTGGGCAAAGTTGCTCAAACACGCCCCTGATGCACAAACGTTCGACAGCATGCTTTATTTTTATTATGGCTCGCCGATTGACGTCGGGCGGATCGCTGAAGTGGCCTACCGCCAAACCCACGATATTGCGTATTTGCAACAAGCGATGGAAGCCTATGCAACGGCACGTGCATGGCCGCGTATCCAGTTGCTGTTGCAGCAGCTTTCCAGCCGAGATCAAGAGGCGCTTGAGCAGTCTCCCAAGGCGCTCGAGGCCAGGGGTAATTATTGGCTGGTGACCGGCAAGATTGATCTCGGACTGAAAGACTTGGCGCGTGCCTATCAGTTGCCTGAGGGAGCAGGGCAAGTGGGTGAGGCGTACCTGTGGGCATTGCTGTCTTTTGGAGATCGGGCTTCGGTGCGTCGTATCAGTCGGCAGCTTGCGCAAGCTCATCCTCAGGATCCCGCGTATGCACGGGTGTTGGCGGCGGCTGTCTTACAGCTGGGCGAGCCTCGCAGGGCGTTGCGCTATCTTGATCTTGCAGGTATCCCCGCCCGCCAAGATCCTTTGTGGCTGATGGTTTATGCGGACGCCAGAGAGGCCCTGGGACAGCAGGGTTTTGCCCGGCGTATCCGGCGCCACGCTTGGTATTTGCTGGTACGGGCCCATCCCTTTGATGAAGACTCGCTCGATCGAAGTTCTGCGCGGGTAGTGTTGGGACAAATGTATCTTGGCGGAGATGCTTCCCTGTTGTTGTTGAAGCGCATGGTCCACCGTGATCCTTATGCCGAACTTGACAATGCGATTGCCGGGTCTGTGCTTGGCAATATCCCAGGTGTGCCATCGTTAAATCAAGTCGGTTCAAAAGCAATTGGCGCAGATGCGTCGGCAGGGTGGAGTGATCCCAATACCGTACCGTTGGTTTTAGGCTGGGCTTTGGCGGGCGAACACTACGCGCTGGCTCGTGCGTGGCTTGGAAAACGATACCTGACAGAGCTTCAGAAGCCAGATAGCGTCCAGCTCGCACTAGCGCTTCAAGACCATGACGAAGTACAGATCGCCACTATTTTGGGTAGGGATTCAGCTACGCTGTCACCGGATGCGAAAGTGCAGGCGCTGGACTCATTAGACAGGATTGCGAGTGCTCAGACCGTCGCGTTTGAGGCATATAGCCAAGCATCGGAGAGTGCCATTTGGGCTGAAACCTGGCGTGATGTCGGTCTTAAGTACCGACCCTCCGCAGGTGTCTTGGCTGATAGTGCCCAGGTTGATGATTTGAGTTGGCGAACGTTAGATCTTGATGCGGGTTTGGCGTTATCGCCGCATTTGGCTCTGAAGGTTCGCAGGACAGACCGTTGGTATTCAATTCGTAATAATCAAAGGCTTGGGTGGGTGCCAGAACACGATCGGGCCAGTCGCTTGGCCTTATCGAGAGATGATGCCTCTCATCATGCCGAGGTGGAAGTTGGGTGGCGCCAGGCATATCAGTCCTTTGCCACCCTGAGGGCGTCCACCGAGTGGGTCTTGTCTCCTGAGTGGCGCCTGGCGCTTGATGCCGGGCTGAACCAGCGCACAGAGCTGACCAGCTTGCTGGCAGTGGCGGGGCGTCAAACGGCTGGCTCGGCAGCACTGTCCTGGGACAGCCAGCGAAACTTCTTTGTGCAAACGAAAGTTTCGTATGCACGCTACAACTTGCAAGATGGTGAGCGTCTCGGTGCGAGCTTGGGATATGACACATCCGTTGGCTACCATGTGAGGTTGGGTGGGCCACCCATCAGCTTTCAACTTCAATACAGTGATTGGCATTACTCCTCTGAAGACACCCTTTTACCGGTGCTATCGGCTTTTATGGCGGATCAAACGGTGCCTACGGCTGCAGACATCATGCCATCCAGCACGCGGCAGTATGGTTTGTCGTTGCAAGTTGGGGGTGGTGGGTTGCGCGAGCAGTATCGGTCAGGTTGGCAGCCGTTTTTTGACCTCTCCTGGCTGCACGACAAGCGGCAGGGCTGGGGCTTGGGGGTGGCTGGAGGCATGAGTAGTCCAGTGCTTGGTCGTGATCGGCTAGGTCTTTTTGTAACGCATGAGCCGGCCCGTCAGGGCGATGGTCAGGCGTCCACCCAGGTAGGGCTTTATTACCGGGTTTTTTATTAACGCAGAGGGAATATGACCATGATAAAAATATTGCATCGGTGGCTGGTCGTCGGCCTCACGGTTCTTGGGCTGAGCGCCTGCTCTACAGTTGACGTCTCACAGGCACCCGACATTCAATCGCAGGATGTAATTGCTCTGTTGCCAGTTGTCAATTACACCGAAACTCCCGAGGCTGGCCGCCGTGCTGGCAGTATTGCGTTTGGTATTCTCCAGACGCAGGGGCATGCCAGCGTGTTGCGCAGCTCCGATACCGCAGCCAGCGATGCTTTGTTTGGCGATGTCACTTTGAGTTCATTTCAAGAGGCCCTGGACGCGGCACGAGAAACTCCTGCGCGGTATGCGCTGGCGGGCTCTGTGCAAGAGTGGCGCTACAAAGTGGGGGTCGACGGCGAGCCGGCGGTTGGCCTAGCGTTTCATTTGGTTGATCTGCAATCGGGTGCCACGGTCTGGAGCGCGACTGGGAGCCGTGTCGGTTGGAGTCGCTCCAGTGCTGCAGGCGTCGCCCAATCATTGATCCGTGAGTTGCTGAGCCCACTTCGGACTCAAGGTCATTGATACCATGGTGATACGGACTGGCTCTGTTGCTCAAGCGAGCGATATGGTGCAAAAACGCCGACCGTCCAGAGGACGGAGCAGTCTGGTGATGCCTGCAACTCGGAAAGGTTGGCAGCCAGTGCTCGAGGTCCTTATCGGCATGCTGGGCATGTTTGCCTTTTGCGCGGCGGTGCGCCCGCAAGATCCTCTGCTGCTTCAGTTTGGCTTCCCTTGGCTAGGCGCCTATGCCCTTGTTTTTGCCTTGAGATACGGGGCACTGCCGGGCGCGTTTGCGGGCGGGTTATTGTTGCTGGCGTGGTGGTTTCTGGTTGGGGTGCCCGAGCAATTTCCGAAGGAGTATTTTGCTGGTACCTTTGTTGTGCTTATTTTGGCAGGCCATTTTTCTGACCGCTGGGTGAGCCGGATTCAAAGTGAAAATAGCGTAAACATCTACCTTAATCGGCGCCTGGCATCATTGACAAACACGCATTATCTTTTGCGTATCTCACATGATCGGCTTGAGAAAGACTTGCTTTCCCGCCCCGTCACGATGCGCGATGTACTGGCACGCTTGCGAAACGAGGTCACCCCAGTTCCAACCGGCACAGGGTTACCACATGTTCAGGCGTTCCTCGACTACCTTGCTTCTGTCGCGCAGGTTAATGAGGCGGCAATATTTCAGGTGCAGGGCACAAATATTTCTCAGAAGATCTGCGCATCGGTTGGCCCAGACTTCATCCTGAAACGTGATGATGCTCTTTTAAAAGAATGCATTGCACTCCGAAAGCTGGTGCACTTGCGCGACCAGAAAGAGTATCAGTCTGACTATCTGGTTTGCGTCCCATTGGAGACCGCGTTGGGTGATTTGTTGGGCGTTCTAGTGATTCGGCGCATGTTCTTCATGTCTCTGAATTTCGATACCCTGCAGTTGATTCAGGCAATGGCTGTTTATTACGCTGATAGCTTGCAAGACCAGAAGCTGATTCGCTTTGTTCAGCAGCGTGTTCCAGGGTGCCCGGACGATTTTGCACTGGAAATATGTCGCCTGGGGCATCTTGCTTCGCGACATGGGCCGGTGTCCCATCTGGTCGCCTTAGCATTTAATCGCGAAGGGCCTGATCAGTCGTCTGTGTTTATGCAGATGGCTCGTCAACGTCGTGCGCTGGATATGGTTTGGGTGCTGGAAACTCCGCGTGCCCGAGTCATGGTGACATTACTGGTATTGGCTGATGATCTCGGCCTGGATGGTTACGTTTTGCGTATAGAAGATACCTTGCGTGCGCAGTTCGGCCTGGATTTCGAATCGGCAAGAGTGGCTGTATATAGCCAGGCGATTGATGACGCAGATGTTGCGACAACTCTTGAACAGTTTGCTTCGCATTGGGAAATCTCATGAGTATCGGGCGCGTCATCGCTGCTGTAGGCTTGGCTGGGTTGGCGTTGCTGTTGCAGGGTTTGGCGTTGCTGTTGCTGGTTTTTGGTCCTTGGCCGCCAGAGCCTCGCTTAGCGGTATTTTTGCTTGTACAGGTGTTGGTGTCATTATCGAGTGCTGCCAGTCTTCATGGGCTTCTACCTCTCCGTATGCGGCATCCTGCCTGGAAAGGTTTGCTGGCCAATGCAACAACGATTTTTTTCTTGCCAGTGGCTGGGCAAGTGTTGATCATCGGAGTGCTGCTGTTTGCCCGTTGGCTGCCTGCGCATAGCCGGCGGCTCAATACCGTGGTGGTGGGTGCGCCAACATTCGATTCGAAGCTGTTGGATCGTGTTCATCCGGGCGGTGCCACCCGGGCCAGGGCTCAAGCCAGCCATAGCCAGGTGCCGGTACAAGAGCGCATGGCGGCGATGATGGCGATTCGCACTGCGCCGCTACACCTGACCAGCGGACTGCTTCAAGATCTGTTGGGCGATACGCAAGATGAGGTGAGGCTGCTTGCGTACGGTATTCGTGATCGTGGTGAGCAGCACATCACGCAGCAGATTGCCGCGGCCAATAAGCGCTTGCAGCAACACGCCGGAATGCGCCGCGCAGGCATTGATCACGCACATCTGGCAGAACTGTACTGGGAATTGATCTATCAAGGGTTGGTACCGCTTGAAATGCAGGAATACACCCTTCAGCACGCCATCGAGCATGCACAAGAGGCGTTGTCCATCGACCCCAAACTGGCAGGTATGCATTTTCTGCTGGGTGCGTTGATGTTATATCAATACGCTCCTGATGCGGCGCTAGAGCATTTTCGGGCGTCTCAGCAATTGGGTATGTCTGAAAGTCGCTTGGCGTCACGGATAAGCGAAGCGCTTTTCATGCAAAGGAGGTTCAGCGAGATCCCTGCGTGGTTGAGTAAATTTCAGGCCGCATACAGCGGTGCACAGATGCAGGCGTTGGAGAGGTACTGGTTATGACCCCTGTCGTTGCAAAAGAAGCCAGTCGTGCGGATATTGCGCTACTGCTGGAGGGTACCTTCCCCTATGTGGCGGGGGGGGTTTCCTCATGGGTTGCTGATTTGTTGCGAGCTCATCCACAATATACGTTTGCCATTCTCTTCATTGGCGGTAGAAAACAGGACTACGGTCCACCTCGATATCCGCTCCCGGAAAATGTCGTCTGGTTTCGAGAGGTTTTCATTTTTGATGAAAGTGCCCGTATGCCAGTGCGGGAAGCGCGTTCCTGCCCTGTGGATGCGATGCAATCCATACAAGCCTTTCACGATGGCTTCTATCGCGATAAACAACCTGTGGATGCGCCTACTCTCAAAGATATTTTGCCCCTAATTTCGTCAGGTGGGCCAGTTACCGAAAAATTATTTTTGCACGGCCAACAATCCTGGGAGGAAATTCGCAAACGGTATCTTGAAAACTGCACGGATCCTTCTTTTACTGATTATTTCTGGACGGTTCGCATCATGCATATTCCGTTATGGAAATTGATCCGAGCTGTTGAAGATATGATTCCAGTGTCGATGTGTCATGCAGTATCTACTGGTTATGCCGGCTTTTTTGGCGCATTGATGCAGGCATGCCGGAAAACCCCATTATTGCTGTCCGAGCACGGAATTTACACCAAAGAGCGCCAGATCGATCTGTTTCAAAGTGCGTGGATTCGCGATAATCGCTCTTTGCTTGAACGTAATGTCGTACAAATTCCTTATTTCCAGGCGCTCTGGATGCGGTTTTTTCGGACATTGGGAACGATGGCCTATGACGCGGCCAGCGTGGTGTCTGCTCTGTTTGAAGAAAATCGTCGTCGCCAGGTGCAAGATGGTGCGGCACCTGAGAAAACACAGGTTATTCCCAACGGAATCGAGATTGATCGGTATCTGGCCTTGCGTCAGCAGCGGCCAATAGAGATACCCCCGGTGCTGGCTTTAATCGGTAGAGTGGTTCCCATCAAGGATATCAGGACATTTATTCGTGCTGTGTTTATTGCAGCGCGTACACAACCGGATGTCCAAGGTTGGATTGTTGGGCCAGAAGATGAAGACCCTGATTATGTGGAGGAGTGCAGATCGCTGGTTGCTACGCTAGAACTGCAGGATCGGGTGCATTTTCTTGGGTTTCGGGATGTACGTGAAATTCTTCCTTTGGTTGGGCTTGTTGTGTTGAGTTCCATCAGCGAAGGCTTGCCGCTGGTGATTCTCGAGGCGTATGCGGCAGGTGTTCCAGTGGTGTCGACGGATGTTGGTGCCTGCCGTGAACTAATCGAAGGCTCTGGCCCTGAAGACCGCGCACTGGGTGTGTCTGGCCATGTTGTGCAGCTGGCAGATCCTTCAGGCCTTGCTCAAGCATGTCTGGGATTGTTATCCAGCCCAGACTCCTGGCGCGCTGCACGTGTGGCAGGGATCGCACGCGTAGAGCGTTACTACTCGCGCCGGCAGATGATCAATACGTATGATCAACTGTACAAACACCTGTTGGCAGGAGCGGCAGAGGGCCATGTGGCTAAGGGGGCTATATGGCCGGAATAGGGTTTGAGCTGCGCAAGATCCTGGCCAAGGACAGCTTGGGCAGTACTGTTCGTGCGTATTTTTATGCGGGGCTGATCAGCTCTGGGCCGTTTATCCTCTCGATTCTCGGTATTCTCCTGATTGGTTTGTTAACCACTTCACTTGTACAGCCCCCTTCAGATGTTACGCAGTTTCAGGTGTCTGTCACTTACCTGATGGCGGGTAGCCTAATCGTCTCTGGCGGTTTTCAATTGGCGTTTACACGTTATATATCAGACCTTATTTTTGAAAAACATGATGAGTGGGTTCTGCCATCGTATAACGCCGTGTGTCTGGCCGTAACAATGCTGAGTGGGGTGTTGGGCGTTGCGCTGATGTTTACGGTATTTACAGGGCAGTCTCTTATTTACCGGCTATTGATGTTGATGGGCTTTGTCATCTTGGGCAATATCTGGATGGCAGTTATTTTTCTCGCGAGTATCAAACAATATCGAGCGATTCTGCTGGTATTTGCTATGGGCTATGGGATAACCGTCGTGGGTTCTGTAAGCCTGCTTCATTATGGTGCCGAGGGCTTGTTGACAGGTTTTGTTATTGGGCACGCAATATTGTTGTTGGGTGCGAACGGCTTGATCTGGCAAAACTACCGCTCAGAACACTATCTAAGTGGCGAGTTTTTTCAGTGGCGCAAGTTGTATGTCAGTCTAGTTTTTGTTGGTATTTTCTTTAATCTTGGAATCTGGGCAGATAAATTTATTTTCTGGTATTCGGCTGCCGGCCAATCGGTGATTGGCCCTTTGCGCGCATCCCTGATCTACGATATTCCGATTTTCCTGGCGTACTTGTCGATCATTCCAGGGATGGCGATGTTTCTTTTGCGTATTGAAACTGATTTCGTGGACCAGCATCATGCGTTTTATTCAGCGGTTCTAGGTGGTGGCTCGTTGGAGGATATCGATGCCAAACATGCGGGGATGGTGCGTAGCGCCCGTGAAGGTCTTTATGAGATCTTGAAGATTCAGATCCTGGTGTGTTTGTTGGTGATGGTATTTGGAGAAAACCTCCTAAATGCTTTAGGGATCTCCACCTTATATATGCCCTTGCTGCAGATTGATGTAGTGGCCGCAGCCTTGCAGGTTCTGTTTTTAGGCACCTTAAACATCTTTTTCTATCTGGATCGGCGAGATATTGTATTGTGGCTTAGCGGTCTTTTTTTGCTGCTGAACATTGTCTTCACCGTCTTGACGCTGTACTTGGGACCTACCTCTTATGGCCTGGGCTATGCCGGTGCCATGCTGGTGATGGTGGTGGTTTCTATCTATAGCCTGGATCGCTGCTTTGCGAAGTTACAGTTTCGGACGTACATGATGCAGGCGTATGGCTGAGATGGCATCTATGTGTAAAAATATCCAGTCTTTTTTGCGCAAAGCCACCCGAGGCATCTTGTGGGTTCCCGTGGTGCTGTGTTGCGGCCTGGGCCGGGCTGTGGCAAGCGATATCTCCAGCATTGTGTTTTATTACGGGTCAGATACACCGGTTCAAGCCCTGTCAAGATTTGCGGTTGCGGTACTTGAGCCCGATGCTCATCCGAAGGGGCCACCGCACCAGGGCACAACGCGGTGGCTGGCTTATGTCAGTGTGGGCGAGGTCCTGGATTCGAGGCCTTATTATTCCCGGATGCCGCAAACGTGGCATCTTGGTAAAAACGATGTGTGGCACTCTGTTGTTGTGGATCAATCTGCACCGGACTGGCCCAAATTTTTAGTGAATCAAGTGGCGACGCCTTTGTGGCGCCAAGGTTATCAAGGTCTTTTCCTTGATACGCTTGATTCATACCAATTGGTCAGTAAAGATCCTGCCGTGCTCGAGCGTCAGCGTCAAGGTTTAGTTCGGACGATTCGTGCCTTGCGTCGTGCCCGGCCTAAAGCGATATTAATTTTGAATCGTGGCTTTGAACTCTTGCCGGATATACATAACCAGATTGATGCCGTTGCGTTTGAATCTCTTTACAGCGGCTGGGATCAGGCTGCCAGCAGGTATGTTACGGTGCCCGAGCCAGATCGTGCCTGGTTGCTGGGTCAGGCAGCCAAAGCCAAAAGCTATGGCTTGCCTGTTATTTCAATTGACTATTGTCCGCCAAACGATAAAGAGTGCACGCAGCAGACCAGCCGAAAAATAAGATCGCATGGTTTGATTCCTTACGTGGGCGACGGGCACTTGCAGCACGTTAATCTGAATATGCTGCCCTAATCATTCCCCCAGCGCCACATCCACAGGTTTTGCCTGCAGTGCGTCACGTAACACCGCTGAGGGCACGCTGATCAGGTAGCCGCGTCGGCCACCGTTCAGGTACACCACATCGTAATCCAGCAGGCTGCGCTCTACCCATACGGGCATGCGTTTGCGCGTGGCAAAGGGCGAGGTGCCACCCACCTGATAGCCCGAGTGGCGCTGGGCGGTGTCGGGCGTGCAAGGCGCTACCTTCTTGACGCCAATCTGGCGTGCCAGGTTTTTGGTGGAGACTTCACAATCGCCGTGCATCAGGACAACCAGGGGATGTGCCTGCTCGTCTTCCATGATCAGGGTCTTGGCCACCTGGTGCAGGGGCACCTCCAGTTGGCGTGCGGCCTCGCGTGCGCCGCCGTGATCCACGTATTCGTAGGGGTGCTCGCCAAAGGGGATCTTTTGCTGGCGCAACCAGTGGGTGGCGGGTGTTTCTGAGGTATGCCGGGATTTGCTCATGGCGGAGGTATGGTCAGAAGGCTTCAGGCCCTGGGGTGATGCTGGGCGTGCAAGGTTTTAAGGCGCTCGCGGGCAACGTGAGTATAGATTTGCGTGGTGGAAATATCTGCGTGGCCCAGTAGCATTTGCACCACGCGCAAATCAGCGCCGTGATTCAGCAGATGGGTGGCAAATGCGTGGCGCAATACATGTGGTGATAGCGGCGCGTGGATATCGGCCTGCTGGGCGTACTTGCGAATCAACAGCCAAAAGGCCTGGCGGGTCATGGCTGCGCCGCGCGCAGTCACAAACAGTGCATCGCAGAGCCGTGCCCCCAGGATTGCAGGGCGGCTGTCTGCCAGGTAGCGATCAATCCAGTACAAGGCTTCCTCGCCCAAAGGCACCAGGCGGTCTTTGGCGCCTTTGCCCATCACTACCCGCACCACGCCTTCATTCAGGCTGGTGTTTTGCACACTCAGGTTTACCAGCTCGCTGACGCGCAGGCCGGTGGCATACAGGGTTTCCAGCATGGCACGGTCGCGCAAGCCCAGTGTGGCTTCGACATCGGGGGCTTCCAGCAGGGCATCCACCTGTGCTTCAGACAAAGTCTTGGGAAACCGGGCGGGTTGCCGTGCACTGTGCAGGCCCAGACAAGGGTCTTCGTGACACAGATTGCTGCGCAGGGCCCAGATATAAAACCGGCGCAGTGCCGCCAGGCGGCGGTTTGCCGTACTGGCTTTGCTGTGTTGGTGCTGGGCAGCCAGCCAACTTTGGATATGGTGCTGGCTGGCTTGCTCTGGCGGGCAGCCCTGTTCTGCTTGCAGCCAGGAGGCAAAGGCTGTGAGATCTTGCCGGTAGGCGCTCAGGGTGTTGCCTGCCAGGCCGTCTTCCAGCCAGAGGGCGTCCAGAAAAGTATCGATGACAGGAAAGGGAGAGGGAGAGGGCGGTTTAAGCATGTCCGCGTCAGGATTGGGGAGGTTACGCGCAACCACGGTTTTCATTCTACCTGACCCGCTTCAGCGGCTCATTGCGTAATATACCTATATATATTACGATAACCAGCGTTGCTGAAACCTGGGAAGTGCGCTCATGTGGTGCCGCCGTCTTGTCCTCGCAGGGGTGCTGTCCGCCTTTTTGCCGCCCGCCATGGCGGATGAAATTCTGGTGTCGGCAGCATCGAGCCTTACACAGGCCTTCACTGCTTTGGCAGCGCAGTATCAGGTCGCCCATCCGAATACGGTTGTGCGCACCAGCTTTGGTGCGTCTGACGTGGTGCTACGCCAAATTCTCGAGGGCGCCCCTGCGGATGTCTTTGCCTCCGCGGATCAAAAGGCCATGGACAAAGCGGCCCGGGGCAAGGCGATTGACCCGGCTTCCCGCACTGATTTTGTACGCAACCAACTGGTGTTGGTGGTGCCACGCGATAATCCTGCAGGCGTTACCTCGTTGCAGGACCTGGCCGGCACAAATATTCATCGCATTGCATTGGGCAACCCGGCCTCGGTGCCAGTGGGCCGGTATACCCAGGCTGCACTGCAAAAAGCAGGGCTGTGGGATGGCGTTCGGGCCCACGAGATTCTTGGGCAAAATGTGCGCCAGGTACTGAGCTACGTCGAACGTGGCGAAGTGGATGCCGGCTTTGTGTTTGCCACGGATGCGGCAATCATGAAAGACAAGGTAAAGGTGGTTCAGACCGTGCAGACGCCCGTGCCCGTGGTGTATCCCATTGCCCTGGTGCAGCGTCCTGATCGCGCGGCCAAGGCCGAAAGCTTTCTGCAGTTTGTGCTGTCCGATACGGGGCAGGCCGTGTTGGCCCAGTATGGCTTCTCCAGGCCCTAAGTAGTTGGGGCAGAGGCATATGTCGGCAGTGTGCATGGATGATGACCGGATGCGGTTATGAATACGGATCTCTGGGTACCCCTTCTTTTATCGCTGAAGGTGGCCGGCTGGGCCACCGTAGTAGCTACCGTGGCCGGGATTGCGGTGGCCTACGGCCTGTCGCGCTGGCCATCCCGCTGGAGCGATGTGGTGGATGCGCTGCTCACCTTGCCCATGGTGCTGCCGCCCACGGTCATTGGATATTATTTGCTGGTGCTGCTGGGCCGGCGTGGCTGGTTGGGTGGCTGGCTGCAATCGCATGGCATCAGCCTGGTCTTTACCTGGCAAGGGGCCGTGATTGCTGCCGCATTGGTGGCGTTTCCTCTGGTGCTAAAGGCTGCACGCGCAGCCTTTCTGGAGGTCGATGCCCGGCTGGAGCAAGCGGCTGCCGTGCTGGGCTTGTCGCCGGCTGCGGTCTTTTTTAGGGTCAGCCTGCCCTTGGCGGCACGGGGCATTTTGGCCGGGGTGTTGCTGGCCTTTGCCCGTGCGTTGGGCGAATTTGGTGCCACCTTGATGATTGCCGGAAACATCCCTGGAAAAACGCAAACGCTCTCTATCGCCATCTACGAGGCTGTGCAGGCAGGCAACGATGACGCCGCCAATATCCTGGTGCTGGTCACTTCGGTGACTTGTGTAGTGGTGCTGTGCCTGGCGGCGTGGCTGGTGCCCAGTGGGCGTCGCCATCCGGGCAGGAGATCCGCATGAGCCTGTCTGTGGCGTTGCGCTGCCAGGTGGGTGGCGCCGATGGGTTTTTATTGCAACCAGCCTGGCACACCGATGCGCGTCGTGTAGCCCTGTTTGGCCCGTCGGGCGCGGGCAAGAGCCTGACCATGCAGGCCATTGCAGGCCTGCTGCGCCCCGATGAGGGCCGCATTGTGGTGGATGGCCGTGTGTTGTTTGATCATGCGACGCATATCAATGTGCCCCCGCCGCAACGTCATCTAGGCTATCTGTTTCAGGATTACGCGCTGTTCCCTCATCTCACGGTCTGCCAGAACATCGCGTTTGGACTGCGTACCGGCTGGCGCAACTGGCCAGCCCGGCCCTGGGGGCGTGTACGGGTGCTGCCCGCGCAGGCACAGCGCTGGGTGCAGGCGTTTCAGCTGGGGCATCTGCTTGACCGGTATCCCGGCCAGTTGTCAGGCGGGCAGCGCCAGCGCGTGGCCCTGGCCCGTACGCTGGCAACCGGCCCCAGCCTGTTGCTGCTGGATGAGCCCTTGTCTGCCCTGGATATGGGTTTGCGGGTGCAGATGCGCCGCGAGCTGGCCCAATTGCAGCGAGATATTGGTATCCCCACCATCCTGATTACGCATGATCAGGCAGATGTTGATGCCCTGGCCGATCAGGTGTTTCGTATTGAGCACGGTGCTGTCGTGGGCACATCGCCGGTCTTGCCTGCTGCTTCTTGAGCCGTAAGGAACCAGCCGTTTGGTCGATGATCAGTCGAGCGTGCCCAACAACACGTCGCTGGCCTGAAACAGGGCCTGGGCCTGGCTGCCCGATGGCAATGGCGCAGAAGCAGGCAAACCTTGAGTAGCCGCGGAGGCGGCAGCCAGCCCCGTAACCTGGATGCCCGGGGTGATTTCCAGTGTGATTTCCCGCAGGGTGGGGTCTGCCTCGGTGTGGATCAGATGGCCCAGCCACCGCGTGGTGGTGTCTGCCGCCAGCGTGGGTGGGGTGTCTGCAAGCGGTGTGATGGTAACCGCCTGGGCTTTGATGAAGGCCAGGGCGCGTCTGCCGGTGCGTAAGGCCAGACGCCCGGTGCTGGCATGTGTGAGGGTGGCTTTCAGCACCACAGAGGGCGCGATTTCGAGCTCGATTACATCGTTGACGCCTTGCCGGAAAATGGCTTTGACATGGCCCTCGAAGCGGTTGCGGGCCGAAGTCTGCAGCGCCATGCTGTGCAAAAGATCCATATGGCGCACGCTGTCGGGGCCAAATCGTGACAGCACATCCATGAAACGTTGGTGCTCTGCCTGTACGGCCTGGTACCAGGCAAGCAGCTTTTGGGCCCGGGGGGTGAGTTGTGCACCCCCTCCGCGCTTGCCACCCGTGACGCGCTCAACCAGCACGTCGCCCGACACACTGTTCATGATATCCACTGCATCCCAGGCGGCCTTGTAGCTCAGGCCGATCTTGCGGGCTGCTGCGCTGATGGAGCCTTCAGTGCCAATCGCCGCCAGCAGGGCCATGCGACGCTCGGACCCCCAGCTTTGGTCGCCGTTGCGCAAGCTGAAGGTGGCGCTGAGTTCGGGAGAGGGGGGGGTGTCGTGCATATCCGCAGTGTACCTGTACAAGGTACCCTAAAATATCCCCATTTATTGCTGTTCTGGTGCCAATCTCATGTCTCAGTCGTTTCCCTTGCGGCGCCGTCATCCGGATGATCTGATTGTGGGTCTGGTGTCGGTGTCTGATCGTGCTTCTTCGGGTGTGTATCAGGATCAAGGCATCCCGGCGCTCACCGAGTGGCTTGGCCAAGTGCTGACTCACGCGCCGCAAATTGTGTCGCGCCTGATTCCCGACGAGCGCGACGGTATTGCCGCCACGCTGCGCGAGCTGGTGGATGAAGCCAGGTGCGATCTGGTGCTGACCACGGGCGGGACGGGGCCGGCGCGCCGGGATGTGACCCCTGAGGCCACGCTCGATGTGGCCAGCCGCGAGATGCCCGGGTTTGCCGAGCAAATGCGCCAGGTCAGTCTCAAGTTTGTGCCCACGGCCATTTTGTCGCGCCAGGTCGCGGTCATCCGCGAAAGTGCAGATCACGCGGCCCTGATCATCAATTTGCCCGGCCAGCCAAAAGCCATTCGCGAAACCCTTGAGGGCCTGCGCGATGCATCGGGGGCGGTGCAGGTGGCGGGGGTGTTTGCCGCCGTGCCCTATTGCCTGGACTTGATCGGTGGGCCGTATATCGAGACCCATCCTGGGATCGTGAAATCCTTTCGGCCGAAATCGGCACGTCGGGCAACAGACGGCAACCAGCAGTAAATCCCGTTCCGCCTTAAAATCTGGGCAATCCGATTTCTTTTTTCACACCCTTTTACCTGGAGGTCCAGTCATGGCCCTGGTTTCCATGCGTCAACTCCTGGATCACGCAGCCGAGCACGGCTACGGGATTCCTGCCTTTAACGTCAATAACCTGGAGCAAGTCCAGGCCATCATGGAAGCCGCGGCCCAGACAGACAGCCCGGTGATCATGCAGGCCTCTGCAGGTGCTCGCAAGTATGCCGGCGAAGGCTTTCTCAAATACCTGATTCAAGCCGCCGTCGAAACCTACCCGCATATTCCGGTGGTGATGCACCAAGACCACGGGCAGTCGCCCGATGTGTGCCAGGGTGCCATCGATCTGGGCTTTTCCAGCGTCATGATGGACGGCTCCCTGATGTCGGATGGCAAATCCATTTCGTCGTACGAGTACAACCTGGACGTGACGCGTCAGGTGGTACAGATGGCGCACAAGCTGGGCGTTACCGTCGAAGGCGAGCTTGGCTGCCTGGGCTCCCTCGAAACCATGAAAGGCGACAAAGAAGACGGGCACGGCGCCGAAGGCACCATGACGCGCGAGCAACTGCTCACCGATCCCGAACAGGCCGCCGATTTTGTCACACAAACCCAGCTGGATGCACTGGCCATTGCCGTGGGCACCAGCCATGGTGCCTATAAATTTACGCGCAAGCCCACGGGCGACATCCTCTCGGTGCAACGCATCAAAGAAATCCACGCCCGCCTGCCCAATACGCACCTGGTGATGCATGGCAGCTCCAGCGTGCCCCAAGAGCTCCTGGCCGAGATCCGCGAGTTTGGCGGCGACATGAAAGAAACCTACGGCGTGCCGGTCGAAGAACTTCAAGAGGCCATCAAGTTTGGCGTGCGCAAGGTCAATATCGATACCGATATCCGCCTGGCCATGACAGGTGCCATCCGCCGTTTTATGGCCGAGAATCCAGCCAAATTCGACCCGCGCGAATACCTCAAGCCTGCACGCGAAGCCGCTAAAAAGGTTTGCCTTGCCCGCTACGAGCAATTTGGCACGGCTGGCCATGCATCCAAGATCAAAGCCATTCCGCTGTCCGACATGGCTGCCCGCTATGCCGCTGGCGATCTCAAGCAATTGGTGAAATAAACCCCCATGAAGGCCTTGCTCCAATCCACTATACAGTCGCTGCCCCTGCTGGGGCGCGGCAAGGTCCGCGACATGTATGCCGTGGGCGAAGACAAACTCCTGATCGTCGCCACAGACCGGATCTCGGCCTTCGATGTGATTCTCGACGACCCCATCCCCGGCAAGGGGTGCGTACTCACTGCGCTTACCGAGTTCTGGCTCAAACGCTTGGGTCATCTGATTCCCACGCATCTCACGGGGATTGCCCCCGAAGATGTCGTTGCCCCCGACGAGCGCAGCCAGGTGGCGGGGCGTGCCATGGTGGTCAAGCGGCTTGATCCCATCCTCGTAGAGGCGGTGGCGCGTGGCTACCTGATTGGATCTGGCTGGAAAGACTATCAGGCCAGTGGTGCCGTGTGCAGTGTGCAGTTGCCCGCCGGGCTGCGCCAGGCCGACAAGCTGCCAGAACCCATTTTCACGCCGGCGGCCAAGGCCGAGTTTGGCCACCACGACGAAAACGTGGATTTCGCCTATGTCGTGGCTCAGGTCGGGGCAGAGCTGGCCGCCGAAATCCGGCGTGTCACTCTGGCGTTGTACACCGAAGCCGCTGCCTATGCTGCCCAGCAAGGCATTCTCATTGCCGACACCAAATTTGAGTTCGGTCTGGACGAGCAAGGCACCTTGCATCTCATGGACGAAGTCCTGACGCCGGATTCTTCGCGCTTTTGGCCTGCGGATGGCTACGCGGTGGGTATCAGCCCACCGTCATTCGACAAGCAGTTTGTCCGCGACTGGCTGGAAACCCAGCCATGGGATAAAACTCCGCCGGCGCCCCGCTTGCCGGCCGAGGTGCTTGAACGCACCGCCGAAAAATATCTCGAGGCACAGACACGCCTGACACAGGGGGCTCAATGACACAGCCAACTGCTGCTGCCGATACGGTGGTTGTGGGCCTGATCATGGGCTCATCCAGCGACTGGGATGTCATGCAGCATGCAGCCGCTGTGCTCGACGAGTTCCAGATTCACTACGAGTCCCGCGTCGTGTCTGCTCACCGCATGCCTCAGGAGATGGCCGATTATGGCGCCCAGGCCCTGGCACGTGGTCTGCGTGCCATCATTGCAGGGGCAGGGGGGGCTGCACATTTGCCAGGCATGATGGCAGCACTCACGCCCGTGCCGGTGTTTGGTGTGCCCGTGCCATCCCGCTATCTGCGGGGCCAGGACTCCCTCTTGTCCATCGTCCAGATGCCACGCGGCGTGCCCGTGGGCACCTTTGCCATCGGTGAATCCGGCGCAGCAAATGCCGCCTTGCACGTGGTGGCCAACCTGGCCATGACAGACGCCAAACTGCTGCAGCATCTGCAGCAGTTTCGTGCACGTCAGACACAAACGGCACGCGCCATGGTTGTGCCTCCCGAGGTCTCGTAATGGCGGGTCAAGCTGCTGCCAGCCGTAACGTGATGGCAAATCCTGGCGCTTGGCTGGGTGTGCTGGGTGGTGGCCAATTGGGCCGGATGTTTTGCCAGTCGGCGCAGGCGATGGGGTATCGGGTGATGGTGCTCGATCCTGCGCAGAGTTCGCCGGCAGGCATGGTGGCCGATGCGCACCTGTGCGCTGCTTACGATGATGCGGCCGCACTCGATCAACTGGCGGCGCAATGTGTGGCCGTTACCACCGAGTTTGAAAACGTACCGGCCGACAGCCTGCGCCGTTTGGCAGCATCCTGCCGCACCACGCCGTCCGGAGACGCCGTGGCCATTACGCAAGATCGCGTGGTCGAAAAATCCTGGTTGCAGGCAGCCCAGGTGCCCGTGGCACCACATGCTGCAGTGCTGCAGATGGCCGATCTTGATACCTGCCCGGATGCGCTGTTTCCCGGCATTCTCAAGACCGCCCGCCTGGGCTACGACGGCAAGGGCCAGGTACGTGTGCAAACACGTGCCCAGGCACATGCTGCCTTCAAGGCCCTTAAAGGTGTGGCGTGCGTGCTAGAGGCCTTGCAGCCGCTCGATTACGAAATCTCGGTGGTGGTGGCCCGTGGGCTGGATGGCCTCACTGTCACGTACCCGCCGTCGCGCAACAGCCATCATGATGGCATTCTTGCCCTTTCGGTGGTGGATGGGTCGGTGCCGGCAGCGGTGGCAGATCAGGCGCGCCAGTATGCGTTGCGCGTGGCGGATCACCTGGATTATCACGGCATCTTGTGCGTCGAATTCTTCATCCTGCAAGAGGGTTCGGTGCTTGCCAACGAAATCGCGCCCCGGCCACACAACAGTGGCCACTATACGCAAGACGGTTGCCTTGTCAGCCAGTTCGAGCAGCAGGCCCGCATCATGGCCGGTTTGCCACTGGGAGTTACCGATACGCTATGCCCGGTAGCCATGCTTAATTTGCTGGGTAATCTGTGGTTTGATGCCCAGGGCGCGCAGCGCGAGCCCGATTGGGCCGGGGTCCTTGAGATCCCTGGCACCCGCCTGCACCTGTATGCCAAAACAGAGGCACGCCCGGGCCGCAAGATGGGGCATATCAATATCGTCGGTGCAACAGCGTCTGAGTTGCAGGCGCGCATTGGGCGGGTGTGTTCGGTTCTGGGTTTGCCTGATGCCTGAGTCTACCCAGGCCAGGATCCTCGAAGCCGCCCACCGGCTTAGTCAGGGGCGCCTGGTGGCTTTTCCCACCGAAACCGTCTATGGCCTGGGCGCGGATGCCGAAAACCCGCAAGCTGTGGCGCGCATCTACCAGGCCAAAAGGCGGCCGGCCAATCATCCAGTGATTGTGCATCTGGCACCCGATACCGACCCCGCATATTGGGCGGCCCAATTGCCGCTGCAGGCCAGGCAGTTGATGGCGGCGTTTTGGCCCGGGCCCCTGACGCTGATTCTGCCGCGTGCGGCACATATCCCGGATGCTGTCAGTGGTGGGCAAGAGAGCATCGGTTTGCGATGCCCCGCCCATCCGGTGGCACAAACGCTTTTGCACATCTTTGCGTCACTGAAGCCGCATGGCTGTGGCGGGGTGGCGGCGCCCTCTGCCAATCAGTTTGGCCATGTATCGCCCACGCGCGCAGAACACGTGCACCAGGAGTTTCCGGATCTCGATGATCAGGCCTTGCTGGTGATCGAAGGTGGCGACTCCCAGATCGGGATCGAATCCACCATTCTTGATCTTTCGCGGCTGGACAAGGGCGTTGGCCCCACCTTGCTGCGCCCGGGACAAATCAATATTTACCAGTTGGCTGAGATACTGGGTGATCTCCCTGCCTTGCCAGATGCAGCGGCGCCACGGGTATCCGGGTCTCTGAAGGCGCATTACGCGCCCTACACGCCGCTGGTTTTACTGGATTTGCCTGCTTTGCCTGCCTGGCTGGATCAGCATCATCGGGCGGGCCGGCGTGTCGCTGCCGTGGTGCTGGATGAGGCTCCGGGGCCTGCCCCTGCCGGGGTGGATTGGGTGGTTTTACCGACCGATCCTGTCCAGTATGCCCGGCGCTTGTATGCCTTGCTGCGTGAACTCGATGCGGCGGGCTATAGCCAGATTTTGCTCCAACGTCCCCCGAATGATGCCATCTGGCAAGGCGTCAACGATCGTATCGGGCGGGCGGCTGCAGCGTTTTCCGGCTGATGCGCCAGATGCCCGCGTTGCGGTAAACGGCAAGGCACGGGCCTGCCACCCAGAAGCGGTTAAACTGGCTGATTATTCCTTTTTGATTGCCGGCGATTGTCGGACAGTATTATGAAATTCAAGGAACTCGAACCCGGGATGGTGATCCACCAGGGGCCTGTCACCATGGACGAGGCTGAAATGCTGGCCTTTGCCCGGGCCTACGACCCTCAATGGTTTCATGTCGACCCGGAGCGTGCCAAAGACAGCCGCTGGGGTGGATTGATTGCCAGTGGCTGGATGACGTGTGGTGTGGCCATGCGCATGGCGGTTGACGGCATCCTGCACGACTCCGAATCCTTCGGTTCTCCCGGCCTCGAGCGCCTGCGCTGGATGGTGCCTGTGCGTGCCGGCGATCAACTCAGCCTCGAAGCCACGGTCGACTCCAAACGGGTGTCTTCTTCGCGTGAAGATCTCGGTATCATCCGCTGGACATGGCGTTTGTTCAACCAGGACAAGGCTCAGGTGCTCGAAGTTGAAGTCACCAGCCTGTTCGAGCTCGAACTCCCCACTTCACACTGATTCTCTTTGCCTGCCTGCGCGGCAGCCAGGCCGATTGCGTATTGCACAGGCCTGGGGTGCCTTGTAGTGTTTACCGAAACACCACCGTGCGCCGGCCGTTTAGCAAGATGCGATGTTCGACGTGCCAGCGCACGGCCCTGGACAACACCACGGATTCAATATCACTGCCGATACGGGTCAGGTCTTTCGGGTTCATGGCGTGGTCAACGCGCTCGATATCCTGCTCGATGATCGGGCCCTCATCCAGGTCTTGCGTCACGTAGTGTGCGGTGGCGCCAATAATTTTTACGCCGCGGGCATGGGCCTGATAATACGGGCGCGCGCCTTTGAATCCGGGCAAAAAGCTGTGGTGGATATTGATGGCGCGGCCAGACAGTGCCTGGCACAGATTCGCCGATAAAATCTGCATATAACGTGCCAGCACCACCAGATCCACACGCTCCTGGGTGCATAAATCAAGGATCTGCTGCTCTTGGGTAGTACGGGTGTCTGCGGACACCGGCAAGTAGTGAAACGGCAGCCCGTTGGCTTCGGCCAGGCTTCTGAAGTCTTCGTGGTTGGATACTACTCCGGCAATCTCCGCAGGCATCTGCCCGCTGTGCACCCGAAACAGCAAGTCGTTCAGGCAGTGGCCCTGGCGGCTGACCAGCACCAGCAGGCGTGCCTTGCGGTGGGTGTCATGAAAATCAAACTGCATGTCGAAGCGCTCGGCGATGGGCGCAAAGTCTGCTTGCAACATGCCCAGGTCGGCGTCCTGCGGCAGAGAAAAGTGCACGCGCAGGAAAAACTGCTGGCTGTCCACGTCGCCAAACTGCTGTGCGTGAACAATATTGCCATGGTGCGTCAGCAGCCAGCTGCTGACAGTATGGACAATGCCCATGCGATCTGGGCACGAGAGCGTCAGAATGTAATCGTGCATACGGTTCAGTTGCGAGACAGGGGTTCGCTGCCTTGAGTCAGGTCGAAGTCGCCCGCGTGATAGATGAGCGGAGAAAGCAATTGCCGTTGGCAGTGCTCTACCCGGCCCACAAAAATGGTGTGATCGCCCGCTTGATGGTGCTGGGTGTTGTGGCACTCAAACCAGGCCGCGCAACGGTTGTCTGCCAGCATCAGGGTGCCGTTGGGGGCACGCTCCAGCGCCTGGCCGGCAAAGCGCTCGGCGTGTGGGCCCTTGGCAAAGCGGCGTGCCAGATCGATCTGGCTGGCCGACAGCACGTGGATCACATAACGATCCAGCGCCAGGAATGCCTGCAGGGAGACCGCTGTCTCCACCAAAGACCACAGCACCATGGGTGGCTCGAGCGAGACCGACGAAAACGAGCTGATGGTCAGGCCCAGGGGCAGTCCAGTGTCGGGGTGTTCGGCTGTAATAATGGTGACGCCGGTAGGAAAACGGCCAAGTGCAGAACGAAAATACAAGGACGGAAAATCAGGAGACTGAGGGTGTGATGTCATGGCAATCAGGGGGCCAGGCGTGTCAATTGCCAATGTTGGGTGTCATCCAGATCATAAACCAGGCGGTCGTGCAGCCGTGAGGGACGCCCTTGCCAGAACTCGATGTGGTTGGCCTGTATCCGGTATCCGCCCCAGTGAGGGGGCCTGGGGGGCTGATCTCCCAGCGCTTGCGCCAGATCGTTGGCTCGCTGCGCCAGCGCCTCGTGGGTGATGGGTTGGCTTTGAGGAGATGCCCAGGCGCCAATCCTGGAGCCCAGCGGCCGGCTGGCAAAGTAGGCATCGGATTCGGCTGCTGCCACCTGGCTGACCATGCCTTCGATGCGTACCTGCCGTTCAAGTTCGGGCCAGAAAAACAGCAAGCTGGCATGCGGATTGGTGTTTAATTCTTGTCCCTTGCGCGACTGGTAATTGGTGTAAAACACAAAGCCCTGGGTGTCGAAGCCCTTCAGCAGCACGATACGGGCCGACGGCCTGCCGGAACAATCTGCCGTAGCCAGTGTCATGGCAGTGGGCTCATGCACTTCGCTGTGCAGAGCCTGCTGAAACCATTGATCGAACTGGGTGTAGGGATCTGCCGCAGCGGTAGATTCGAGCAGTTCAAATTTTTGGTAGGTCTGGCGGATATCGGCGATGGACATGGTGCCTGTTTATACAAAAGAGGGGATGGACGCCTGTAGGGCTTGGGTAATTGTCTTGAGCCGGCGATCGGGGATGCCCGCTGCGTCGAGTGCATGGGCGGTTTGCAAGACATAGTCAGTGCATGCGCCATAGCGTCCGTGCCCGCGCAGCACCGCTGCTACCGTTTGCTCGAGGCTGAGGCCGGAGACATAGCCGTTATCCTGGCGGTCCATGGTGAAAACCAGGCCGGGCACCACACCCGCATCCGTATGGCACGACAGCCATCGTGGAATATACGAGGCACTGGGCATTTCGCGTTTCCAGAGAGCCAACATGCTGTCGGGTATTTGCTCTGCCGCAATCCGAAACGCCCGGCCGGTGCAAGAGCCACCCAGATCCAGGCCAAAAACCAGCCCTGGCTGCTGCGGCGTACCCCGATTGATGCGTGACCACAGGCAAAGTGCGCGATGGTAGCCGTGAATTCTGGCCTGGCGTGCCTCGAGGAAGTTGAATTCGGGGCGCCAGATGAGCGAGCCGTAGCCAAATACCCAGAGGTCGGATCGTTTATCCCAGTGCTGCAGGGTTTCCCGGATGGATGCCTGGTGCCAGGCGTCGTCTCGCAGCTGCAGCGCATCGGGGTGCGGCGGCTGGTGTGGGATCTGAGGGGAAAAGGCATTCACAGGGCTAACACATCATCAGTGGGCTATGCATCTTATTGTATTGTAGAGGACGATCATTAATTTCCTGCTTCCCATGTTTGATTCATCTTCTTCTGATCTCACCACTCCAGACCTCGATCGCCGGTTTTCCGGCCTTGATCGGCTGTACGGCGCGGGTGCGTGGCAATCCATTGCCCAACACCATGTAGTGGTGGCGGGCATTGGTGGGGTGGGCTCGTGGTGCGCCGAGGCGCTGGCACGATCCGGGATCGGGCATCTGACGCTGGTGGATCTCGATCACATCGCCGAATCCAACATCAATCGGCAGGTGCATGCGCTGGGCAGCACCCTGGGGGCCTCAAAGGTGGCTGCGATGGCCGCACGGGTGCGCGATATCAATCCAGCGTGCCAGATCACCGAGGTTGATGATTTTGTGGATGCCGGCAATATCCAGTCCATTCTGGCGGATCATCCCTCCGGGGTACTGATCGACTGCACGGACCAGGTGTCCGCCAAGATCGCCATGATTCTCCAGGCGCGCACCAGCGCCTGGCCCATGCTGTGTTGCGGCGGGGCGGGGGGCAAAACTGATCCGCTTAGTCTGCGGGCAGGTGATCTCTCCGAGGCTGTCCACGATGCCTTGCTGGGACGTATCCGGCAAACTCTGCGTCAGCAGCATGGCTATCCTAAGGGTGGGGTTGCCGGCGGCAAACCTAAGCAGCGGGTGCCGCGCATGAAAGTTCAGTGCCTCTGGTTCGAGCAGTCTGTGCGTTTGCCTGAGGCCTGGACGGCAACCGCGCCGCAGGGCCTGTCGTGCGCCGGGTATGGGTCCAGCGTTACTGTCACAGCCACAATGGGGCTGGCTGCCGCCAACTGGGCACTGGAACGCTGTCTGGCCGGCTAAGCCCCCTGTGTAAGCCCTATGTCAGGATTCCGCAGTACGGTCGAGGCTGGTGTAGCATGTTGGCACCAAAACCATTCAAGATACGTCCGCATTACGGGTGTCTGGCAGGATGCTCGGGTAGCAGGACGACCAGGAGACAGACATCATGCAGAAAATCCGCGAGGTTCATCGCCAATCGATACAGGATCGGGAAACCTTCTGGGCTCAGGAAGCCCGGCGGATTCACTGGGAAACCCCGTTCTCCCAGGTGCTGGATTATTCCCGGCCGCCGTTTGCGCAGTGGTTTGTGGGCGGGCGCACCAACCTTTGCTATAACGCAGTCGATCGCTGGCTGGATACCCAGGCGGATCAGCCTGCCCTCATCTGGGTCTCCACCGAGGTCGACAAAGAAATCGTCTATACCCGGGCGCAGCTTTCCCAAGAGGTCAACGCAGCAGCAGCGATTCTGCAAAGTCTGGGCGTCCAGCAGGGTGATCGTGTCCTCATCTATCTGCCCATGATTCCCCAGGCTGCATTTTTCATGCTCGCCTGTGCGCGTATCGGGGCGGTTCATTCGGTCGTGTTTGGTGGGTTTGCAGCGCACAATCTTGCGCAACGCATCGACGACGCCGAGCCCAAAGTCATTGTTTCCACCGATGCGGGTTCACGCGGCGGGCGGCCGGTTCCCTACAAGCCGCTGCTGGATAAGGCTATCGAACAATCCGCCCATGCGCCCGAGCACGTGGTGCTGGTGGATCGCAACCTGGTGCCCATGCAACTGACTGAGGGGCGCGATCTCGATTACGCCACTTTGCGAGCCCGCCATCTGGACGTGCAGGTGCCGGTGGTATGGCTTGAATCCAACGCGCCCAGCTATATCCTGTACACCTCCGGCACCACCGGAAACCCCAAGGGTGTGCAAAGAGATGTCGGTGGTTACGCGGTGGCCCTGTGTGCCTCGATGGAGTACATCTTTGGGGGCAAGCCTGGAGACGTCTATTTTTCAGCCAGCGACGTAGGCTGGGTGGTGGGGCACTCGTATGTGGTGTACGGCCCACTGCTTAACGGCCAGGCCACGGTGATGTACGAAGGCACGCCCGTGCGTCCGGATGCGGCCATTTTGTGGCGCATTATCGAAACCTATCGTGTCAGCGCACTGTTTTGTGCGCCCACGGCCATCCGGGTGCTTAAAAAGCACGACCCAGCCTTGCTTACCAAGCACGACCTCTCCAGCCTGGATCGCATTTACCTGGCGGGTGAACCACTGGATGAACTCACTGGGCAGTGGCTTTCCGAGGCCCTGGATAAGCCGGTTATCGACAACTACTGGCAAACGGAAACCGGTTGGCCCATTTTGTCTGCCCAGCCAGGCATCGAAGAAATCCCCCTGCGCTTTGGCAGCCCCTCGGTGCCTGTCATTGGTTTTGATGTCCGGGTGGTTAGCGAGGCCACAGGCCAGGATTGCGGCCCCAACGAAAAAGGCGTGGTGGCCATCCAGCCACCCCTGCCGCCCGGTGCCTTAAGCACCATCTGGCGCAACGACGAGCGCTTTGTCAAAACCTATTTCGAGTCCTTCCCAGGCCGGCTTACCTATTCTACGTTCGACTGGGGGCTGGTGGACAAGGACGGCTATTGGTTCATTCTCGGGCGTACCGACGACGTCATCAATGTCGCCGGGCACCGCCTGGGCACTCGCGAGATCGAAGAATCCGTCAACACCCATGCCGCCGTGGCCGAGTCTGCCGTGGTGGGGGTTGCTGATGAGACCAAGGGGCAAGTGGCCATGGGGTTTGCCGTACTGCGCAACCCCGCCATGCTCGATGAGCCAGGCAGCCGGGATCGTCTCGAGGCCGAAATCAAACATGTCATCGAAGAGCGTAACGGCCCGGTGGCACGGCCGGCCCGCATCCTGTTCGTCACCAACCTGCCCAAAACGCGTTCCGGCAAGGTGCTACGCCGCGCCATCGTGGCCTTGTGCGAAGGCCGGGATCCTGGCGATCTCACCACCATCGAAGATCCCAGCGCTCTGGAACAAATCCGCGCGGCGCTGTAATCATGGGTCGAGTAAAGGATGCGGTGGCTGGGGGGGCATTGCATCCGGGGGTGCGGCGGCGGGAGCTCTGGTCGTGGGCCATGTACGATTTTGCCAACTCGGGCTACACCACGGTGGTGCTCACCACGGTCTTTAACGCCTATTTTGTGGGCGTGGTGGCGGCGGGGCACGCCTGGGGCACGCTAGCGCTTACCGCGGCCTTATCCACGTCCTATCTGATTGTGATGTTGGCCATGCCCTCTCTGGGTGCCCGGGCCGATGCCCGGGCGGGGCACCGGCGGCTTTTGTTTACCAGCACTGTAGGCTGTGTGTTGGCCACGGCCGTCCTGGCCACTGTGGGGCCCGGCGCCATTGCCTGGGGCTTATTCTGGCTGGCGGCCTCCAACGTGTTTTATTGTGTGGGCGAGTCCACCGTGGCTTCTTTTCTACCATCCTTGGCGCGCCCGGAGTCCATGGGCCGGGTGTCCGGCTGGGGCTGGAGCTTTGGCTATTTTGGTGGCATGCTGGCGTTGGGCTTGGCCTTGTGGGTGGCCAGCACTGCCGGGGCGCGGGGCTTGTCTGCCCCCGATTACGTGCCCTGGATCATGCTGCTCACCGCGGTTCTGTTTGCCTTGGCGTCGCTTCCCTCGTTTGTGTGGCTGCGCGAGCCCAAACATAGGCAGGCAGCACCTCCGGCACAACCCGTTTTTGCCCAGTTGCGCGCTGCCTGGCAAGAAACCCGGCGTGATTTCCCAGATTTTCAGCGGCTGCTGCTGTGTATTGCCTGCTATCAGGCAGGGATCACCGTGGTTATTACCTTGTCCGCAGTCTATGCTACTGAGGTGATGGGGTTTGACATGCAGCACACCATGCTGCTGGTGTTTCTGGTCAATATCGCTGCGGCAGCTGGGGCGTTTGCCTTTGGTTATGTGCAGGATCGCATCGGCCACAAGCGTGCACTCGCCATCACCTTGGTGGGGTGGATTGTCATGGTGCTGCTGGCAAGTGCCACCCAGACACTGGCGGTGTTCTGGTTGGCAGCGGCACTGGCAGGTTTGTGCATGGGCACCAGCCAAAGTGCCGGGCGTGCCATGGTTGGCGTGTTGGCCCCTGTCCATCGTCCGGCTGAGTTTTTCGCACTCTGGACATTTGCAGTTCAGTTGGCGGCAGTCGTGGGCCCGCTTACCTATGGCGTGCTAGTGTGGCTGACGGGTGGCAACCACCGGGTGGCTTTGCTGGCCACCGGTATATTTTTTATGCTGGGCCTATGGATACTGGCAGGGCTGGATTTTGCCCGGGGCCAACGTGACCGGGATGCAGGCAATCAGGCGGTTGCATTTGTCAGGGTCAAGTAAGACTCGTGCAGTACGGTACACAGAACACAATTCAAACATGATGTCACCACATCAAACAAAAGGAGCGAGCGCAATGGCTACGGAGATTGAATCCATACTGGTAGAAAACCGTGTTTTTCCGCCACCGGCAGACTTGGTCAAGCAGGCCAATGTGTCTGGGATGGAAGGCTATAAAGCCCTGTGCGACGAGGCCAATCGGGATCCAAACGCGTTCTGGGCCCGTCTGGCCACGGAGAACCTGATCTGGGAGAAACCCTTTACCCAGGTGCTGGACGAATCCAACAAGCCCTTCTATAAGTTTTACCCGGATGGCCAGATCAATGTCTCGGCCAACTGTCTTGATAAACATCTGGGTACACCGGCCGAGAATCGGGTGGCCCTGATTTTCGAGGCGGACGACGGTGCCGTCACCAAAATTACCTATAAAGAACTGCACGCTCGCGTGTCGCAGTTTGCTAATGCGATCAAATCGCTGGGCTTCAAGAAGGGCGAGCGCGCCGTCATCTACCTGCCGATGTCCATCGAGGCGGTGGTGGCCATGCAGGCCTGCGCACGCCTGGGCATCATTCATTCGGTGGTGTTTGGCGGCTTCTCGGCCAAGAGCATCCACGAGCGTACCGTCGACGTCGGCGCCACGCTGATTATCACGGCCGATGCACAGATGCGCGGCGGCAAGGCCATCGCGTTAAAGAATGCCGTGGATGAGGCCATTGCCATGGGCGGATGCGAGGCCGTGCGCAAGGTTATTACCTACAAGCGCACCGGCTCTGATGTGCAGTGGGATGCCGGCCGCGATCTCTGGTGGCACGATGTGATCAAGGGGCAGTCGTCCGATTGCCCGCCCGTGCCTGTGGATGCAGACCATCCGCTGTTCATCCTGTATACCTCGGGTTCAACCGGCAAGCCCAAGGGCGTGCAACACTCCAGTGCGGGCTTCTTGCTGTGGTCTTTGATGACCATGAAATGGACGTTCGACTCCAAACCAGACGACGTCTTCTGGTGTACCGCCGACGTCGGTTGGGTGACCGGCCACTCGTATGTCACCTACGGGCCGCTGGCTGCCGGGGTTACCCAGGTGGTGTTCGAGGGCGTGCCCACTTACCCGGATGCGGGCCGTTTCTGGAAGATGATCCAGGAACACAAGGTGTCGGTATTCTACACAGCGCCTACGGCCATCCGCTCGCTTACCAAGGCGTCCGAGGCGGATGCCAAGGTTCACCCCAAATCCTACGACCTTTCCTCGTTGCGCATCATCGGCTCGGTGGGCGAGCCCATCAATCCCGAAGCCTGGGTGTGGTACTACAACAATGTCGGCAACCAGCGTTGCCCGGTGATCGATACCTGGTGGCAAACCGAAACCGGTGCCCACATGATCACACCACTGCCGGGCGTCACACCGCTTAAGCCCGGTTCCTGCACCTTGCCGTTGCCCGGTATTGATGCCGCCATCGTGGATGAAACCGGCGAAGAAGTCGAACGCGGCAAGGGTGGCTTTCTGGTCATCCGCCGCCCGTGGCCATCAATGATCCGCACTATCTGGGGTGATCCCGAGCGCTTCAAGAAAACCTATTTCCCTGAAGAACTCAAAGGCTATTACCTGGCTGGCGACGGCGCCCAGCGCGATAAGGACGGCTATTTCTGGATCATGGGCCGTATCGACGACGTGTTGAACGTCTCGGGCCACCGCTTGGGCACGATGGAAGTCGAATCCGCCCTGGTGGCTCACGAACTGGTGGCAGAAGCCGCCGTGGTGGGTCGTCCCGATGATACAACCGGCGAGGCCGTGGTGGCCTTTGTGGTGCTTAATGGCGCATTGCCAACCGGTGATGATGCGGTGGCGATGGCCAAGCTGCTGCGCGATTGGGTGGCCAAAGAGATTGGCCCCATTGCCAAGCCGCGTGAAATCCGCTTTGGCGAGAACCTGCCCAAGACGCGTTCGGGCAAGATCATGCGCCGTCTGCTGCGTGTTGTCGCCAAGGGCGAGCCCATCACTCAGGACGTCTCCACGCTGGAGAATCCTGGCATCCTGGATCAGTTGGCCAAGGTGCAGTAAAGAGTGTCGACCGATGCGCTGTGATCCAGTGCATCGGGCACAGCCGAAGGGGCGGGGATACATTCCCGCCCCTTCTTTTTTGGGTGCTGGGTGGGCTGTGCCACAGGGTTTGGAATGTACCGCCTGGTCAGGCGGCCGTGAGTATCAGATCCAGCAGTGTGTTTAGCACGGGGCCTTCGGCGTCGTCATCGGCCAATGCGTCGATCGTTTGCTGTAACTGTCGGCAACGTACCTGGCCCAGCACCGGTTCAGCCAGCGCCAAGAATTTATCGGTCACTTCCGTGTCCGTAAGCGGCGCTTCTGCGTCGCCTCGTGCCGTGTGGGGGCCGGATTGCAGTGTGCGCCCATCGTGCAGGATGATCGTTGCGTCCGCCCAGCGCTCGGCGGGGAAACGTTGGCTATATGACGCGTTTTCGGTGATCACCATTTTTTCGCTGAGCCGCCAGACCTCAGGGTCTTGCAATGCTGGTCCGTTGATTTCCCCCGCGCCTAGCCGTTGATGGCATAGGGCGGAAGCAACCGGGAATGGCAGGCTGTACTGTGCTTGCTCTGTGGTGTCCGGGTGACGCGTGGCCAGCCGTGAGGCTTCGTAGAATGTTGAAATCCGGATCTCGGCAATATCGGCTGCCTGCAGGGAGTGGGTGCGCGCCAGGGACAGTGCAGCTTCAACGGCAGGCTGCGCCCAGCGGCAGACGGGGTAGGGTTTGAAATACTGTTCCATGATTGCCCACCGTCTGCCCGTATCCTGCCAGAATGACGCCACCGTTTTGTCTTCCATTGTCACGGCGGGCGCGCCGGTGAAGCCGTCGGCGGCCAGCAGGGCTGCTGATACGCCGGCCATGGCGCCCCAGGCAGAGCCATCTTTCACCATGGTTGGATGATCGATGCAACGCATCATCTGACTGCGTGGGCCGAAGTATTCGGCAATACCCAGTGCCTCTCGCGTGCGATTCGTGTCCAGTGCCAGGGCACGGGCTGTCAGCGCGGCCGCGCCGAGCGCGTTCCAGGCACCGGAGGTGTGGTAATCACAAGCGGTGGCATGCAGGGCCACCCCCGCACGTGTGGCGATTTCGTAGCCCAGCGCCAGGGTGGTCAGAAACTCGCGGCCGTTCCTGATCAGGCCGGCATCCGCCAAGGCGGCCGTGACAGGCAGGATGGTGACGCCAACATGGCCCTTGGTAAGGACATGGCCGTCGTGGGCGTCGATGCTGTCGATCGTTGCCGCACCGGCCAACACCATGCCCGGAAGGCTGACAGATCGGCCATCGAACAGCATCCGGGCACTGTGTGTTGTGGCGCCGTATTGTGTGGCCGCATGCTGGCACATGATTTTTGAAAGAGGGGTGACTGTTCCTGCAGCGGCGACGCCGCACAAGTCCAGCAGGCATCGGCGTGCCTGCAGTACCCCGGCTTGCGGCAGATCTTCAAAGCGCAGCGCATGGATAAATTCGAAAACATGGTGCGAATGATTGGACATGATTGGTCTGATCGTTGGTGTGGATGATGAAGCGCGGCCGGCGTTTATGCTTCCAGCCCGTACTGCCGGATGAGTTCGTGCTTCAGCACCTTGCCGCTGGGATTAAGGGGCAGCTGTTCGGCAAAGAAAAACCGCCGTGGGCGCTTGAAGGCGGCCAGTAGGCCACTGTTCTGACAAAAGGAATCAATGACGTTGGCGTCCAGGTGAGGATCAGAGCGGACGATAATCGCGGTGACCATGTGCCCCCATTTCGGATCCGGCAAGCCGATGACCGCAGCTTCCCTGACACCGGGGCAGCGGTACAGTACCTCTTCTACTTCGCGCGGGTAGATGTTCTCGCCTCCAGAGACGATCATGTCATCGGTACGCCCCTGGAATGTGTAATAGCCGTCGGTATCCTGGCTAAACAAATCCCCGGTATAGAGCCAGCCATGTTTCAGCTTGCGGGCGGTCTCGGCTGGGTTGTTCCAATAGCCTGCCATCATTTGGGGGCCTTGCACGATCAGTTGGCCGATAGTGCCCGGTGAAACAACTTCGTCTGGTGGTACGTCGCGCTGGGGGTTGTGGGAGACGATCCGTGCCTGGGAGATCAGGGTAGGCTTGCCGCAGGAGCCAGGGCGAGCCAGCGCGTCTTCGGGATGCAGGAGCAGGGTGAGGCTTGCTTCAGTCATGCCGTAGCCGTTGTATACACCGCTGCAGAATTCGCGCAGCACCCTCTCCATCGTGGTTGCGGCGATGGCGGCCCCGCCCGTCGTGATCATGCGCAGGGATGAGACGTTGAAATCCCGGAAGTGAGGGTGAAAGAGCATTTGCTGGATCTGGGTGGGCACCGCAAACAGCGTCGTGATGTGCTCGGCCTGGATCATTTCCAGTGTGGCGCCTGCCTCGTAGTGGCTGGCGATGATGTTGGTGCCACCGACGAGTACGTGCGGCAGGAAATAGGCCTGCATGCCGCCCACGTGATAAAGCGGTGCAATGTGCAAGGCCCGGTCTGCGGCGCCCAAGCTGTATTCCATTGTGCAGTTCATGGCGATGGCAACATCGTTGGCATGCGTGTGCATGACCCCTTTGGGGCGGCCAGTTGTGCCGGAGGTGTACACCAGCGCGGAGAGTTGTCCGGCATCCGGGTGATAGGTTGGTTCTTCCGTGTTGCCGCTGCTGGCCAGTGCCTCGTAGTCGTGGTGGCCGGGGGTGACAAGCACACCTTGCGGCGCGACAGCAATGAAGTCGTGAGTACTGTGCACTTCTCGTGCAGCCGCCAGCGCACTGGCGGCGTGCGATTGGCTGTAGGCCAGCACGCGTGCACCCGAATCGCGCAAGATATGAGCAACTTCTGCGGGTGCCAGCCGGAAATTCATTGGTACGACCACGGCACCAATTTTTTGGCAGGCAAAGTACAGGGTTGCGGATGCTTCGTCCGTCTTCAAATACAGCGCGACACGGTCCAGCGGCCGCACGCCCATATCAGACAGCGCGTGGCAGAGGCGGTTGATCCTGGCATTCCAGGCCGCGTAAGTCCATCGCCGTCCTTCAAAGACCAGCGCCTCCTTGCCAGGATGCTTGTCCACCGTTTGGGTGAGAATCGAGGAAACGTTCATACTGGGCTAGTCGTCAGAGGTTGGGTTTGATGGAGGGCATGTCGGTGCTGGCAATGAGGTACTTCACCATTTCGGAGGTGCCGCCAACGATGGTGAGTGCGCGTGCATCGCGGTAGATTTGCTCGGCGCGACCATATTCTTTGGTCAGGCCGTCTCCGCCCAGAATCTGGACGGTGGCATCCGCACAAAACAGGGCGGTCTCGGTGGCAACCAGCTTGGCCATCGAAGCCGGCTTCATCAGCTCTTTGGCGGAGAGCGCTCCGGCGTCGTAAAGCAGGGCAGCCTTGTAAGTGAGCAGCTCGGCGGCATCGATGCGCCAGCTCATTTCTGCCACGCGATCCCAGATGAGTTGTTTGCACCCCAATTTCTGCCCGAAGCTGTTGCGCCGCTGTGCGTGCGTGGTGGCAATGTCGAATGCCGCGCGCGCCTGCCCCAGGCCCGAGCCGCCGAGGATGACCCGCTCGAAATTGAACATGCCCAGCATGATGCGAAACCCTTCGTCTCGACGGCCCAGCAGGTGGTTGGCGGGTACCCGGCAGTCCTGGAACTCGACTTCTCCGACAATGCAGCCCCGTCGCCCCATGAAGGTGTAGTTGCGAGGGAAGCGGATGCCGGGCGTGTCCTTGGGGACAACGACGGCACTCATGCCTTTTTGCGCGGTTACCGCAGGGTTGCTGATGCCGTAAACGATGTAGGTGTCGGCCACGGATGCATTCGAGATATAGCGTTTGAGCCCGTTGATCACCCATTCGTTGCGTGTATCGTCGAACGTTATCCGGGTTTGCATGCCCGCACTGTCTGAACCTACGTTGGGCTCAGTGACGCAAATCGCCCCTATTTCACTGCCGCCGATGATGCCGTCCAGATAGTGGGCCCGAATGTCGGGCAGCGCATAGCGGTGTAGGGGATAGGCGCAGGAAATTGCCGTGGCGATGGTGGTCTCAAAGGCGTAGTTGATTGCGGCGGCTTCTTCGGACAGGATCACGGCATGAACAAGGCCGGGTGTGGATAGCGAGCCACGGTAGAGATCAGGAAACATCAGCGTCAGGTAGTGGGCCTTGCCCAGTGCCTGGACAACGGCCTTGACTGCTGCCCAGTCCTGTCTGTTTTCGATCGCGTCCGATCGGGGGGCGAGTTCGCGCTGCAGAAATTCGCGGGTGGTGGCGCGGAACTCCCTGGCTTCCGGGTCCAGAAGATAATCCTTCATCGTTTGTCCTGTACGTGTTTTGTATTGCGGGTTTGTGTCGTGCGCTCGGAGGATGGCTTGAGGTCAGCCGGGGGAGTTCATGATGCGCTGCAGTTCCCGCAGGTTCAGGTCGGGGTTGCAGTCTCGCAAAGTGGGCAGGTTGAATCGCGCCTGGCGTACGGCTTCGTAGTCCAGGTCGGCCCAGGCCAAGCCACTTTTCCCTTCGGGCACTTGTGCCACGATCTGACCTTGCGGATCGAGAATGCGTGAGCCCCCCCAGAATTGGGTGTTGTGTTCCTGCCCCAGCCGGTTTGCCATCAGGATTGGGGTGCCGTACATCATGGCGTAGAAGCGCGTGGCGAGATCCCAGCCTTGGGGGTTGGAGAAGCCGCCACTGACAACCCCGAGGGCGGAACTGATGGGTGCCAATAGCACGGTGGCCCCCTGCAGCATGGCCAGGTGAACCAGGGCTGGGTTCCAAAAATCGGCGCAGATCAGCAGGCCGGCTTCCCAGGGGCCGCGAACCGGGCAGGTATTCACTTGTTGGCCGGCGGCGTACAACTTGCCTTCTTCCAGTTGGCCGTAGGTAGGCAGATTGATCTTGCGGTGCACGAAGCGCACGGCGCCGTCCCGCGCCACGGCCATGACGTTGTGAAACCGGGCTGCCGGGGCTTCTTCCACGAAACCGAAGACGACATCAATGCCTTTGGCTGCGGCCGCAATTTTTTGGATGATTTCATGGTCGGTGCGTCGCGCCAGCGCCAGTGCCGCGTCGCCCAGGCTGTAGCCCGTCAGGGACAGTTCCGGGAACAGCAGAAGATCCGCCTCCTGGGCCCGGGCCTCTTCGATGAGTGCCAGGTGTATCTCCAGGTTGTAGGCCAGGTCGCCGCATCGCCCTTCGGTCTGGGCGACGGCGGCACGCAGGCGTGAAGCGTCGGTCATGGTGTCATGTCCTTTGATTGCAAATGGCACGGTGGGCTCTGTTCAGATCAGCCCTTTTTCCTTGAGAAACGCTTGGCATACATCGCTGATGGATTTGTGATCAACGTCAACCTGAGCGTTCAGGTGGGCCATGGTCTTGTCGTCCAGTACGGCAGACAGGCTGTTCAGGGTGTCGGCCAGCTTGGGTTGTTTATCCAGGACGGCCTTGCGGATGACCGGGGTGAGTGCATAGGATGGGAAATAGTCTTTGTTATCTTTCAGCACCACAAAATCAAAGGCGGGAATACGCCCGTCCGTGGCGAAGACCAGGGCGACGTCCACCTGTTTGTCACGCAGTGCCTGGTAGGTCAGCCCGGTATCCATGCGCTTGATGTTGGCGCGTTTAAACTCGAAACCGTAGGTCTTCTGAAGCGGTTTGAGGCCGTCGGCGCGGGCATAGAATTCGGCATTGACGGCAAAGGTCAGGTCTTTGCCACCGTTCAGGGTGTTTGCCAGGTCGCTGATCGTATGGATGCCCAGGCTATCGGCTTCTTGGTGACGCATGGCTAATGCATACGTGTTGTTGGCCTTGGAGGGGTTCAGCCAGACCAGCCCCTTGGCGGCGTCCAGTGCTTTCACTTTGGCATAGCCGTCCTGCGCCGACATCGGCGTGGTTACTTTGTTGTAGACAATCAGCGCCGTGCCGGTGTACTCCCAGTAGACATCGACCTGGCCGTTTTCCTGTGCTTGGCGCAGCACGGCGCTGCCCATGCCGGCGCGTGTGTCAACGTCATGGCCCTTGGCTTTCAGCAACTGGCTGGTCATCTCTGCCATGATCTGCTGTTCAGTGAAATTTTTGCCGCCAACCACGATGGGGTCGGCGGCCGCCGCCTGCCCGGAAAAAATAACGAGGGCCGCGGTGGCGCTTGCCTGGACGAGTTTGAGGATCTGCTTCATTTGTCTACTCCTTGGGGAAGAAAAGCTGCGCTTGTAAACGCTATCGCAGTGGATTGACGCCTCGGGGGATCAGGGCGTTGGCCGTCATGCCTATGAGGGCATCGACGGCAATTGCCAGCAGAGCCGTCGGAATGGCGCCTGCCAGCATGGTTCCGGTGTCGTTGAGGTCGATGCCGGTAAAAATCAGCTCGCCCAGCCCGCCGCCGCCCACCAGGAAAGCCAGGGGCACGGTTCCGACGTTGATGGCCAATGCAGTGCGGATGCCTGCAAAGATCACGAACAATGCATTGGGCAGTTCTACCTGCCACAGCACCTGCCAGGCGTCCATGCCTACGCCATAGGCAGCCTCTTGCAGATGCTGAGGGACGGCGGTCAGGCCAGAGTAGGTGTTACGCACGATGTACAGCAGTGAGGCAACCCACAGTGCAAAGATGGCCGGCGCGGTGCCGATCCCGAGCAACGTCATGGACAAGGCCAGGACTGCCAGGGTTGGAATAGTGGTGCCGATATTGAGCAGCTGCATGGCGCCTTCGGCCCAACGGCGCATAAAGCGGCGGCTCAGCACAATACCCAGCGGCAAGCCGGTGGCAATGGCCAGCCCGCCGGAGATCAGTGTGAGTTCGATGTGCTGGCGGGTCAGGTAAAGAATGTCATCCCAATGAGAAAGGATATCCTCGGCCATACCATTTATTTGCAGCCAGACGCCAGCCAAGGCCAATAGGGCAAGAATCAGCAGACGGTCGTTTTTGACGCTGGGCTGCCGCGGTGTGCTGACCCCCCGGCTCATGATTCGGGCCCCTGCAATTCCCGCGCCGCGGTGTCCTGGCGAGGTACCTTGTCGTGGTGGCTCAGCATCTGCCGGATCGCTTGCTGAGTAATCCTGCCGCAGTATTGTCCGGCGGGGTCAATCACCGTCAGTTCGTCCAGATCATAGGTAAACATCTGCGACACGGCCATGCGCAGATCCTCGTTTTCAAGGATCTGGCATTCGGGCCTGTCTTCCTGTGTGTGATAGGGCTGGCCGGTGCCGTTTGTGGCTGGCAGCGTTGCCAGCACATCGTGTACCGTCAGCAGCCGCAGACGCTTTAGTGTGCGATCACGCCCCACGAAATCCGCAACGAATTCATTGGCTGGAGAGGCCAAAACATTGTTGGGCGTGTCAAATTGCTGCAGGCAGCCTTCACGGAAAACAGCGATCTTGTCACCCATCTTGACCGCCTCGTCGATATCGTGGCTGACAAACAGGATCGTCTTGCCCAATTTTTCCTGCATCTTCAGGAACTCGTCCTGAATGACCTGGCGGTTGATCGGATCGATTGCCCCGAAGGGCTCATCCATCAGCAGCACTGGGGGGTCTGCCGCCAATGCGCGGGCTACGCCAATGCGTTGCTGCTGACCACCGGAAAGTTCTTTGGGATAGCGCGGCAGAAAGATGGCCGGGTCCAATGCAACCATTTCCAGCAGGGCCTCGGTGCGCTGCTGGATGCGCTGCTTGTCCCAGCCCAGCAAACGGGGCACGACGCCGATGTTTTCACCAACCGTCATGTTGGGAAACAGGCCAATCTGCTGGATCACATAACCGATCTGCCGCCTCAGGCTGATGGTGTCGTAGTCGGTGGTGTCTTTACCGTTTAAAAACACCCGGCCCGAGCTGGGCTGGATGATGCGATTCACCATCTTCAGTGTGGTCGTTTTGCCGCAACCTGATGGGCCCAGCAAAATGCAGATTTCACCCGTCGGCACTTCCATGTTGATGTTGTCGGCGGCTGTGGCGATGCCTTCGTGGGTGGTGAATTTTTTAGTGAGGTTTTCCAGCCGGATCATGGTGTCGGGCCTCTTTTCTGGTTTAGGGGTCAGGCGGTTTGCACACCGGCCGGCGTGAGACGGTTCTGCAGCCATAGCAGAAAGAAATCAGCAACAATCGCCAATACGCTGACAGCAACGGCGCCCGTCACGAGTTGGCGGGGATCTGTTTGCGAAATGCCACGGCTGATGAATACGCCCAAGCCGCCCGCGCCAATGTAGGCAGCGATGGCCATGATGCCGATGGAGAGCACCACGGCGCTGCGCACACCGGCCATGATGACTGGTATTGCCAGCGGGATTTCCACCCGGCTCAGCCGCTGCAAGGGGGTCATGCCCATGCCGCGTGCGGCTTCCCGCAGGGCAGGATCGACATTATTGATGGCGGTATAGGTGTTGCGGATAATCGGTAATTGCGAATAGAGCAGTACCGCGATGACGGCGGGCACGTAGCCGATGCCGTGGCCAAACAGGGATAACACCGGGATCATCACGCCAAAAAGCGCGATTGATGGCACTGTCATGATGATCGAGGCAATGTAAAGCACCAGGTTGGCGGCGCGCTGGTTCTGCGTGATGGCGATACCGATGGGCACACCCGTCAGGATGGCCAGCCCGATGGCTACGCCCACAAGCGAAATATGCTCAATCGTGCGGGCAAGGATCAGGTTGGCATGGCCGACCATGTAAAGCAGGATGTCCACGAATTTGTCTCCTCTTTTGAGGCGTGGGGCGTTGTGCTTGCAACACCTTTATGTGGCGTAGACTGCCATGGTGTCATGGCTGTGTTTCCGCACTTTGAGCGCCCATAGTAGGGTGTCTTCGCTTGTGCTGATAGTCCAGAATAGACGTTATATAGTCTTTTTATGCTATTGCTGGATTTTTGCCTGTGGCGGCTTCAGGCGCCTGGCATGTGTGGTGCGTCTGTGTAGCGCCCACGCTGATGCCCGCGCGCAGCGGTGGGCGTATGGCTGAAACGCTCGCGAAAGCAACGAATGAAGTGCGAGGTTGTGGCAAACCCGCAGGCCAGACTCACTTCGGCCACCGGCATACCGGTTTGCTCCAGCAGATTGCGGGCGCGTTCAAGACGCAGGTTCCGATAAAAGCCGCTGGGTGTTACCGAGAAATTTGATTGAAACAGGCGGTTCAGTTGCCGTACCGACAAACCAACCTGCAATGCCAGCTGTGCACTGCTCAATGTGTCTTCCATGTGCCGCTCCATGCATTCGATGGCGGCCAGCAGGTGCGGGTTGGTTACGTTCAGGCGGTTGCGCAGCGACAGGCGCTGGCTGGCCCGGGATTTGCGGATTTCCGGGTGGATGCATTGTTCTGCCACAGCGGTGGCCAGGCGATATCCATGCCGCTGGCCGATTAGATGCATCATCATGTCCAGCCCCGCGGTGCCGCCTGAACAGGTCAAGCGCTGACCATCAATTTCGTAGAGCTCATCGGTGATATTCAATAACGGGAATTCCTCCCGCAGTCCCGCCACGTTTTCCCAGTGAATGGTGCAACGGTGCTTGTCCAGCAAACCTGCCCGGGCCAGAAATAGCGGGCCGACAGAGGTGGCCCCCAAATTGACGTTGTGGCTGGCCAGCCGGCGCAGCCAGCCCAAGATGTCTGGGGTGCAGTACGTATTGGCATCGATTCCGGCCACGACAATCAATGTATCCAGCGTGCCGGGTGCTTCCATGCGTCCGGTAGGCTCGAATAGCAGGCCATTGCTGGCTGGAACCGGCAGATTTTCTGGTGTAAACATTTGCCAGCGGTAGAGTGGTGTTTCCACCAGGCGGTTGGCCATGCGTAGCGGTTCGAGCACGCCCGAGAATGAAAGCATGGAAAACTGCGGGATCAGCAGAAAGCCGAATTCGACGGGTGCCATATATCGCCTCGGGTGTCGTGCCTCGCCGTCTTGAAGGAGGCCGAGGCTGCGGCAGCGCTGCCGTTCAGTGCTGCCGCGATATCAGTGCGCCAGCCCTGGCAGCATCGCCTTGGCGCCGGCAAACACCATCTCTACCGCAATGGCGGCCAGGATGATGCCCATGATGCGGGCCATGATAACGCGCATCTTGGTGGACAGCAGTTTGCCGATTGACGCGGCAAAATACAGAACGACAAACAGTGCGGCCAGTACCGCCAGCAGCACTACGCTGAAACCGACGATACGGGCTGTGCTTCTGGCCTGGGCACTGTAGATGATCAAGGTGGTGATGGTGCCGGGCCCGATGATCATGGGAAAGGTCAGGGGGTAGAAGGCTGGGTTGTCATCCGTGCCTGCGGCCGCTGCCGCAGCGGTGTTGGCACTTTTTTCCTGGGTGGCGCGCTCGTGGGATGTAATTGGTTGGCCATTCAGCATGGACAGCGCAATGCCAATCAGTACCATGCCGCCCGCAACCCGGAAGGAGTCCAGACTGACACCAAAAAAGCTGATGATGTGGCTGCCCCCCAGTGCAATCACGACGCACATGGCAGTGGTGTATCCCAGGATGGACACGGCCAGATTGCGCTGCTCGGCCACGGATTTCTGTGTGGTCAGTGCCAAAAACAGTGGCAGAGTAATAAAGGGATTCATGATGGCGAACAGCGCGCCCAGAAACTTGGTGGCGTATGCGATATCCATTGATTTTTTTGCCGGGGCCTTGCCGCTCAGGTGCTGATGTAGCCATAAGGTGACAACATCATTGGGTGATGAAAAAGGGCGCTGTCCTAAGCAGCGCCCCGTGTCATTTTACATGCCGTTATATACCGGCCCTTCGCCACCCTGTGGTGTCACCCAGACAATATTTTGCGTGGGATCCTTAATATCACAGGTTTTGCAATGGACACAGTTTTGCGCGTTGATCTGCAGACGGTCTTCGCCGGTGTCGGTTTTGACGAACTCGTACACGCCCGCCGGGCAAAAACGCGCCTCGGGGCCGCCGAACTTGGCCAGGTTTACCTGCACAGGCACGGTATCGTCCTTCAGTGTCAGGTGCGCGGGCTCGTTTTCATCGTGGTGCGTATTGGAGATGAACACCGAGCTCAGGCGATCGAATGTCAGCTTGCCATCGGGCTTGGGGTAGTCGATGCGCGCACACTGCGCTGCGGGTTGCAGGCAGGCGTGATCCGGTTTGGTGTGATGGATGGTCCAGGGGATGCTGCCCTTGAGCAGCCATTGCTCAACACCTGTCATCAGCGTACCAATGGTGCGGCCTTTTTTAAACCACTGCTTGAAGTTGCGTGATTTGTTGAGCTCGGCATGCAACCAGGAGGATTCAAATGCAGCGGGGTAGGTGGTCAGCTCATCGTGGCTGCGACCAGCTGCCAACGCCTCGAATGCGGCTTCGGCTGCCAGGGCCCCTGTCTTGATGGCCGAGTGGCTGCCCTTGATGCGCGACGCATTCAGCACACCGGCTTCGCAGCCCACCAGGGCGCCTCCGGGAAACACCATCTTGGGCAGCGACAGCAGGCCGCCGGCTGTCAGCGAACGGGCACCGTAGGCCACGCGCTTGCCACCTTCGAAGATGCTGCGGATATGCGGGTGTGTCTTGTAGCGCTGAAATTCGTCAAAGGGCGACAGCCACGGGTTGGCGTAATCCAGCCCCACCACCAGCCCAACCGCCACCAGATTGTCCTTGAGGTGGTACAGGAACGAGCCGCCGTAGGTATCCGAATCCAGTGGCCAGCCGGCCGTGTGCATCACCGTGCCAGGCCGTGCCTGGGCAGGATCAACCTCCCAGAGTTCTTTGATGCCGATTGCATAGCTTTGGGGGTCGCGTCCGGCATCCAGACGGAATTTTTCGATCAGCTGACGTCCCAAATGGCCACGAGAGCCTTCGGCAAAAATCGTGTAACGGGCAAGAAGCTCCATGCCGGGCTGATAGGCATCGGTATGGCTGCCGTCTTTGGCCACGCCCATATCGCCCGTCAGTACGCCTCGCACGGCACCAGTGTCCGAATAAAGGATTTGAGCAGCGGCAAACCCCGGGAAAACATCCACGCCAAGGGCTTCAGCCTGCTCACCCAGCCAGCGGGTGACATGCCCCAGGCGCACAATGTAATTGCCGTGATTCTTGAAGCAATCGGGAAGCAGCCAGCCCGGTGTGCCGCGGCTGCCTTTTTCGGTCAGAAACAGAAAGCGGTCTTCCTGAACCTCAAGATCTAGTGGGGCGCCTTTTTCTTTCCAGTCGGGGATGAGCTCGGTGATGGCTCTTGGATCCATCACACAGCCCGACAGAATGTGGGCGCCGATTTCGGATGCCTTCTCCAGCACACAGACGCTAACTTCCTGGCCGCGATCCGTGGCCAGTTGCTTGAGGCGGATGGCGGCTGACAGGCCTGCCGGGCCGCCGCCAACGACGAGGACGTCGTATTCCATGGATTCGCGTTCAGTCATGTCTATGGCTCCCGTGTCTTGGTGCTTGAATTGCCGGCCATTGTATTGCAGATCGTTATACTGCATGGCTGTGAATGACGCGGGCCCGGCCTGCTCAAGGAGTGTTGCATGTCCGCTGAATATCCAGACAGTCAAACACCTTCAGGGACGTTTGAAATCCAGCTGGACGTATGGTGGGGCGATATGGACGCACTGCGCCATGTCAATAACGTGGCGTATTTTCGTTATTTTGAAGAAGCACGCGTACGTTTGTTTCGGGCTATGGATCTGGAGCCCTCCAAGGGGCGTTACTGTGTGCTGGCACATGCCTCGTGTGATTTTCTGAAACCGCTGTTGTATCCTGCTTCTATTGTGGTGGGCATGACGCTTGTGCGTGTGGGCCAGACCAGTATCGAGCTCGATTGCTGGATCGCCTCGGCTGGCAACCCCGAAAACCGTCATGCGCATGGCCGCAATGTGCTGGTGTGCACCGATGGTGCCACCGGCCGGCCTGTACCCTGGACATCTGCAGATCGCCACGTGTTGGCGCACTGTTTTTCGCACTGATTCTTTTTTCTCAGTTGGTCTCAAAGGAAACGTCGTATGGATAAAGTCTATGAAAACGCTGCCGCGGCTTTGCGCGACATCGTTGCCGACAACCAGATGATCGCTGTCGGCGGTTTCGGGCTGTGTGGCATCCCCGAAGCGCTGATTGCCGCATTGCGGGACTCCGGTGTTCAGGGGCTCACGTGTGTCAGCAACAATGCGGGCGTGGATGATTTTGGCTTAGGACAGTTGCTGACTACGCGCCAGATCAAAAAAATGATTGCCTCGTATGTGGGCGAAAACAAAGAATTTGCGCGTCAGTTCATGGCCAAAGAGCTCGAGCTCGAGTTTACGCCGCAAGGTACCCTGGCCGAGAAGCTGCGGGCAGGTGGTGCCGGTATCCCGGCATTTTTTACACCCACCGGGGTGGGTACCGTGGTGGCCGATGGCAAGGAAACCCGCGAGTTCAACGGCCGCACCTATCTGATGGAAACCTCGCTGACACCCGACATCTCTCTGGTGAAGGCCTGGAAGGCTGATCGCAGCGGCAACCTGGTGTTTCGCCGCACTGCGCGCAATTTCAACCCCAATGTCGCCATGGCCGGGAAAATCACCGTCGCCGAGGTCGAAGAGGTGGTGCCCACAGGCACCTTCGATCCCGATGAAGTTCATTTGCCGGGCATTTATGTGCACCGTATCGTCCTCAATGCGCATCCCGAAAAGCGCATCGAACAACGCACTATTCGTCAATAAGGGGCATTTACATGGCTTGGGATCGTGAACAAATGGCGGCACGTGCTGCCAAAGAATTGCAAGACGGTTTTTACGTCAATCTGGGTATTGGCCTGCCCACAAAAGTGGCCAACTACGTGCCTGACGGCATGGAGGTCTGGTTGCAGTCCGAAAACGGTTTGCTGGGCATTGGCCCGTTTCCCACGGATGATCAGGTCGATGCCGACCTGATCAACGCCGGCAAGCAAACCGTCACCACATTGCCTGGTTCGTCCATCTTTGCCTCGGCCGATTCCTTCGGCATGATTCGTGGCGGCAAGATCAATCTGGCCATTTTGGGCGCCATGCAGGTGTCCGAGAAAGGCGATCTGGCCAACTGGATGATTCCGGGCAAGATGATCAAAGGCATGGGCGGTGCCATGGACCTCGTCGCCGGGGTTGGCAAGGTCGTTGTCCTGATGGAGCACGTTGCCGTCAATAAAAAAGATGGTTCCGAAAGCCTCAAGCTGCTGCCCGAATGCACCTTGCCGCTTACCGGCGTCGGGGTGGTCAACCTGATCATCACCGATCTGGGCGTCATGGAAGTCACCGACAAGGGCCTCAAGCTCACCGAGCTCGCCCCCGGCGTCTCTGTCGACGAGATCAAGGCCAAGACGTCTGCCAAACTGGATGTGTCGGCAGTTGCCTAAGGAACCATGGTGTCTTTGTTGCATTCTCTAGCGGCTCCGGCCGATCGCATTGCGGCCCTGCGCGGGCAGATGGCCCTGTCCGGGGTTCAGGCTTGCCTGATCCCCACGGCCGATCCCCATCTGTCCGAATATCTGCCAGAACACTGGGCGGCCAGGGCCTGGCTGTCGGGTTTTGATGGGTCGGCAGGCAGTCTGCTGCTTACAGCAGATTTTGCCGGCCTCTGGACGGACAGCCGTTATTGGGTGCAGGCTGATGCCCAGTTGCAGGGTTCAGGCATCGTCTTGATGCGTGCGGGTGCCCCCGAGGTACCCGACATGCTGGATTGGCTGCTTGAACACCTGCAGCAGGGAGACCAGCTGGCAGTGGACGGCCGCGTGCTGGATCAGTCCACTGCAACACGCTGGCAGCCGGCCTTGCAGGCCGCCTCGATCAGCCTTGTGCTTGGACAAGATCCTGTTGGCGCCATCTGGGAAGATCGCCCCGATCTGCCCACCGCGCCGGTGTTCGAGCACCTGCCGCCGCACGCCTGCCGCAGCCGCGCTGCCAACCTGGCCGAGGTGCGCCGGGCCATGCAGGCTAAAGGGGCTCAGTACCACCTGTTGTCCTCTCTGGACGACATCGCCTGGCTGCTTAATCTGCGCGGCGCCGATGTCGATTACAACCCGGTATTTCTGGCGCATGCCTTGCTGGATGAATCCCGCGTGCGCCTGTACGTGGCGCCTGCAAAAATTGATGCGGATCTGGCTGTGCGTCTATCTGAGGATGGGGTCGAGCTGCGTGATTACCCGTCGCTGGCAGCCGATCTGTCGCAGTTGCCGGTCGATGCCCCCTTGCTCGTGGATCCCGTGCGGGTGACGGCAGGTACGCTGTCGCATGCCACGCAAACCCGCCTGATCCAGGACATCAACCCTTCGCAGTTGCTGAAAGCTGTCAAAACAAGCGCAGAAGCTGCTCAGATCCGTCAGGTTATGGCCCAGGATGGTGCCGCCCTGTGCGAGTTTTTCGCCTGGTTTGAGGCTGCCCTGGCCGAGGGCCAGAAGCTTACCGAGGTTGATGTCGACACCTATTTGTCGGCTGCACGTGCGCGGCGCCCTGGGTTTGTCAGCCTGAGCTTCGCCACTATTGCGGGTTTCAATGCCAACGGCGCGATGCCGCATTACCGTGCCACGCCGCAGGCGCATGCGTTTATCCAGGGTGACGGCCTGCTCCTGATTGATTCGGGCGGGCAGTATCTGGGTGGCACCACCGATATCACCCGGGTAGTGCCCATAGGCACGCCTTCGGCGGCGCAGCGGGTGGATTACACCTCGGTACTCAAGGCCCATATTGCGCTGGCCCGCGCCCAGTTTCCAGTGGATACCCCGTCATCTGTGCTGGATACGCTGGCGCGTACCCCTTTGTGGCAGCGTGGCCTGGATTACGGTCATGGCACCGGCCATGGGGTGGGCTATTTTCTTAACGTGCACGAGGGCCCACAGTCTATTTCCGTGCGTGGCCATGCCCGAGCCCACCAAGGCATGCGGGCAGGCATGCTCACGTCCAACGAGCCCGGCCTTTACCGGGACGGCCAATGGGGCATTCGCATCGAAAACCTGATGCTGGCTGTGCCTGCGGCGCAAACGGCCTTTGGCTCGTTTCTGGCGTTCGAAACCGTCACACTGTGCCCCATTGATACTCGTTGCGTGGTACGCGAGCAACTGTCTGCCGATGAGATCCGCTGGCTGGATACCTACCATCAGCACGTGCGCAAGCAGCTGCTGCCCCTGGTGGATGGCGATACGCGCAACTGGTTGATGCAACGCACCGAGGCTATATAACCAGCCACACCACCAGCTGTTTCTGATGCTCATTCCATCGGTTCAGCTGGTTTTTTCGCTATAATTGCATAGCTATACTATTTAAATATGGATTTGACATGTCTGGGTCTGCTGATCATTTATTGGTGGGTGCACAGCTGCTTGATCGCATCGTCCGGCTTAACCGCTGGGTTACCCATCACACCCAATGGGCTGTGCCTTTGGCGCAGGCGCGGGTGCTGTCTCAGATCAGCCAGTTGGGCCCGTCCCGTGTGGGAGACCTCGCCCGGGCCGAGCACTGCAGCCAGCCCACCATGACCACCCTGGTCAAGCGTTTGCTGCAGCAGTCTCTGGTGCGGCGCGTACCCGATCCCTCCGACGCGCGTGCGGGGCTGGTGTCCCTTACCCCCGCAGGACAGCACATGCTCGACGACTTGCGTCGCGAACGGGCGAGGGTGATGGGGGCGCTTATTGCCCAGCTTGCGCCTGCCCAGCGCCAGGGCCTGGACACCACGTTGCAGACCCTGGAAGGCTTGCTGGATGCGGCCTATACCGATTCTGTTTATTTTCCGGATCTTTCATCATGAATTTATTGCGACAACCCAAAGCCGTCATGGCCGTCGCGTTTGCCTGTGTCATTGCCTTTATGGGCATCGGGCTTGTGGATCCCATCCTCAAGCCGATTGCGGATTCCCTGGGCGCTACGCCCTCACAAACCTCCCTACTGTTTACCAGCTACATGGCTGTCATGGGTCTGGCCATGCTGATCACCAGCGTGGTTTCCAGCCGTCTGGGGGTCAAGCGCACGCTGCTGCTGGGTTTGCTGGTCATTATTGCGGGGGCCGGGCTGGCCGGGATGTCTGGGTCAGTGATGGAGATCGTCGGCTACCGCGCCATCTGGGGCCTGGGCAATGCGCTGTTTGTGGCCACCGCACTGGCCGCGATTGTCAGCGCTTCCCAAGGGTCTGTTCGGGATGCCGTCATTTTTTACGAAGCTGCGCTGGGTGTAGGGATCGCCGCCGGGCCGCTTATCGGTGGCGTGCTGGGTTCCATTTCCTGGCGCGGGCCTTTTTTCGGGGTGTCGGTATTGATGGCCATCGCTTTTGTGGTCACGTTCTTTCTGTTGCCGCCCTTTGCCGCCACCGTGCACCACAGCACCTTGCGCGACCCTTTCCGGGCCCTCAGGCATCCCGGCTTGCTGGGGGTGGCCATCACCGCGCTGTTGTATAACTTCGGCTTTTTCACCTTGCTGGCCTACACGCCATTTCCGCTGGACATGGGCGCGCAGCAGGTGGGCCTGATTTTCTTTGGCTGGGGGGTGATGCTGGCGTTTGCTTCCGTGTTTCTCGCACCCCGTTTGCAAAGTGCGTGGGGCACGATTCCATCGATTGTGTTTGCCCTGCTGGGTTTTGCCCTGGTGCTGGCCGTGATGGCCATCTGGACAGACCATAAATCTGTGCTGGTGGTTGGTGTGGTGGCGGCCGGCCTGTTTTTAGGCATCAACAATACCTTGGTCACAGAAACCGTCATGAAAGCAGCCCCTGTCGAACGCGGAGTAGCCTCTGCGGCCTACAGTTTTGTCCGCTTCAGCGGCGGGGCGGTGGCGCCCTGGCTGGCAGGCTATCTGGGTGAAACCCTCAACGATCACGTGCCCTATTGGGTGGGCACGCTTGCGGTATTGGCTGCTGTGGGGGTGCTGCTGGCAAGCCGTGCACATTTGACTGCTGTTGACCAGCCGCACGACCTCGAACCCGTTGTGCCGACGGCACCTGCAGTCGAGGGCTGCTAAGCCCGTCAGCAAGCGGCTATAATTCCCATTTCCCGCTCCGCCCGTCCACACCGGGCAAGTATTCAAATGACCAAATACGTATTCGTCACGGGGGGAGTCGTCTCATCCCTGGGCAAAGGCATTGCTGCGGCATCTCTCGCCGCCATCCTAGAATCCCGCGGCTTGCGGGTCACCATGCTCAAACTGGATCCCTATATCAACGTCGATCCTGGCACCATGAGCCCGTTTCAGCATGGCGAGGTTTTCGTCACCGAAGACGGGGCCGAAACCGACCTTGATCTCGGCCACTACGAGCGCTTCGTCTCGGCACGGATGCACAAGGTCAATAATTTCACCACCGGTCAGATCTACGAATCCGTCCTGCGCAAAGAGCGCCGTGGCGATTACCTGGGTAAAACCGTACAGGTCATCCCGCACATCACCAACGAGATCCAGGATTTCATCGCCCGCGGCGCCAAGGCGGCCTATAACGGCCAGGCCGATATCGCTATGGTCGAGATCGGCGGTACGGTGGGTGACATCGAATCCCTGCCGTTCCTCGAGGCCGTGCGCCAGATGAGCCTGCGCCTGGGGCGCAATCAGTGCGCGTTTGTGCACCTTACGCTGGTGCCGTTCATTGCTTCTGCCGGCGAGCTCAAAACCAAGCCCACTCAGCACTCGGTGCAAAAACTGCGCGAAATCGGCATTTATCCCAATGCCCTGTTATGCCGCGCCGATCGCCCGGTGCCCGATGACGAGCGTGCCAAAATCTCATTGTTTTCCAATGTGCCGCTGGATGCCGTGATTTCTGTGTCCGACGCGGATTCCATCTACAAGATTCCGGCCATGCTGCATCAGCAGGGGCTCGACAGCCTGGTGTGCGATGCGCTGGCCATCACGCCACCGCCCGCCGATCTCACCGTCTGGGATCGCCTGGTGCACGACCTCGAAAACCCGCGCGGCTCGGTCACTATCGGCATGGTCGGCAAGTATGTCGATCTCACCGAGTCCTATAAATCGCTGTCCGAAGCCTTGGTGCACGCGGGCATTCATACTCATTCCCGTGTCGATATCGTCTATCTGGATTCCGAAGAGATCGATACCCAGGGCATCGCTTGCCTGGCGGGCCTGGACGCTATTCTGGTGCCCGGTGGCTTTGGCAAACGGGGTACCGAAGGCAAGATCAAGGCCATCCAGTATGCCCGCGAGCACGGCATCCCCTATCTGGGCATCTGCCTGGGCATGCAGCTGGCTGTGGTCGAGTTCGCACGTCATGTGGCGGGCTTGGGCGGTGCCAACAGCACGGAGTTCGATCCTTCCGCACCGCATCCCGTGGTGGCCCTGATCACCGAGTGGCAAGATCGGGAAGGCAAGATCGAGAAGCGCGATGCGTCTTCTGATCTTGGCGGCACCATGCGCAAAGGGGCCCAGCGTTGCCCGGTCAAGCCGGGTACACGGGCTGCCAGCATCTATGGCACCGAGGTCAACGAACGCCATCGCCATCGCTACGAGGTCAATAACGTCTACGTCAATCGCCTCGAAGAAGCCGGCATGGTCATCAGTGCCCGTACGCCCACCGAGAATCTGCCGGAGATCATGGAGATCCCCAGTCATCCGTGGTTCATGGGCGTGCAGTTTCACCCCGAGTTCACCTCTACGCCGCGTGACGGCCATCCTTTGTTCAGCAGTTTCATTCAGGCAGCGCTCACCTATCAGCAAAGCCAGGTAAAAAAGGCCGGTTGACGGCCAAAGGGGTACCCCATGCAGTTATGTCACTTCGAGGCCGGGCTCACCCAGCCCTTGTTCCTGATTGCCGGGCCATGCGTCATCGAATCCCGCGAGCTCGCTTTCGAGACGGCCGGTGTTTTGCAAGAAATCACCCGGGCCCTGGGTATCCCCTTTATCTACAAAAGCTCGTTTGATAAGGCCAATCGCAGCTCTGGCGCGTCTTTCCGCGGCCCGGGCATCGATGAGGGCCTGAAAATTCTGGCCGATGTGCGCCAGCAGCTGGGCGTACCCGTGCTCACCGATGTGCACGAAGCCGGCCAGGCCCGCGAGGTTGCCTCGGTTGTGGATGTGCTGCAGACGCCGGCCTTTTTGTGCCGCCAAACCGATTTCATCCAAACCTGCGCAGCCACGCTCAAGCCGGTCAATATCAAAAAGGGGCAGTTTCTGGCCCCCGAAGACATGCTGCAGGTTGTGACCAAGGCCCGTGCCGCTGCCATCGAGGCAGGCGGAGATGGCCAGAACATTATGGTTTGCGAGCGCGGCGCATCGTTTGGTTACCATAATCTGGTTTCTGACATGCGATCCTTGGCCATCATGCGCGATACGCATTGTCCAGTGGTTTTTGATGCCACGCATTCGGTTCAGTTGCCCGGCGGGCAGGGTACCCGGTCGGGTGGCCAGCGCGAGTTTGTCCCTGTGCTGGCGCGTGCGGCGGTGGCGGTTGGCGTGGCCGGTGTCTTTATGGAAACGCACCCTGATCCCGAAAAAGCATTATCCGACGGCCCCAATGCTGTGCCGCTGGATAAAATGCGGGCCTTGCTGCAAAGCCTGGTGGCGCTGGATCGTTGCGTCAAGCAAGACGGCGCGGTATCACTGACTCTGTAATAGCGGCTATAAAGCCGGGCTAAACGTGCGGCGGCCGTCCTGAAGTAGACTGAACCCGTGCATCCCCCGCTACAATAGTGGGGTTTCCCTTGAACACATTACACAGGCAGGACACCCTCACCATGAGCGCAATTGTAGATATCATCGGACGCGAGATCCTCGATTCACGCGGCAACCCCACTGTAGAGTGCGACGTTTTGCTCGAATCCGGTGCCATGGGTCGGGCTGCCGTGCCCTCGGGTGCCTCCACGGGCTCACGCGAGGCCATCGAGCTGCGCGACGGTGATAAAACCCGCTATCTGGGCAAAGGGGTGTTGCGCGCTGTCGAGCACATCAACACCGAGATCTCCGAGGCACTGTTGGGCCTGGATGCCCAAGAGCAAACGTTTATCGACCGCACCCTGATCGAACTCGACGGCACTGAGGATAAAAGCCGCCTGGGTGCCAATGCCATCTTGGCTGCCAGCATGGCAGTGGCCAAGGCAGCCGCCGAAGACGCCGGCCTGCCCCTGTACCGCTATTTTGGTGGCAGTGGCCCCCTGCAAATGCCCGTGCCGATGATGAACGTCATCAATGGTGGGGCGCATGCCAACAACAGCCTCGATCTCCAAGAGTTCATGATCCTGCCGGTGGGCGCGGCCAGCTTCCGTGAAGCCCTGCGCATGGGCGCAGAAATCTTTCATGCACTCAAAAAGATCATTGCCGATCAAGGCATGCCCACTGCCGTGGGTGACGAAGGCGGGTTTGCGCCCAACGTGGCCAACCACGAAGCCGCCATCCAGCTGATCCTGCAAGCAATCAGCGCCGCCGGCTACGAGGCCGGCACGCAAGTAGTGCTGGGTCTGGATTGCGCCAGCTCCGAGTTCTACCGTGATGGCAAGTACCATCTGGCCGGCGAGGGGGGTGTGTCTTTAAGCTCGCAGGATTTTGCCAATCTGCTGGCCTCCTGGTGCGACAAATACCCCATCGTCACCATCGAAGACGGCATGGCCGAAGACGACTGGGACGGCTGGCGCATTCTCACCGAGCAACTCGGCAAAAAGGTTCAGTTGGTGGGCGACGATCTCTTCGTCACCAACACCCGTATTCTTAAAAAGGGCATCGAGCAGCACATCGCCAACTCGATCCTCATCAAGATCAACCAGATCGGGACCCTCACCGAAACCTTCGCCGCCATCGAGATGGCCAAGCGCGCCGGTTACACCGCAGTCATTTCGCACCGCTCGGGCGAAACCGAAGACGCCACCATCGCCGATATCGCAGTGGCAACCAATGCCATGCAGATCAAAACCGGCTCTCTGTCGCGCTCCGACCGCATGGCCAAGTACAACCAGTTGCTGCGTATCGAAGAAGAGCTCGCCGAAGTGGCCAGCTATCCCGGTGTGTCTGCCTTCTATAACCTGCGCTAAAACGGCCTCATGCGCCTGCTCAGCCTGGTTCTGCTGGCGCTTGCGCTAGTCATCCAGTACCCGCTTTGGTGGGGCAAGGGTGGCTGGCTGCAGGTGCAGGCGCTCGAGACGCAGGTGCATAAAGAAACGGATACCAACCAGGCCCTGATGGCCCGCAATAACGCCTTGCAGGCCGAAGTTCAGGATCTTAAAACCGGTATCTCCGCCGTCGAAGAGCGCGCCCGGGGCGAGCTCAACATGATCCGCGAAGGCGAATACTTCGTACAGGTCTTGCCGCGGCCGCCTCAAGGCCAATAAGGTTCCGCAGGCCAGCCATTGGCCGTTTGCGCCGTTTATCCACATCAGATCTTAAGGCGCACACAGCGCATCTGGCGGGGTGCCTGCGTCCGTACCGGGTGCCGGGGCGTGCCCGTCGCCTGTGTCAGAGCCGGGCACGCCCTCGTTGTTTGCGCCCGCTGGGTTGCCATCATCACTGGCTGCACCCGGAGAGGCCCCTTTGCCATCGGGTATCGGTTCGGTGGATGGGTTTGGCACGTTGCCAGTGGCCGGCGGGTCTGGCATTGCGGGCAGGGGTGGTGCCGGATTACCGGGCAGTGGCTGATTGCCTGGTGCTGATCCATTTGCGGTGCCCGGCGTGGCATGCACCACGCGGCCATCCGGCAGATCCGGCCAGTTCAGTGGATCGGATTGCATCGATAGCGTCAGCCTGCGCTTAAAGGGCAAATACCCGTGCTGCATCATGCGCCTGGCCAGTGGGTCGGGGTGCAGGTCGGCCAGTGCCCGTATCAAGCCTGCTGTGGGTGGCAACAGGGCTTGCTGGGGCCACCAGAGTTCCAGGCTCAGCGTATTGGCCTGCTGGATCGTCTGGCCGGACTGTGGCCCACGGCCTTGTGGCCAGCCTTGGGTAAGCCGTTGCTGGTGCTGCAGAGCCTGGTAATCGTTGCGGATGCGTGCCAGCCCTGCGGGATGGTCGGCGTGATCGGCAAAGGCGGTAGTGGTGGGCTGCAGGATGCGGATCTGCCAGGGGATGCCCAGAGACGCCTGATTGGCCAGTACCCGGGATTGTGCTGTGTGGTTTGGGTAGAGGCGGTGCAGCGATTGCTCGAATGCGGCCGCAATGGCCTCAGGGCTGGCCTGGCGGGTGATGCCCGCCCGGGCGGCATCCATCAGGTTCAGGCTAAGGGTCTGGCGCAGGTTCATCCAGTGTGCCAGTTCGGCACCTCCCAGGCCCAGGCTCAGCATGGGCATGGCTACCAGCAAAAAGCCGGCCATGCCCATGCCGTGCTGTTGCCATGCGCTGCGCAGGCAGACGGCCTTGTGCCGCCGGCGGTCTGTTGCGGGCGCAGGCCTGTGTGCCTGAATGAGGTACCTGCGCATGCGTGGCTCTACGACAGTGTCTGAGGCCTGTCCAGGAATGCAACAGGATGGACACCTAGTGTGCCGCAATCGCCCGCAGCAGGGCAGGCGGGGGATCCCTCTGTGCTGCTTTGGGGGTACCGGGGCTTGTCAGCCGCAAGAATCAGTGGATGGTGCCCGAGCCAGGTGCGGGGGTTTGAGCGGGATCGTCCAGGAACAGGCTGGCACAATCCACAGCGTCAAAATCGTAGGGTTTGCCGCAGAAATTGCAGTCGATATGCACCTGTCCTTGTTCTTCAAGGATGGATTGAACCTCGGCCTGGCCCAGATTGCGCAGCATGTCTGCCACCCTGGCACGGGAGCACGGACAGTGCCAGCTGACTTCCTGGTCGTCAAAGGCCAGCAGGTCGTCTTCCCAAAACAGCTTGTGCATCAGGGTGTCAGGGCTGTCGGCCAACAGTTCGCCGGGCCGCAGGGTTTCGGCCAGCGTCTGGCAGTGCGCCCAGGTGGCGTTGGCTGCGTCGGTGGCGGCGGGGGTTGTCTGGGGGCTGCTGGGCATTGGCATGCGTTGCAACATCAGCCCGGCACATTGCTTGTTGTCTGCCGCCAGCCACAACCGGGTGTCCAGCTGTTCGGAGTGCTTCATGTAGTGTTCCAGCGCATCAGAGACGCGATCGCCTTCCAGGGACACAATACCCTGGTAGGGCGTTGCGCCGTTTTCCCGGTGGCTGGGATCGAGCATCACGGTAAAGCGTCCTTGCTGATCAGCGTTTAATAGTGCTTGCAAAGAAGCGGATTCGGGGATGATGGCGTCTTCGCGCAATTGTGCGGTGGCACGCAGCTGCAACGCGGCGGTGCATTCGACCATGATCAAGCGCACAGGCCCGTTGCCTTGCAGCTGCAGCACCACAGAGCCATCAAATTTGATGTTGCCGGCCAGCAAAACAGCCGCTGCCGCGAGTTCGCCCAAAAGTTGCACGACCAGCGGCGGGAGATTCTGGTGCGCCAGCCCGGTTTGCCAGGCTGACTCCAGATGCAGGGCCTGCATGCGGGTGCTGTGGTCGGGGGTAAGGTATTTTTTTAGGATATTGCTCATGTCAGGGTAGACCGGAGATCGTGGAGTTCAGTGCCCAGAAGGCGATCATGCAGAAACTGGCCCTGTGGATCTATCCACGTCCAGATGAAAATTGAAAACGGTGCCAGAACAATCAGCGTGTCGATGGCCGGCCAACCGCTTAAATGGGCAATGCCGCCAATCAGCAGGGCACTCAGCAAAGGCAGTGGCCACAATAGTACATAGCGCAACAGCATGCGGCCGGTGCTGACGGGGCGCCCGCCGCGATCTGTCAGGCGGATATCCCAGGTTTTCATGGGCAGGGTCTGGCCACCGCGGCGCCAGCAGGTCACAAAATACACGCCGATTGCGATAAACAGGACTACCTGGCGCACATTGCGCAGCATTAGCCCGCTGCGGCTTTGCGTCAGCGTGTCGAACAGGTAGCCTGTCAAAAACACCACCCCAAACAGCAGGACGCCTTCATACATCATGGAGGCAAAACGCCGCAAGCGTGGTGGGGCAAGGGGCGGGACAGGCAAGGCGGAAGCAGACATGGTAGGCCGGGATCTAAAACGCACGTGGCGTGAAAGCCGCATTATCCCATGGTCACGCCTTGTGTACGGCGTCTGGTATCCGTCTGACTGCGCAGGCAAAGCAAAGGCCGCCCTAGGGCGGCCTTTGCCAGATCAGCCTGTTGTGGCGTGATCAGTTGGCGGTGCGTACCGTGTGGTGCACTCGGCCTTCCGGGGTCTTGAAGAAACTGGCAACTTTCTGAACCAGCGATTTCACCATGCGATCCAGTGTGTATTCTTGTTGGGCCTCGATGGCTTCAGCCAGCAGTTGGCGTTCCAGGGCATCGGTCAGGCGGACATCCGCGTAGTTCGTGTTTTTCATTGCAAGCCTCTTTGCGTGAAAAGAGCGTTTCGCTCGGGTTAACCCTATTATAGGGTTTACCCTAGTCAAAATGCAAGTGCTTGCACTGAAGATAAAAGGCGGGTGTGGCCCCGATGCATCAATCGATATCGTTTGCCTGGCCCGGGTGGTCACGATACCCTTTGGCTACCAGATCAAACTGGAACAGGCGGCAATCCAGTGCACCGTTATGCAAGGGATGGCGCCGTCGGGCTTTCAGCCGCAGCTGCTTGGGAAAATCGAGGTCGCTGGTGATGACATTGAGCTGCCAGCCTGCATACTGCTGCTTAAGCTGTGAGGCCCATTGCGACCAGAGCTCTGCTTCGCCGCTGCCCAGACGCTCGCCGTAGGGCGGGTTGGTTACGATCCAGCCGTGGTCGGCTGGTGCCGGCATCTGCCGTGCGTCGCACACACGAAAATCAATCGTGCCGGGGCTTAGATGAGCCCGCTCGGTATTTGCCCGGGCCGCCTCGATGGCCGCTGCATCGATGTCGCTGCCCACCAGGGGTTGCTCCAGACGGGGGGCAATATGACTGCGAGCATCCTCTTTCAGGTCGCGCCATAGGCGTGCATCGTGCGGGCGCAGCCGTTCAAATCCGAAAGGCCGCCAAATGCCTGCGGGTACGCCCAGCGCAATCCAGGCGGCTTCAATCAGGATGGTACCGCTGCCACAAAACGGATCCAGCAGGGTGGCGTCGGGTTGCCACCCGGACAAGGCCAGCAAGCCGGCTGCCAGGTTTTCGCGCAAGGGGGCCTCGCCTTTGTCCAGTCGCCAGCCGCGCTTGAACAACGATTCTCCTGATACGTCGAGGTAGAGGGTTGCGTGCGTGGCGTCCAGAAACAGGTGTACCCGGGCGTCCGGGCGCACGGTGTCAATGTCGGGGCGGCTACCTTCGCGCTCGCGCAGGCGGTCGCAGATGCCGTCCTTGGCCCGCAGATTGCAGTATTGCAAGCTTTGCATCGGGCTGTGGATGGCAGAGGTATCCACACGCAAGGTGTCCTCGGGGCCAAACCAGCGTTCCCACTCGGTTTCGCGTGCCAGGGCCAGGATGTCGTCTTCGTGTTGCACCGGGGCGTGGGCCAGCTGTACCAATATCCGCGTCGCCAGGCGTGAATACAGATTGGCGCGCAAGATGCCGGTCCAGTTGGCATCAAAATGGCAGCCGGCCCGGCCTGCCTCAACCCTGTCGTAGCCCAGTGCCTGAAGCTCCAGGCTCAGGGCCTCTTCCAGCCCGTGGGGGCAGGGCGCAAACACGTGGAATACTTCGGCGGTAAAGGGGGCTCTTGGGCGCCGCGCCTTATGCTGAATACGAGGTGGTGCGTCTTCGTCCGGCCGGCGGCGCTCGGTGGTAAATGTCCGCGCCCTGGGTGTGCGGGGTTCAGGTTGCCAGGAGGTATCGTCTGCCCGGGTGTTTCGCCGGGCGTCTGACCGTGTGCCTGGCCGCCCGGAGGCACCGCGAGGGCGGGCAGAGGGTGATCCGTCTGTCTGCCGTGCGGGTGAACGTGGTCGTGAGGGTGATGACTCATCGAAGCGGCGTGAGGGCGAACGGCCCGGGGCCTGGTCGTCCCGCCATCTTGGTGCTGTACCGGGCCGGGACTCCCTGGCGTGGCTTTTCGGGCTGCTGGTTTCGGGCGTGTCTTCACCGCGGGCGTGCAGGGCGCGCTCTTGCAGCGCTGCCTGGCGGGCGCGCGCCCCCGACCGCTTGGGGCGTTGGTCGTCGTCGGGCTCTTGGTGAGTGCTCTTTTTGGGCTTGAGACGCAGTGTTTTGCTGGGGCTGGAGTCGGTCATAGGGTTCAGAAGGGTTTAACCACCACGAAGATCAGAATCAACAGCAGCAGCAGGACGGGGATTTCGTTGAACCAACGGAAATACCGGTGGCTGTGCCGGCTGGATCCGTTGGAGAACACCCGCAAATGGTGGCGGCAGGCGATATGAAACGCCAGCAAGCCCAGAACGCCACACAACTTGGCATGCATCCAGATCTGGCCTTGCCCGATGCCGTATCCCAGCCACAGGATCAGGCCTAGAATCAGGGCCAACACCCCTAAAGGGGTCATGAAGCGGTACAGTCGCTGCGCCATGCCCAGCAGCGTCTCGCGCGTAGGGGCATCGGTGGTCTGGGCCAGATTGACAAAAATGCGTGGCAAGTAAAACAGGCCGGCGAACCAGGACACCACAAACAGGATATGAAACGTTTTGACCCACAACATGCTTAGCCTCGCAGCTGGCCGTTGCCGGTAAGCACCCATTTCTGGATGGTCAGGCCTTCCAGGCCAACCGGCCCGCGGGCATGCAGCCGGTTGGTGGAAATGCCGATTTCCGCACCCAGGCCGTACTCGAAGCCGTCGGCAAAGCAGGTGGGCAAATTGACATACACCGAGCTGGAATCCACCTCGCGCTGAAAACGCTGGGCTGCCGAGATGTCTTCGGTGAGGATGGACTCGGTGTGTTCGGAACTATACCGGGCAATGTGATCCATGGCCTCGTCCAGGGAATCCACAACCTTCACGGCCAGTATGGGGGCCAGAAATTCGGTGGTCCAGTCGTCCTCGGTGGCTGGCACCGCACCGGGCATCAGCGCAGCGGCCCGTGGGCAGGCGCGCAACTCGACGCCCAACTGGGCAAAGCGTGCTGCAACACCCGGCAGCCAGGCGGCAGCGATATCAGTATGCACCAGCAGGGTTTCCATGGCACCACAGATCCCGCAGCGGTAGGTTTTGGCATTCACCACAATCTCAAGCGCCTGATCCAGCCGGGCGGCGCGGTCGACAAAAATATGGCAGTTGCCTTCCAGGTGCTTGATCAGCGGGATGCGGGATTCTTTGGACAGGCGGGCAATCAGGCTTTTGCCACCGCGAGGGATGATGACATCGATATGGTCTGTCAGGGTGATCATCTCGCCCACGGCCGATCGGTCGGGCGTATCCACCACCTGTACGGCCTGTGCAGGCAAGCCTGCTGCCTGCAGGCCTTCCTGGATGATGGTGCCCAGTGCCTGGTTGGAATAAAACGCCTCGCTGCCGCCGCGCAAAATCGTGGCATTGCCCGATTTCAGGCATAGGGCGGCCGCGTCGATTGTGACGTTGGGGCGGGATTCGTAGATGATGCCGATCACGCCCAGCGGTACGCGCATGCGGGCCACCTGCATGCCATTGGGGCGCACGATGGTTTCGCTTAAACCGCCGATGGGATCGGGCATGGCGGCAATCTGTGCCAGGCCGGCAGCCATCGTATCCAGCGCCTTGTCCGACAGTTTCAGCCGATCCATCAGCGGGGCTTCCAGGCCACGTTGCGCCGCAGCCTGGAGGTCGCGTGCGTTTTCATCCTGCAGCCATTGCCGGCGGTCCTGCAGTTGCTTGGCCATGGCCAAGAGGGCGGCCGATTTGGTGGCCCCGGAGGCAATCCGCATGTGTCGGGCTGCCTGGCGTGCCTGGCGGCCCAGTTGTTCTAGCGGTGTGTGGTCTGTGTGTGCAGCAGTCATGGCAGTCTCGGAAAGACGTGAAGATCAGGCGCGGGCAGGGCGGCGGCCCGGCGTGCTGGCGATGCGTAATACCAGGCGGGCCAGTTCGTCCCAGGGGTTGGAGAGCCGGCCAGCCACCGGGATGCCCTTGATCAGGCAGTCGACTTCGTGGGTATGACGCAGGGCAGCCGGCCAGGCTTTGCTGGGCACACGCTGCAGCGCCTGTTTGAACAGACGCTCGCGGGGCCCAAAAATACGTTGTGCCCGAAAAGCGTTCTCGGGGTTGGGTTCTTGTGCCAGACGTGCCAGCAGCCGGATTTCCTCGCCTACCGACCACAATACCAGCGGCAGCGCCTCGCCTTCGGCGTGCAGGCCGTCCAGGATGGCAAGGGCGCGATCGCTTTGGCCCGCCAGCATCGCATCGCGCAGGTCGAAGGGGTTGTAGCGGGCCACATTGAGGACAGCTGCCTGGATATCGGCCAGTGTCAGTGCGCCGGCAGGATGCAGCAGGGCCAGTTTCTGGATTTCCTGGTGGGCAGCCAGCAGATTGCCTTCTACCTGGTCGCTTAGCCAGGCCAGCGCATCGCCGTCTGTCGATTGATCCTGGCGTGCCAGGCGCTCGGTAATCCAGCCAGGCAGTGCGGCCCGGGTGATGCTCGGGACGTCGATCCAGAGTACCTGTTTTTTAAGCGTTTGAACCCATTTGGCTTTTTGGCTTGCCCAATCCAGTGTGGGAAGCCGAATCAATATACGCACATCCGGCAATTGTCCCTCGGCGGCCATGGTGGCCAGCGACTGCAAGGCGTCTGCCCCGGCTTTGCCGGGTTTGCCAGTGGGCAGGCTGATTTCCAGCATGCGCAAATCGCCAAACAAAGAGGTGTTGCGCGCCGTGGCCAGGGCTACCGACCAATCGCTGCGCGCGTCCATCACCAGGTGTGTGCGTTCGGTGCACCCTTGCTGGATGGCCGCTGCCTTGCAGGCATCGGCGATCTCGGTGACCAGCAGGATCTCGTCTCCCGACAATACCGCGCAGGCGGGCAGCTCGCGGCCGTCCTGAAACTGCTCGATCAACTGGCGGGCGTCGGACGCTTGTCGGGACACTAGTACCCCCGTCCACCCGGGTTCATCAGCAGTTCACCGGCCGAGTTGTCTTGCTGGATGGTGTCATCGGGCATCTGGACCACCGGCTGTGCGGCTGCGTTTTCATAGGCTTCCTGGACATCTGGTGCGCTCAGGCGTCGCAGAATCTGATCGATCAGGCTCTGGCGCATGTCCTTGAAAGTGCGGGTGATCTCGCTTTCTTTGGCCTGCACGATGCGGTCGTTGTAGGGCAGCTCGCGGATACTGTGCAAGGTGGTGGGCGCCAGCAGTACGTGGCCTGCGGGGTCGAGCAGCTCGAAGGTGAAATCAAGATTGAGCTCGTATTCTTCGACCCGGCCTTCGGTGTCGATGGATAACTGCCGCAGCTGTTGATTTTCGGATATCTGGTGTAGATAGACGTCGGCCTCGGATCGCTCTCGTATAAATCGCGTATCGGGCGAATTGGCGCTGACGATGCGCTCTAAACGCGCACCAAATGCCGAATCAAGATTGATGTTGGTGTAGATCTGGTGAAACGGCAGCGGTGTGGCAGCTTTAAGGTGGAAGCCGCATGCGCCCAGCGCCAGCAGGCATCCCAAGGACAGAAGCAAGCGCAGCAGGCGGTTGGGTGCAGGCAAAGTGTTCATGCGGCTTATCCCACAATATTGACCAATCGGCCAGGCACCACCACCACACGCCGGGGTGGGCGGCCCTCAAGGAACTTGCCAACGGCTTCGTGTGCGGTGGCCATGGCTTCGATGGTTGCTTTATCGGCGGCTTCGGGTACATTCAGGTGTCCGCGCACTTTGCCGTTGATCTGCAAGACCAGCTCGACCACATCCGCGTGCAAGGCGGCGTCGTCAACTTCGGGCCAGCTGGCGTCGAGAAGATCGCCAAGCGAATCAGCAAAACCAAGCTCGCGCCACAGTTGCCAGGTGATGTGTGGCACCACCGGGTACAGCACGCGCAACAAGATGGAGGTGGTTTCGGCCAGGGCCGGGCCCGCGACACCCGCTTGCGCGGCAGCCTCCAGTGCGTTCAGCATTTTCATGGCGGTAGAGACCACGGTGTTGTACTGAATGCGCTGGTAGTCGTAGTCGGCCTGTTTCAGCAGGCTGTGAACCGTGCGGCGCAGGTCGGCCGCGGCATCGTCCAGGCCTTCCCAAGAGATGCCGGGCTTGAGTTGATCGTGCAGGGCCGCCTGCTGGCTTTGGCAGTAAGACCACAAACGCCGCAAGAAGCGATACGCGCCATCCACCCCGGAGTCGGACCACTCGAGGGTGGTTTCGGGTGGGCTGGCAAACATCACGAACAGGCGGGCCGTGTCGGCGCCCATGCTGTCGATCAAGGATTGAGGATCGACACCGTTGTTTTTGGATTTCGACATGGTGCCGATGCCGCCGTAATCCACGGCTGAGCCATCGGATTTGAGGCGGGCACCCGTGATGGCGCCTTTGTCATCGGTGATGTTTTCGACCTGTTCGGGCCAGAAGTACTCGATGCCGCCACGCGAGTTGCGGCGCGAATAGATGTGGTTAAGCACCATGCCCTGGCAAAGCAGCCGGGTAAAGGGCTCGGAAAACTTCAGCATCCCGAGGTCGCGCATGACGCGGGTCCAGAACCGCGCATACAGCAGGTGCAAGACCGCGTGCTCGATGCCGCCGATGTATTGATCCATCGGCATCCAGTAGTCGTTGCGTGCATCCACCATGGCCTGATCGTTGCCTGGTGAGGTATAGCGCATGAAATACCAGGACGAATCAACAAAGGTGTCCATGGTGTCGGTTTCACGTCGCGCCGGCTTGCCGCAAGACGGACAATGGCAGGACAAGAAGGCCTCGTGTTTGGCCAGGGGGTTGCCACTGCCATCGGGGACGAGGTCTTCTGGCAACACCACCGGCAGGTCTTTCTCGGGCACTGGTACCGGCCCGCAATCGGGGCAATGAATGATGGGGATGGGGGTGCCCCAATACCGCTGACGGGAGATCCCCCAGTCGCGCAGGCGCCAGGTGGTGCGCAACTGGCCCAGATCCATGGCCTGGAGGTCGGCTGCCACGGCCTGGATGGCCTGGGCCGTGCTCAGGCCATCGTATTTGCCCGAGTTGACCGTACGGCCGACTTGTTTGTCGCCATACCATTCTTGCCACTGGATATCCGACCACGTCTGGCCTTCGGCCTGGATCACCTGGTGGATAGGCAGGCCATATTTGCGTGCAAAGGCAAAGTCGCGCTCGTCGTGGGCAGGTACGCCCATGACGGCGCCATCGCCGTAAGTCATCAGTACATAATTGCCTACCCAGACCGGGACAGGCTCGCCGGTAAGAGGATGAGTGACAAACAGGCCGGTGGGCAGGCCTTCTTTCTCGCGCGTGGCAAGTTCGGCCTCGGTGGTGCCACCCTGGCGGCAGGCTTCGATAAAGCTGGCGAGTTGCGGGTTGTCCTGGGCCGCGCGTGTTGCCAGAGGATGCTCGGGGGCCACCGCGCAGAAGGTGACGCCCATGATGGTGTCGGCGCGCGTGGTAAAGACATGCAGCAGGCCGTCCTGGATCAGATTGCCCTCAGCGTCCCGGATATCGTGGCGAAAAGCAAAGCGTACGCCTTCGCTGCGGCCGATCCAGTTTTCTTGCATCAGGCGCACGCGCTCGGGCCAGCCGGGCAGGCTGTCTTTCAGGGTGTCCAGCAGCTCGTCGGCGTAGTCGGTGATGCGCAGGTAGTAACCGGGGATCTCGCGTTTCTCAATCACCGCTCCCGAGCGCCAGCCGCGCCCATCAATGACCTGCTCGTTGGCCAGTACGGTTTTGTCGACCGGATCCCAGTTGACGGTTTGAGTCTTGCGATAGGCGATGCCTTTTTCGAGCATCTTCAGGAACAGCCATTGGTTCCATTTGTAGTAGGCCGGATCGCAGGCGCACATTTCGCGCGACCAGTCGATGGCCAGACCCATCGCCTGCATCTGCTTTTTCATGTAGGCAATGTTGTCGTATGTCCATTTGGCCGGGGGCACGTTGTATTTCATAGCGGCGTTTTCAGCCGGCATGCCAAACGCGTCCCAACCCATTGGCATCAGGACGTTATATCCGCGCATGCGCAACTGGCGCGCCATCATGTCGTTGATGGTGTAGTTGCGCACGTGGCCCATGTGCAGCTTGCCGCTGGGGTAGGGCAACATCGAGCAGGCGTAGAACTTTGGTTTTGGCGAGCCATCCGCGTGAGTGGCGTGTTCGGTGACGCGATAGACGTCGCCTGCGCGCCAATGGGCCTGAGCGTCGGATTCGACCTGGTTCGGGTTGTAGCGTTCCTGCATGGATGTGTCTGGAGAAAGAAAGGGTTGAAAAGGGGCCAAGCCAGACATTATAGGGCGCAACAGTATCCGTGATGCCCGGATGTGCCGGATGTGGGAGTGCGACGGCGCCGGGGGTGGCCGGGTGTGGCTTGCGTGGCAGGCGGCGGACATAAAAAATCCCCGCCGATAGGCGGGGATGATCGAAACCGGTGAGACGGTCCGGGTGAGGCGGCCCGGATTATTTCAGTTTGATTTCTTTGTAGTCGACGTGCTTGCGAGCAACGGGATCAAATTTCTTGATCAGCATTTTCTCGGGCATGTTGCGCTTGTTCTTGGTGGTGGTATAGAAATGACCCGTACCAGCCGTGGATTCAAGCTTGATTTTTTCGCGGATACCTTTTGCCATGATGTATTCCTAGGGCCAATCAGGCCAGTTCGCCGCGGGCACGCAAATCGGCCAAAACGGAATCAATGCCGTTCTTGTCGATGGTGCGCAGGGCTTTGGTGGACACGCGAAGGCGCACCCAGCGGTTTTCGGACTCGACCCAAAACCGGCGCGATTGCAGGTTGGGCAAGAAGCGACGCTTGGTTTTGTTGTTCGCGTGCGAGACATTGTTGCCCACCATTGGGCCTTTGCCGGTTACTTGGCATACGCGTGCCATGGTCTCACCTCTGTATCTATATCAGGAAAGCCTGTCATTCTATACTGAAGTGCTGCTTTAGAGCAAGTAGCCTTTTGATCTTATATGGGTGCCCTAAGGACAGGCGGCTTGGCCAGGTGGCTGGCTACCCACGACAGCAGTGCGCAAATCGTTAGCAGGGTGGTAAGCGGCAGGGGGGTATCCGCATGCCATAGGCTGATTGCAAACCCTGACAGCGCGCCACACAGCATTTGCAGGCAGCCCATCAATGCAGACGCCGTGCCCAGCCGTGGGCCTTGTTCGGCCAGGGCCAGGGCCGCCGCATTGGGGTTTACAAACCCCTGGCTGGCCATGAAGCCTATCAGGCACACCATCAGCAGCGGTAGTGTAATCCAGCCGGCAAGCGTCAGGATCAAGCCCAGTGCGGTCATCAACACCAAAGAAATCTGGGCGCGCAGCAATAGTTTCAAGGGGGTATGGCGGCGCAGCAGGCGAGCACTGAGCTGTGCAGCCAAAATCAGCGATGCAGCGTTCAGGCCAAACAGAAGCCCAAACCAGCGGGGGTCGATGCCGTAGATGTCGATGAACACCTGGGGCGAGCCCGAGATATAGGCAAACATGCCCGCAGAGCCAAAGCCCCCCGCCAGTGCGTAGCCCATGAAACCGCGATGCCGCAGCAGCAAGCGAAAGTTTGCTGTAATGGTGGAGACGGCCAGCGGCGTGCGTAACTCTGCGGCCAGGGGCTCGCGCATGTTTCGCGTGGTCAGCCAGGTCAGTGCCACGCCGGCCGCAGCCATCAGGTAGAACACCGTGCGCCACGAGCCCAGAGTAACCGCCTGGCCACCCAACAGTGGCGCCACAATGGGCATGACGCCCATCACCAGCATTAATAAGGACAAGGCCCGGGCGGCTTCCTGCGTATCCAGGTAATCGCGGATAACCGCGCGCGGAATCACCATGCCGGCGGCGCCGCCAAATGCCTGGACAATGCGCCAGACAGTCAGTTGATAAATGTTGTCGCTCAGTGCGCAGCCCAGTGAGGCAATGGTGAAGAGCACCAGCCCGACCACCAGCGGCAACTTGCGGCCATAACGATCCGCCAGGGGGCCATACAGCAGCTGCGCCCCTGCCAATCCCAGCAGGTAACTGGCGAGCGTTCGCTCGACAAGGCCCTGGGGTGCTTGAAGGTCGTGAGCGATGGCGCCGAAGGCCGGCAAATACATGTCAATTGCCAGCGGGCCCAAAGCTGCCAGCGCGCCCATCAGAACCAGCCAAGATGGCATCAGGGCAGGGATTTTACGGGGCATTTGCGGCTTGATGAGGGCATCATTGGCGCTACTATAACAAGGTTCGTTGTGAACACAGGGAGGCTCTGTTGACTGCTCTTGTATCCGTTATCGAAAACAAGCTTGGTGCATTGTCCATTCCAGTATCCATGGAACTACCCGATGGTCAGCGGGTAGGCGCGGCCGATGCTCAAGTGCACTTCATCATCAAGGATTCGTCCGTACTCACGCATTTTGCGGCTGGCGAAGTCGGCGCCTTAGGCGAAGACTACGTCGAGGGCAAATTCGAGTTCAATGGCTCGGTGCGCAACTTGATGAGTCTGGCATCAAGTATCTTGCCAGGCTCGCCCGTCGAGGCAGCCGAGCTCGGCTGGCTTACCGGCCTGGTTCAGCGTCTGGTGTCGGTCTGGCGTCACTCTATAGAGCGCGATGCCCGCCAAATCGAATTTCACTACGATTTATCCGATGATTTCTATGCCTTGTGGCTGGATCCGCGCCGGGTGTATTCCTGTGCGTATTTCCGCACGCCCGACATGACCATCGCTCAGGCGCAAGAAGCTAAACTCGATCACATCTGTCGCAAGCTGGCACTCAAGCCGGGCGAGCGTTTCCTGGATGTGGGCGGCGGCTGGGGCGGCCTGATGCTATGGGCAGCCGAGCACTACGATGTGGATGTGACGGGCATCACGCTCTCGCACAACCAGCATGCGTACGTCAATAAGCTGATCCAGGAAAAAGGCCTGTCGGGGCGGGTGCGCATGGAGCTCCTCGACTACCGCAAGCTGGATGAATCCCGACCGTACGACAAGATCTCCTCCGTGGGGATGTTCGAGCACGTGGGCCGGGCCCAGCTGGTGGGTTACTTCGGCAAGCTTCGGCGACTGGTGCGGCCAGGCGGCCTGATCATGAACCACGGGATCACAGCCGGTGGGCTCAGCAACACAGAGCTCGGTGCAGGCATGGGCGACTTCATCGAGAAATTCATCTTTCCGGGTGGTGAGCTCTCGCATATTCATTTTGTGATGGAGTCGCTGGCCGAGGCCGGCCTCGAAGACCTCGATGTCGAAAACATCCGGCCGCATTATGCCCGCACCTTATGGGCCTGGAGCGATGAGCTCGAGGCCCGTCTGGATGAAGCCAAGGCGATTCTCAATACCCCCCAGGGCTTGCGCTCGCTGCGAGCGTATCGCATGTATCTTGCCGGGTGCGCCATGGGTTTCGAACATGGCTGGATTGCGCTGCACCAGATCCTCGCCCAGCCCCAGCCCGCAGGGCGTTCGGACGAGCTCGATTATCCAGCCGATCAGGCGTATCCCTGGCGCAGGGATTACATCTATAACAGTCGTTAAAGCGTCTGTTTATACGGTGCATATTTCCCCCCAAAAGGCTGGTCTTTTTGGGGGGGAATTCTTGAGTTTCTGCTAAAGGTCTTTATTTTCATGCATCTTGCGTGTAAAATAACGTTTCTGCTGTATTAAGATCTTCCACTCTGATAGCGGCGAGCCCCGTTTCCTGGGCACTCGCCTAGATCTGTCCCTTGGCGCATCGCGCCTGTAGTGTCGGTATGTATTGGCGGTTTTCACTGTCTTCCGCACACCCTCCCCTAAGCTATGGCGTCTGGTACCCGCGTATCAGCCGTCTCCGTAACCCAAAGGAGGCTTCAATGTCTAATTTCCTGCGCACGTCGCGTACCGCGACTCCTCTCTCCCGTCTGAACCGCTCGGTGCTGGGCCTGGCCCTTACCGCCGTCATGGCCGGCCTGTCACTGGCGCCTGCCGCTGCCCAGGCGGCAGATGACCTCAAGTGCGAACTCGATCGCCCCATGCGCTTTGGCGGCATGAACTGGGAGTCCAACCTGGTGCTGGTCGAAGTCGAGCGCTTTATCGTCAAGCATGGTTATGGTTGCGATTCCGAAGTGCTGCCTACCGAAACCCTGCCTGCGCTGGCAGCCTTGCAACGGGGCGACCTCGATATCAACAGCGAAATTTGGCTCAACAGCACACTGGAACCCTGGACCAAGGCCGAGGCCACAGGCAAGGTCAAGCGGATTGGGGACATCTACATGGGCGGCGAAGCCTGGTTTATTCCCAAGTACACCGCCGAGCGCCTGCCCGATCTGAAAAAAGCCTCTGACCTGCCCAAATACTGGGAGGATTTCAAGGATCCCGAAGAGCCCACCAAGGGCCGCTTCTATGGTTGCCCGGCCGGCTGGGGCTGCGAAGTTGTCAGCACCAATCTGTTTCATGCACTGGGCCTCGAAGACACCTTCACGCTGTTCTCCCCGGGTACCGGCGCCACACAAAAGGCAGCCTTGACAGCCGCCTATCAGCGTAAAGAAAACGTTGTGTTTTATTACTGGTATCCCACACCGCTGGTGGGCTCCATGGACCTCGTCAAGCTCGAACTGCCTGCTTATGATGCCGCCAATCAAAAGTGCCTGACAAACCCCAATTGCGAGAACCCGCAAGCCAGCGACTACCCCGAGAACCCGGTCTTTACCGCGGTGACCACTCAGTTCACCGAGGATGCACCCAAGCTGACGGCGTTCCTGTCCAAGGTCAAGGTACCGCTGGATGTCATGAACCAGACCATGGCTTACATGGAAAAGAACGAAGCCGAGCCTCAGCCCACCGCACAGTGGTTCCTGCAAAACAAGCAGGACGTCTGGACGAAATGGTTGCCTGCTGACGTCACCGAGCGGGTCAAGGCTGCCTTGTAAGGGGCGCTGAATGTTTCCCGAACTGATTTCAGCACGGGCACTGCAAAAGCCCATTGATGACTTCGTCAATGGGCTGGTGACGCAGTATTCAGATGTGCTGCGGGCCTTGACACAGCCTCTGCTGGATCTCCTGATCTGGGCCGATCACTTGCTGCGCTATTCGCCCTGGTGGGCGGTTGTCCTGGCTGTGGTGGGGCTTGCCTGGTTCAGCAGCCGGCAGTGGCGCTTCAGCCTGGCCATGGGCGGCCTGCTGTGCCTGCTGGGGGCCATCGGCCTCTGGGAGGCCTCGATGCAGACGCTGTCCTTGATGTTGGTGGCCGTGGTGTTTTCTGTGGTGATTGGCATCCCGGTGGGGATTGCCATGGCCAGCTTTCGCTGGGTTCGTACCGTGATGCTGCCTGTCCTGGACATCATGCAGACCATGCCCAGCTTTGTGTACCTGATTCCAGTGGTGATGCTGTTCAATCTGGGTAAGCTGGCGGCCTTGTTCGCCACCGTCATCTACGCCGTACCGCCAGTGATCCGTCTCACCGACCTCGGTATCCGCCTGGTGGATTCCGAGGTGCTCGAAGCCTCCAAAGCCTTTGGTGCCAGCCGGTCACGCCAGTTGTTTGGCGTACAGCTGCCCCTGGCGATGCCCAATATCATGGCGGGCATCAACCAAACCACCATGATGGCATTGGCCATGGTTGTGATCGCCTCCATGATCGGGGTGCGTGGGCTGGGCTACGAAGTATTGCAGGGCATCAATCGCCTGCAGGTGGGGCGTGGCCTGATGGCGGGGCTGGGTATTGTCATTTTGGCCATTATTTTTGATCGCATTACCCAAAAATTTGGCCAGCGGCATGCCACCCGGAGGGCCTGATATGAGCAAGATCGAAGTCCGCAATATTTACAAGATTTTTGGGTCCCATCCAGATCGCTGGCTGCCAGCGGCCCGTGAAGGTCTTTCCAAAGAGGCCTTGCTCGAGCGCAGCGGCCACACCCTGGGCCTGCGTGATATCAGCCTGTCCATCAAAGAGGGTGATATCCACGTGATCATGGGTTTGTCCGGCTCGGGTAAATCCACGCTCATCCGGCATTTCAACCGCCTGATTGAACCCAGTGCGGGTCAGATCCTGGTGGATGGGGTGGATGTGGTTGGCCTTAAGCCCAAAGAGCTCGAGCGCTTTCGCCAGCAAAAAATGAGCATGGTGTTTCAGCGTTTCGGCTTGATGCCGCATCGCACGGTGCTGGATAACGCCGCCTACGGGCTGGCCGTGCAAGGCGTAAGCCGTTCGCAGCGTAATCAGCGTGCTGCCCATTGGCTCGAGCAAGTGGGGCTGAGCGGGTTTGAGGCACAATACCCTCACCAGCTATCGGGCGGGATGCAGCAACGGGTGGGCCTGGCGCGTGCGCTGGCCACGGATGCCGAAATCCTGTTGATGGATGAGGCGTTCTCGGCACTGGATCCTCTGATCCGCCACGAGATGCAGGATCAATTGCTGGCCTTGCAGGCCCGGCTGAATAAAACCATTGTGTTTATCACGCACGATCTCGACGAAGCCCTGCGGCTGGGCAACCGCATCGCCATCCTCAAAGATGGCGAGCTTATCCAGGAAGGCACCCCCGAAGACATTCTGCTGTCTCCGGCCAATGATTACATCGAGTCTTTTCTGCAAGATGTCAATCGTGGCAAGGTACTCAATGCGTCGCACGCTTGCAACGAGCGCCCCCTGACGCTCACCATGCGCAGCAAGCCGGATCACGCCCTCGAGCGTCTGAAGGCACGGGATTACGAATACGCTGCCGTGCTGGATGGCAAGCGCCTGGCCGGAGTGTTGATGCGGGCAGATGCGCAACGTGCGGTGTCTGAAAACGCCCGGGATATCGGACGCTACATCAGTGATATGGCTTCTGTGCCCGCTTCGGCGGGCCTGGATCAGGTGCTGGCGCAGTTGCTGCAAACGCCTGCGCCTGTGGCCGTCACCGACGACGCGGGGGAATTCATCGGCGTGCTGTCACGCAGCAAGGTGGTCGAGCTGGTTACCCCGGGGCCTGGCACGGATGCGAGCGAGAGCAGTGATGCGGTGTTGGCGGATGTACCGGCCAACACTCTGCCAGAGGCCGAGTCGGCCCGACGTCCGGCGGCCTGACAGCCGCTGCCCTGTTGATAGGCTGGGGTCGGCAAGACCCCGTCTGGCGAGTATCAAGCCGGGGTTTACGTTGGTTTGATACCTGCACGGCGGCGCTGCTGACGCAGCACGTGGCCGTACCAGCCAAACAGCAATAGGGCGGTCAGTGCCAAGCCTGCCATGGCCATGATCCACATGGTGGCGGTGCCCACCGGGGCGCCCGGCATAAACCAGGCAGCCACCGGTGCCAGGGCACCGGCCTGGGGCCCATAGCCCAGCCACCAGCCGCCAATCAGGCCCAAGCCGGTCAGTGCCGTGATTTGCAAGATCAGCGGCACCATGGCAATTTTGTATGCCCGCAAAATGTAGGCGCTGATGCAGTGCATGGCATCACAAAAGTGAAACCACGGCGCAATTTGCAACAGCGTCAGGGCAATCAGCGCCACCTGGGTGTCGCTGGTATAGGCATACACAATTGGCTTTTGCGCCACGATCAGCAGCAGGTTGGTGATCAGGGCGCCGGCCAGCACCAGCCCAACGCCGTGCAGGCCGGTTTGCCGGGCAGTGGCCAGTTGATGCGCGCCCACTGCCTGTGCGGTCAGTGAGGCCGTGGCAAGGCTGAGTGACATGGGCAGCATGTAGCACAGCGCGATCAGATTGGCCAGGATCTGCTGGGCGCCACTGGCATAGATGCCGTCGCGCGCCACCAGTAGCGCCATGAAACTGAAGGCACACACCTCTATCAAATAAGAGCCTCCCATGGGCAGGCCCAGGCGCAGCAGTTCTTTTTGGTCCAGCCATCGAGGCCGGCTGACGCGCAGCAGCAACTGGTGAAATGCTGGCTGGTGCCGGATCATCCAGAACCCGGCAGCCAGCATCATCCAGCTGACCACCAAGGTAGAGAGGCCTGCGCCCACCGCGCCCAGTGGTGCGACACCCAGGCCACCAAAAATAAACCAGAGGTTGAAGCCCAGCTTGAAGACGATGCTGCCCAGGTTGATGATCATCACCCCGCGCGTGTGCGAGATGGCAGTGGCCATGGCGTAGATAGTGCGAAACAGCAAGGCGGCCGGCAGTGCGGCTGCCAGGGCCATCAGATAGCCCGCTACCCGCTCTCTGACAGCAGGTTCGATGTTGCCTGAGAGCGACAGCCAGATATCCGGAAACATCAGTGTGGCACTGCCCAGCACTGATAATGCCAGGGCCAGCCAGACGCCTTGGCCCCAGGCGGCACCCGCTTGGGGCAACCGTCCGGCACCAAAATGCTGGGCAATGATGGGGATCAGGGCGTGCACCACGCCCATCAGGCCAATAAATACGGTGATGTAGATGGATGCGCCCAAGGCCATCGCTTGCAGATCGATGGCGTCGGTGTGTCCCACCATGGCGGTGTCCAGCACCGCAAAAATGATGCCGGCCCAGGCGCTGATCAGAATGGGCCAGGATTGCTGGGCAATCGTGCGCCAGGGCGCCGGGCGGGCAACAGAGGCAGAAGCCATGGGGGCAGGGGTGTCCGGGCTGGGGAGTGTCAGGGGGCTGGTGTAATCCGCACTAGCCGGAACATCTCGTGGCGGTCTGGGCCACGACGCCCTTGCCACAGGATATGGTGACCGGCAGGCGAAGGTTGGTCGGCCTCGCCGGAGTCGATATCCAGTTGTTGCAACAGCAGGGGGCATTCGCCGTCAAAGGTGAATTCGATCTGGTTAAAGACCAAAAAGGATGCCCGTTGACCGCTGCCCAGGCCCTGTGTACGAATGCATTCGCCAGGCTCGCGGGATTGTTCCAGGGCGTGGGCCAGGGATGCAGAGACCCCGCGGTAGCTGCGCACGTAATCGAGGGCAGGCATCCAGAGGGTGGCCAGCAGCAGCCAGGTGGTGAGCAAGCCACCTGCAGACAAGACTGTCCCGCGCCACAGGCCGGCCGGATGGTTGCGCAGGCGCCAGCGCACCAGTGCAATCCAGCCCAGCGTGCCCAGTATGGCGATGGCGGTAGCCGGCCAGGCGACGTGAATATGGATGCCGGCTGTCTGGCGTGCAATATTGGCGGAGATCTGTGCCGGCCAGCCGCTTTGCAGGGCAATCCAGCCCAGCCACACCGTGGCTGCCGTGAGTGAAAAGCACATCATGGCAAACCAATCGAGGGTGTTGACGACGCCACGGCGCAGCGTAGGTAGTGCAAAGGCAGCCAGGACGGCGCTGGGCACGGCCAGTGTGCTGTATTCGGGCTCGAAGGGGTCGCTGCTGGCCAGCAACACCAGCAAGGCGCCCAGGGCAAAGCTTAGGGGAATGCGCATGTGTGGTGCGGCAAACCAGTCGCGCCAGCGCCAAAGGGCCAGCAGGGCCAACGGCCAGGTGGGCCATAAAAACCAGGGCAGATCGCGGGCAATGTTGAGCCAGGCCCGGGCGCTGGGCCAACTGAAGGCGTCTTCAGACCAGATCAGCCAGCTGCTTGTCCAATAGGGGCCAAACGTGCGGGCCGGAATCCACCAAAGCAGGATCAGGCTGCCTGCAATCAGGGCGCTGACAAACAGCCATTTTTTAATATGTGCCAGAGGGCCGCCGGGCAGCAGGATAAAAACCGTGGCCAGCATCAGTGGCAGGCTGCCCAGCCAGCCGCGGGCCAAAAATCCGGCACCGATCGCCACCCCCAGGGTGATGGCTCCGGAAACAGGATGATCGAGCATGCGGGCGACTGCGTAGAAGGCGAGGGCCTGGCAGGCAATGACGGCGGGCACCTCGGAGGTCTCGTGCATGCGCCAGATGATGCCGACCGTGGCCACAATCAGCAGCAGCGCCGCATCGGCCAGCATCCGGCCATAATCGCGCTCGTTGGGCTCGCCACCAAAGGGCAGGGCCAACGGCTGTGCTTCGCGCCTGCGTCCCAGCAGATAGGTGCCATACCAGATGGAGCTGGCAAGAATGGCAAACCAGAGAATATTGGGCAGGCGCGAGGCGATGATCGCGGCGTTGAGCGGGGTAAAAAAGATTTCTAGCAAAGGGCGCAAGAGCGCAATAAACGTAGCGCCCACCCAGGTAACCAATGGCCCGTCTTGTGCCTGTGCCAGGTGCCCCACCTGAGGCAGCAGCCAGGCGTGTGCTTGTCCTGACAGCGCGGTGAGCATTGTCGCCAGGCCCGTGACGTCGTCGGTTTTCCAGGGATCACGGTAAAACAGGCCGGCCAAAATGTAAATCAGCCCCACCGACACCAGAATGAGCCGGGGCAATTTTGCGGCTGCGGTGGCCGTCAGCCGGGCAGGCGTGGATTGCGGTGGGTCGGTGCGCACGGGGTCAGCCAGAAGGTTGGAGCATGAGGCTCATGTTAAATGAAAAAGGCAGCCAGACGGCTGCCTTTGTGGCATTGTACGGAGATGCACATAGTGTGCGCCGCCGTACAGGCCGATGCGTGGACGGGTTATTTTTTAACCGTGCCAGCAGTACGGGCAAAACGGGCGCGGAATTTCTCGACGCGGCCGGTTTCGACGATACGCGTTTGTGCGCCCGTGTAAAAGGGGTGCGATTCGGAGGTGACGTCGCACTTGAACAGCGGGTACGTCTTGCCGTCGATTTCGGTGGTTTCGCGGGAGTTCAAGGACGAACGGGAAATAAACGTGTTACCCGTTTGCTGGTCCAGAAACGCAACCTCGCGGTATTCGGGGTGGATGCCTTCTTTCATGGTGATATCCGTAAGTGTGGTGGGGTCGCCAGCCAGACGGATGTGATCGCTCACATCAAGATCCTGGCAACGTATCCAAGGTTTAGCCTTGCATTCTACCATTGTTTTATAGTTGCCCGCGTTCCGCCAAAGAGACAACATCTGTGGCCCCCACCACCAGGTGGTCAAGCAGGCGTACGTCCACCAGGGCCAGTGCCTGCTTGAGCTGGCGCGTCAGGGCGATATCGGCCGGGCTGGGTTCGGACAGGCCTGAGGGATGGTTATGCGCAATGATCAGGGCGGCCGCATGGTGCTGCAGGGCGGATTTGACGAGTTCACGAGGGTACACCGAGGCGTGCGACAGCGTGCCTTTGGCCACTTCAACGCAGTCGATCAGGCGCAGTTGCGTGTCCAGAAACAGGCCGATGCAATGCTCGATCCTCAGGTGGGCCAGGCGCATCGCACAAAATTGCTTTACCTGGTTGGGCTGATTAAGTGCCCGGCCGTTGCGCAGAGGCTCTTCCAGCGCCCTGCGCCCAAGCTCCTGTACCGCCAGAAGCTCGCAGGTCTTGGCAGCCCCCAGGCCGGGAAAAGCTAGCAGGGCAGTTGTTTCTGCCGACAGCAGACGGCGCAGCCCGCCGAAGTGCTCGATCAGGTCATGGGCCATGCTGACCGCCGACCGTCCGCGTGTGCCGGTGCGCAGCAAGACTGCCAGCAGCTCCGGGGAAGTCAGGGACTGTACACCGTGCCGCAACAGGCGTTCGCGCGGACGCTCGTTGCAGGGGGATTGGCTGTCTTGTGGCATCATTGACCTTAAACTATCAAAGTTTGATTTATTGGGTGATCCATTTTGACCTCTTCCAACGACGTGGCACATGTTCATGCAGACTCTTATGTCACGCTGCACTATCGTATCGAGCCGCTTTCGGGGCCTGCGGCCGGCACCGCTTTTGCGGATACCTTCCTGGATCGCCCCGCCACCCTGCAGATGGGGATGGGGCAGTGGGCGCCTGGGCTCGAAGCCATCCTGATCGGCCAGCCCGAGGGCGCGCACTTTACCCAGGATGTGCCTGCGGCACAGGCCTACGGCGAGCGAAATCCCGAACTCCTGCGCTGGATTTCCCACGATGAAATGGTTCGTAATGCACCGCCCGACACCGTCTTCGAGGCCGGTGATCTCATCGAGTTCGTCGCGCCCAATGGCGGGCGATACTCCGGGGTGCTCAAAACATTAGAGGGCGATTCGGCCCTGTTTGATTTCAACCATCCGCTGGCGGGCGTCGACTTGCAGGTTGAGGTTCGTATTTTGGGGGTTTTGTGATGTCTGATTCCACCGACAAACTTGCCCTGGAGGCTGCTCCCGAGGTTGTGCTGGCACAGCCTCGCGGGTTTTGTGCCGGTGTCGACCGTGCCATTGACATCGTCGAGCGGGCGCTCGAGATTCACGGTGCGCCCATTTACGTGCGCCACGAGATCGTGCATAACCGTTACGTGGTCGAAGACCTCCGTGCCAAGGGGGCGGTGTTTATCGACGAGCTCGAAGACGCACCGACCGGGGCAATCGTTATTTTTTCGGCACACGGGGTTTCCCGTGCCGTGCGCACCGAGGCCCAGGATCGCGGCCAACGCATTTTTGATGCCACATGCCCGCTGGTTACCAAAGTGCACGTCGAAGTCGCCCGCATGCGTAAAGAAGGCCGCGAGGTCATCATGATCGGCCACAGGGGGCACCCCGAGGTCGAAGGCACCCTGGGTCAGGCCGACGAGGGCATGTACCTGGTTGAAACCATCGAGGACGTTCAGGCCTTGCAGGTGCGCAATCCCCAACATCTGGCGTTTGTCACCCAAACCACCTTGTCCATCGACGACGCTGCGCAGGTGGCGAATGCCCTGCGCACGCGGTTTCCGGGGATCACCGAGCCCAAAAAGGGCGATATCTGCTATGCCACGCAAAATCGCCAGGATGCCGTGCGCGTCATGGCGCCGCAGTGCGATCTGGTGCTGGTGGTGGGCAGCCCCAACAGTTCCAACTCCAATCGCTTGCGCGAAGTTGCAGAGCGCAAAGGGGTGACGGCGTACTTGCTGGATTCGCCCGATATGATCCAGCCCGAGTGGCTGCGGGATGCGCGTCGTGTGGGCGTCACGGCCGGTGCCTCGGCACCCGAGGCACTTGTGCAGCAGGTGCTTGGTCGCCTGCGCGAACTCGGCGTGCGCTCGGTGCGGCCACTCGATGGTATCCGCGAGCAAGTGTCCTTTCCGCTACCCCGAGAACTCTCGCGCAAGCACTCTGCCTGAGCAGCAGATATCCGGGTAACAGCCAAGGCAGGCAAGGCCGGCCCGTCCGTACAGATTTCAGCAGGAGACTCCCCATGAAAATCGGATTTTGCGGCCTGGGCCGAATGGGCGTACCCATGGTGCGGCGCCTTTTGCAGGCAGGCCACCAGGTGCATGTCTGGAACCGCTCGCCCGGCCCGGCCCAAACGCTGGCTGCCGAAGGCGCCATCGTGTGCCCCACGCCACAGGCGCTGGCCGATGCCTGTGAATACGTGGCCCTGTGCCTGTTTGATGCCGCTGCCGTCGAGGCTGTGGTGTTTGGCCAAGCCGGCCTGGCGCAGTCTGCCCATTTGGCTGCGATTGTTGATCATTCTTCGATCCCGCCAGACGCTACCCGGCTTTTTGCCCAGCGCCTGCAAGCGGCCAATGGGGCCCAGTGGCTGGATGCGCCGGTATCGGGCGGCACCGGTGGTGCGGCAGCCGGCACACTTGCCGTGATGGCTGGTGGCCCGGTGCAACTATGTGATCACCTCAAACCGGTGTTGTCAGCCTACGCACATCGCGTCACCCATATGGGGCCGGTGGGCGCAGGGCAGGTCAGCAAGTTGTGCAATCAGGCCATCGTCACCACCACATTGGCGGCAATCGCCGAAGCCATTGCCCTGGCCCGCGAGGCCGGAGTGGATGCTTCCCGTCTGTCCGAGGCACTCCAGGGTGGTTGGGCCGATTCCACCCTGCTGCAGATTTTTGTGCCACGCATGACCCAACCCCCACCGGCGCCGCAAGCCAGCCTGGACACCCTGGTTAAAGACCTCAATACGGTGGCGGCACTTGCCCAGGCGCAGGGCACTGCCATGCCGGTGGTATCTGCCGTGGGGCAGGCCTGGCGCATGGCCAGCCGGCAGGGGCTGGGTGCGGCCGATGCGTCCCAACTGATTCGTCTGTACGATATGCAGTCCAACACGGGAGACTCTGCATGAATCGAGGTTTGAAGGTAACGCTGGCGCTTGGAGGCATTGTTGTTCTGGGATACATGGGCGCATCCTGGTATGCCGGCCAGATTGCCCAACAGTCCATCGTTTCCTGGGTTGATCAAACCAATCAGGACATCCAGCGGCAGTGGACGGCACCTGAAACCCCACCCGAACTGCAGGTTGCTGACTATCAGCGGGGCGTTTTTTCGTCACAAGCCCGCTACATTTTTAAATTTACCGATCAGGATGGCCAGGCGCAGTCGCTGGCTGTAGAACAGGCACTTCAACATGGCCCCTGGCCCCTGGAGGCACTGAAAAACGGCATCTGGCAACCGTTGGCAGCCTATAGCCATCTGCAGCCCTTGCCCGACGGTGCCTGGCAGCCCTGGTTTGATGTAGTGGCTGATCATCAGGTGCCCTGGCAGGCTACTGTGCAAGTAGGGTTCCAAGGGCAGGCCAGCGGTGTCTGGACACTGCAACCGGTTAAAACCATCGGCGAGCTTGCGCTGGATTTCAGTGGCGGTGTGCTGCGCGCCGATTACACGCCCAAGCAGCGTCAAACCACTGTCACCGCAGAGGCCCAATCCCTGAAAATTCAGGATGACAGCGGGTTGCTGCACTTTGAAGATCTGCATTTCCAGGGGCTGACTACCCTGAGTGGTGAAACCGACATGCAATCGCACCAAACCCTCCAGGCAAGCCAGGTGCGCATCCAGCAGGAGGGGGCGCCGGATCTTTTATTGCATCAGCCTGCCATGTTGCTGGACCTTGCCCGTACGGGCAGTTTGCTTGATGGCCGGGTGCGCTATGACGTCGAGCAATTGTCCGCCGGCAAGCAGAATCTTGGCACCTTGCAGTTGCAGGCGTCGGCACAGCAATTAAATGTCGAGGCAGTGCAAGCCCTGATGGCCTTACTGGCGCAGCAGCAAGCTCAGGACGATGATGGCGCGCCGCTGACGCCCCAGCAAGAACAGCAGGTGCGCGAGGCCTTGCTGCCTGTGCTGGCGGCATCTCCCCGCCTGGCCCTGGATGCAGTCACCTGGAAAACCGACAAAGGCCAGACCGACTTCAAGGCAGTGGCACAGTTTCGGCCGGTGCCCCAGGACGCCGACCCCGACCTGGGCCGCACGATTGAATCGGCCATTGCCCGTGTCTCGGCACACGCGGGTGTCTCCAGGCCCATGCTGATGCAGATTTTGCGCGATACGCAAGCCAGCAGCTCTGACGGCGATATGGCGGTTGCACTGATTGGCATGCTGTTCGATCGCTATAGTGGCCGTCTGCGGCGTGCCGAGCTGCTGCGCGAGCAAGACGGACAGCTGCAAGTGGATATTTCTTATGCCGATGGTGTGGTAACCATCAACGATCGTGAAATGACCCCCCCTGAACTATCCGGCCGTTTATCGGCGGCATTGGGAGAGTAAGCATGGACACTGTTTTTACCCGCATTCTGGCTGGCGAAATACCGGCTGCTATCGTTTATCGGGATGACACCTTCTTTGCATTCATGGACGCCGGGCAGCTGAACCCGGGCCATGTACTGGTGGCGCCCTGCCATCCGTATCCCACCTTGCTGGATATGGATGAGGATACGGCTGCGGGTCTGATGCGTCTGGCCTGGCGCGTGGCCCATGCGGTGCAAGAGGCCTTTCAACCAGAGGGCCTCACCCTTTTGCAGGCAAACCGGCCTGCAGGGTGGCAGACGGTGCCTCACGCCCACATGCACGTCTTGCCGCGCTACGAGAACGATGGGGTGGGCCTGGTGTGGCCACGCAAGGATCCCGGCCTGGATGTATTGCGTGAATATGCCGCCCGGATTCATCTGCCGGTGCAGGGGTTACCTGCATCAAAATAATTGTTTTAGGTAACAAGCATACCGGAGGCTCAGGCCTCCTTTTTTTTGCTGCTTGCTGGTTTTCAGGGTAAATACCGGACTAATGATTTCCCTTAGGCATTAACCCTTATTTATTGCATTGCAGCATTATCTCCAATAATAAAAAACGCAATAAAACAAAGGATTAGAACACCCTCCCAGCAATGATTCAGGTATGCAGCAAAAAGAGATCTGCGGGCCTTATCCAGAGATGCGAGCAAGCGTAAGTTTTGCGTAAGTTTCAAACCACTTAATAGCATCACGCAGAAGTCTTGCGGTTCGTTTCTCTGCTTCGACATAAAAATAAAGCTGTTTTCATATCCAAAAAAATCGCGGGTTATTTACTGAAATGCAGTAACTCTGCCGGGCGTCACCGACACCCGGGGCCACTCAAATTCAGGAGACAAAGCAATGAAAGACAAAAACATCTTGGGTCAAGCCATGCAATCGCAGGTCAAACGTCGCTCCGTGCTTAAAGCTGGTGCCGCAGGCGTTGCCGGTGGCATGCTGATGCCCGGCGCCGCACGGGTTGCAATGGCCGCAGAACAGAAACCTCTGGGTGCATGGCCTGCTGGTGTCGAGGGCGACTCCGTCTTTGTCGGCCTCACGGTCGACCTCACCGGTCCGTATTCTGCACAGGGAGCTGAACAGAAAAACGGCTACGAGCTTGCCGCCGAGCAAATCAACGCGGGTGCGCCTCAGGTACAGAAAATCTCGCCCCTGATCAAAAAGGGCATCATGGGCAAAAAACTGGTGCTGGGCTCGGCCGATGCCGAAACCAAACCCAATACCGGCGTGCAAGCAGCCACCCGCTTCATCCATGACAACAAGGCCATGATGATTGCCGGCAGCACCAGCAGCGCCGTGGCCATCGCGCTGCAAAAAGTGTGCAACCGCGAGCACACGCCGTACTTCACCGCCATTTCGGGCTCCAACGAAACCACCGGCGTCGATTGCCAGCGCTACGGTTTCCGCCTGTGCTACTTTGCCTACATGGCTTGCAAGGCCATTGCCCCCGTGGTGGCCAAAGAGCTCGGCAAAGACCGCAAGGCTGCCTACCTCACCCCCGACTACACCTATGGTCACACCACTACCCAATCGATGAAAGAATTCACCGAGAAGGAAGGCTGGAAAACCGTCACCAACCAGGTGCACCCGTTGGGCGCCAAGGATTACAGCTCGTACCTGATCAACATCGCCAACACCGACGCCAATGTGCTGGTGGTGGTGGCCTATGGTGCAGATGCCGCCAACGCCATCAAGCAAGCCAAGCAGTTTGGCCTGCTCGAAAAAATGAAAATCGTGGTGCCTTATATGTCGGCCTACCTCGAAAAAGAAGTTGGCGCCGATGTCATGCAAGGTGTGTACGCGGCCCAGGGCTTCTGGTGGACGATGCAAGACGACAATCCGGTTGCCAAGGATTTCGTCGACGCCTACGAGAAGAAATTCAACAGCAAGCCACGCGATTCGGCCATGTACGCCTATCTGGCTTTGGTGTTGTGGGCCGATGCCGTCGAGCGCGCCAAGAGTTTCTACCCGGTGGATGTGGTCAAGGCCCTCGAGGCCGGCGAGCTGCGTGACAGCCCGGTTGGCAAGGTTACCTTCCGTGCGGAAGATCACCAGGGCATCGTCAACTTCCCCATCCTGCGCGGCAAAAAACCCGCAGACATGAAGAGCCCCGAAGACTTCTTCGAAGTCGTTCAGGTCGTCCAGGGCAAGGATGTCTTGCCTAAGGTCGGTTTGCTGGGTTGCAAGATGGGCGATTACGTCTAAAACCAGGTTTCCGGCCATTGCCCTGCACAGGTGGGCAATGGCTGGTTACTGATTCGGGGTTCTCACAGGAGGCAACTCGATGCCGAGCATGTCTTTATTTCTTTCGCAGTTGTTTAACGGGCTGGCCACCGGCCTGTTATTGGCGCTTATCAGTACCGGCCTGACGATTATCTACGGCACGCTCGGTGTCATTAACTTTGCTCACGGTGCGCTGTTTGTCGTGGGTGGATATGCGGGATATACGGTTTATGGTTTAACTGATTCTTTCGTGCTGGCGGTTGCCGGGGGTTCTGCTGTCGCACTGGCCTGTGGCCTGATCATGGAACGCGGGCTGATGCGCAAGTTTTACAGCCGTCCGCCCGAAGACCAGATTCTGGTCACGTTTGGCATCAGCATTGTGCTGGTCGAAATCGTGCGCGGCCTCTACGGCGGTGTCAGCCTCTCGATTACGCCACCGTCCTGGGGGCAGGGCATTGCCCATATCGGCACGCTTATTTACCCGCTGTACCGGCTTCAAACCCTCGGCATTGCAGCAGCCACTCTGTTGGTGCTGTACCTGGTGCTGTATCGCACCAGCCTCGGGCTGATCGTGCGCGCAGGGATCGAAGATGCACAGATGGTCAATGCCTTGGGCATCAACATCAAGCGCACTTTCTTGCTGGTGTTTGGCCTGGGTGCCATGGCAGCCGGTTTTGCCGGAGTCATCAATTCGCCCATCGTGGCACTTACCCCCGACATGGGCTTCCGGTATCTGGTTGAGTCCTTCGTGGTGGTGGTGATTGGCGGGGTGGGTTCTTTCCCCGGAGCCGTGATCGGCGGGATTATCGCTGGTGAAATCCTCAGCCTCACAGCGATGATCAATCCGCAATATTCAGACGTCATGCTGTTTATCGCCATGGCGCTGGTGCTGATTTTCCGCCCGCAAGGCTTGATGGGTCAGGAGGGTCGGGAATGAGCTCGGTTCACACAAGTACAGTCGATGACGCCGGCGTGGGCAGCAAGCCAGCCGGCGCACCAGGAGGTCATATCGTGCGCAGACAGCTTCCGGAAATGCTGGTCGGGCTGGGCCTGATTGCCGCTCCCTTTGTGTTACCCCTTATTGGCATGAGCCCTGATCTGCTCACCCGGATTCTCATCTGGGGCCTGTTTGGGCTTGGTTTTGATCTGCTGTTTGGCTATACGGGCTTGCTGTCCTTTGGCCAGGCAGCGTTTTACGGGACGGGCGGTTTTGTCACGGCCTATCTGCTTACTGACGGCATTGTGCCCAATATGCTGGTGGCGCTGCTGCTGGGCACCATCGCCGCATCGGTGGCGGGGCTCATCATCGGCTACCTCACCTTGCGTCGTACCGGCATCTACTTTGCCATGAGTACCCTGGCCTTTGGCGAGATGTTCTACTTTCTTGAGAACTCCTCGTTTAAAGACTTCACTGGCGGTGAAAACGGTATTGCGGGTGTGCCGCCTCCCGAGCTTTCCCTGGGTTTCATCAATCTTCACATCTCCAGTGGCTGGCCCATGTACTGGTTTGTGGCGGTGATCTTCTTCATCGGGTATCTCATTGCCCGGCGCATTGTGCGCTCGCCGTTTGGCGCGGTGCTCAAGGCCATCCAGGGCAATCCCAAGCGGGCCACCGCCCTGGGCCACTCCATCCAGTCCTACAAGCTCATCGTGTTTATCGTGGCAGCGGCGTATGGCGGTCTGGCAGGTGGTTTGCTGGGTGTGTTTCAGTCGTATATGCCACCCGACGCCTTCTCGCTGGATACCTCTGCACAACTGGTCATCCAGACGGTGATGGGCGGGGCAGGTACGCTGCTGGGGCCGTTGCTGGGCGCCACCATCTGGCTGTACCTCTACGAAGGCTTGCAGCAAGTAGGTAGCCTGGGGCCTTACTGGAAACTCATCCTGGGTGTGGTGTTTGTGGTGCTGGTTACCGTGTTTCGCCGTGGCGTGGCCGGTGGCATTATCGATTTTTTCCGCCATCGCCGCCAAAGCCTGCCCTCGGATCTCGACGACAACGCCAGCCAGCGAGTGGCCAACACACTGGATATCGTACCGCCTTTGGCCAGCACCCGTCCTGGTGCGCCAGTGCTCGAAGCACGCGGCATCAGCAAGCATTACGGTGGGCTCAAGGCCAACTCGGATATCGATTTCACCTTGCGGGATGGCGAGCTTCATGGCGTGATCGGCCCCAACGGTGCCGGCAAGTCCACCTTCTTTGCAATGCTGGCGGGCGAGCTGCCCACCACGTCCGGCAAGGTGTTCTTCCGTGGCCAGGAAATCACCGGCATTGGCGTCACCTCTGTGTGCCAGCTGGGCATGAGCAAGTCCTACCAGATCAATCAGTTGTTCGAGCACCTCACCGTGCGCCAGAACATGATGGTCCCCGTGCTGGCGCGGTTGCGTGGCCGGTATCGTGCCGATCTGCTCAGTGGTCTGCACTCTGATCGCCTGGATTCTCAGGTCAATGCCGCCATCGCCATGGTAGACCTCACCGCCCATGCCGATACCATGGTGTCCGACATGGCCTACGGCGAGAAACGCCGCCTTGAAATCGGCCTGGCACTGGCCACCGGGGCCAATGTCCTGCTGTTTGACGAGCCCTTGGCCGGCCTTGGGCCCGAAGAGCGTGTGCTGGTGGTGTCCTTGCTGAAATCGATCCGTCAGGGCCGCAGCATGGTGATTGTGGAACACGATATGGACGCCATGTTTGAACTGGCTGAACGTATTACGGTGCTGTACGAAGGCCGCAAGCTGGCCGAGGGCACGCCGGATGAAATCCGCCACGACCCGTCGGTCCAGGCGGCTTATCTCGGAGGGATGGACGATGAGTCTGCTTGAAGTCGACAAAATCAACAGTTTTTACGGGGATTCCCACATCCTGTTCGATGTCTCCATGCGCATCGAACAGCACGAGGTCGTGGCGCTGCTGGGGCGTAACGGTGCCGGCAAGAGCACCACGCTGAAATCCCTCATGGGGATGGTTACCGTCAAATCCGGGGCGATCCGCCATAATGGGGTTGAGATCCAGCACCTGCCGCCATTTGGTCGTGCAGCCCTGGGTATTCAACTGGTGCCCGAAGAACGCCGCGTCTTTGGCTCGATTACGGTTAACGAGAACCTGCAGCTGGCGGCCATGACGGCCGACAAGCCCCGCAGCCTGGATGAAATCTACGCCACGTTCCCGCGTCTGGCCGAGCGCAAACGCAATCGTGGCAAGCAGCTTTCGGGCGGTGAGCAGCAGATGCTGGCCATCGCCCGGGCGATGATCCGCAACGCGGACATCATCTTGCTCGACGAACCTTTCGAAGGTCTGGCGCCGCTGATCGTGCGCGATCTCATGCACGTGTGCCGGCAGATGGCCGATGCCGGGCAAACCATCGTGATTGTCGAGCAAAACGTCCGTGCGGCGCTGTCGCTGGCCGACCGCGCCTATATTGTCAACAATGGTCATATAGTGTACGAGGGCACGCCCAAAGACCTGCATGAAAACGGTGAGATCATCGAGCGTTATCTCGGGGTCAAAGCCTGATTCTTGCAGGGCCTGCTGGGCGGTTTGGGGGGTCTCACGTTTGTGAGGCCCTTTTTTTCAGACTGTGTCGGGGTGTTAATCTATAGCCCGTTTCAGTCCACTTGTGTTTTCAGTCCATGTCCAGTTCTTCGGGTGTCAGCTCGGGCGCAGATGATGATCTGCTGCAATATGTCGCCTCCAGTCAGTTGCCCATGCCGTGGGCCGTTTTTCAGATTCACGCCTTTGTCGAACCCGCCAGTGGTAAAGAACACGTGGCGCTGACGCTGGGCGATCTGAGCACCGATGCCCCGGTGTTGGCGCGGATTCACTCCGAGTGCCTGACGGGTGATGCCTTGTTCAGCCAGCGATGCGATTGTGGTGCCCAACTGGAAGCCGCCTTGCAGCGCATTGCCGAAGAAGGCCGCGGCATTTTGATGTATCTGCGCCAAGAGGGCCGGGGCATCGGCTTGCTTAACAAGATCCGTGCCTATCATCTGCAGGACGAAGGCGCAGATACGGTAGAAGCCAACGAGCGCCTGGGGTTTCCGGCGGACATGCGCCGCTACGATCTTTGCCGCCCAATGCTGGCGCACTTTGGTGTGCACAGCGTGCGGCTGATGACCAACAACCCCCGCAAAGAGCGTGTGCTGGCAGACCTCGGTTTTGAGATTGCCGAGCACATCCCGCTGCAGGTGAACCGCAACCCGTATAACGAGCAGTATCTTCGCACCAAGGCGCGCAAGCTGGGCCATCAATTTAAAGAGTATTTCGGCGAGGCGCCCTAGCCACAAAAGCGGCGGTTGGCTGCACGCTGATCGGGATTGACCGGGATATGGCGGGCGCATGCAAATGCCTATGGATATTACGGATATCCGCGATTGAGGTTGCGTGTTAAAAGATTGGGTGATGCAGATTTTCAGGTGCCGTCACATGCCCCCTACGCTATACACCACCGATCCCGTGTGATGGTCTCCACTCCTCATTTCACTCGCTTTCCTGATGGGCCGGCATCTGCATTGCAGGCCTTGCCACTCTCCTTCGACTCCTCCGACCGCTCCCATATCCTTGCCTTGCTGCGCCTGGGCGATTATTTTCAGGATGCGTGTCTGGCAACCGATACCCACGACCGCATCATCTACATGAACCGCAGCGCCGAGCGCCTGTTTGGCTATCGGCATGGTGCGGCGCTGGGCGCGCCGGTGCAAACCTTGATGCCGGAGGTCGGGCTGATCAAGTCTCGCCTCGACCAAGAACCTGCACGGCAAACCATGTTGTGGCGGGGCAAGGGCCGGCATCGTCAGTCTCGGGCGTTGCCGCTTACCGGTGCCGTTACGCATATCCCTTCATCATCGGGGCGCAGCCACCTTTACGTGTTGCGCACCCGCAAAACGGGTGGCTCAAACGAAATCGAGCGCCAGGCCGAGCTCGCATCGCTGGTGTACCGTAACACCAGCGAGGGCATGCTGGTGCTCGACCCCAAAGGCATCATCCTGGATGTCAATCCTGCGTTTGTCAGCCTGCGCGGGCGTGCTGAGTCCGATGTCATCGGCCGGCATGTGCGCTGTCTTAATTCTCCCTGCCACGATCGCGAGTTTTACAGTGCCATGTGGCGCACTGTGATGGAAACCGGCAGTTGGCAGGGCGAGCACTGGGGCCAGCACGCCAATGGCGAGCTCTACCCCGAGTGGCTCAGCATCAATACTTCGTTTGGCCCCGAAGGCGAGCCCCACCGCCGCGTGATGATCTTCTCGAACATTGCCGAGATCAAGCAGGCCGAGGCCATGATCTGGAAGCAGGCCAACTTCGACCGCCTCACCGATCTGCCTAATCGGCAGATGTTTCATGATCGCCTTGAGCAAAGCATCCGCAAGGCGCGCCGGGCCAACGGGCGCATTGGCCTGCTGTTTCTTGATCTCGACCGCTTCAAAGAGATCAACGACACCCTGGGCCATGCCATGGGTGATGAGCTCCTAAAAGAAGCCGCGCGCCGGCTAAGCGCTTGCGTACGTCAAAGCGATACTGTGGCCCGCCTGGGCGGAGACGAGTTCACTGTGTTGCTGGATGATGTACGCGAACCGCGTGATATCGAGCGCCTGACGCGCTCGATCCTGGCGGATCTGGCCGAGCCCTTCCGGCTGGGTGTCGAAACCGTCTTTATCTCCACCAGTATCGGTGTGACGTTTTTCCCGGATGACGCCACTGACGCAGAAACCTTGCTGAACAACGCCGACCAGGCGATGTACTCGGCCAAGGCCGATGGCCGCAACCGCAGCCGGTATTTCACGGCTTCCATGCAAGAGCGTGCGCAAACCCGCATGCGTCTGGTCAACGACCTCCATCTGGCGCTGGATCAAAACCAGTTCTCCTTGCACTACCAGCCCATTGTGGATCTGAGCACGGGCCAGGTGGCCAAGGCTGAAACCCTGCTGCGCTGGCATCATCCGGTGCGTGGCCTGGTGTCACCGGCCGAGTTCATCCCGCTGGCCGAAGAAACCGGCATCATCCGCGCACTGGGCGACTGGGTCTTTTGCGAGGCCACGCGCCAGGCCGCCGAGTGGCGCCAGGAGTTTCAGTCGGATATCCAGATCAGCGTCAATATTTCGCCGGCGCAGTTGCGCCACGAGGGCCTCGATCTGGGTTTTTGGCAGGCGCACCTCAATACCCTGGGCTTGGCCTCAGAGCATGTCATCATCGAAATCACCGAAGGCCTGCTGATGGATTCGGACGATGATCGCATCCGCCAGCAGCTCTCGGCGTTTCGTCAGGCGGGCGTGCGGGTTGCCCTGGATGATTTTGGCACCGGCTATTCGTCGCTGTCTTATCTGCGCAAGTTTGATATTGATTTTCTCAAGATCGACCAATCCTTCGTGGCCAATCTGCGCCCGGGAAGCGCCGATCTTGCCCTGTGCGAGGCCATCATTTTGTTGGCGCACCGCCTGGGCTTGCGGGTGGTGGCAGAAGGCATCGAAACCATCCCCCAATATCAATTGCTAAGCGATGTGGGCTGCGATTTTGGCCAGGGGTATCTGTTTGCGCGGCCCATGCCGGCCCATACGTTTCAGGCTCTTTTGAAAACGGGCGTGGATACCCGGCCATTTAGGGATGGTGTTGCCTAGCTGCGTGGCACAGCCGCGCCGCGCAGGCAGTCGGGGGTGGCAGGTAGCACCGCCCAATGCAGGTCGATCACCCGGCCTTTGGGGCCAGACCACTGCACATTATCCGTGCCCTTCCAGGGTGCGGCATCATAAAGGGCCTGCACGGCCGGAGCAGGGGCCGCCCGGCCCGCTGCACTGAAAGCCACCAGCGCCCCGCACTGCAGGGCGGTACCGGGGGCAAACCAGGGCGAGTGCTCGTCGCTGGCATCAATGTATACCTGGGTATTGGTGCCTGTATGGATGGCAATATTGCCCCCCAGCCAGGTGTTGGAAACCACTACCCGCAAGGGGCGCCCAGGTTGATGGGCTTGCCAGTGTTGTATGGCCAAGGCTGCCAGGGCGGGCCCGGGATAGGTGGATCGCGCCGCCTTGCCCATGGCGGTGGCCAGCGGGCCCCTGGCCGCGGCATAACCCAGTGCCATCACAATATGCAGGCCAACCACCAAGATCAGCACGCGGCGCATCTGCACGCCTTCTGGTCCGCGTAGATAGCCCATGCCAAAAAACCCAAACAGCACAAAAAACGTGCTGGCCCAGGAGGCCTCCAGCCGTGAGCCCAGCAGTGCAGAAATCGTCACGGTGGATATAAAGGGTGCCAGCCCCACCCACAGCAGAAACTGGCGGTCGGGTACCGACAGCGCGTGCCAGTATCGGGTGGTGGCGCGGGTGTCTGGTTCGAAGTACTCATCGTTGGCCGGGTAGCCGGGTGCGCGGTCTGCGCGGCGGCGTCGCCAGAACACCCAGGCGATCAGCACCAGCAGCATGGGCGCCAGTCGGCCTGCCTGATCCAGCGAAAACGACAGCAGATCCATCCAGGCGGCCCAGCGGCCGCCGGCCTCCAGAGAGTGGTCGGCATACAGCAGCGGCTCGAAGTGGTGCTGGGCCAGCCAGACCAGATGCGGGCTGAGCACGCACAGAAAGCTGAGGGTAGCCGCGCCCACACCCAGCCAGGTGTGGCGTGCACGCCAGGCACCGCTACGCAGCAGGTACAGGAAAAACGCTGCAAACTGGATCAGGGCACTGTATTTGGTTAGCATCGCCAGGCCGCTGACCACGCCCAAGAGGATCCAGTCGCGCAGCTGCTGCTTGCGCACGGCTCGATAAAACAGCCAGATGGATGCTGTGATCGACCACAACTGGGCCGTGTTGTGGTTGTAGATTGTGCCGCGCAGCGAGAAGTAAGCCGTGACGGATACCAGCAGAACGGTCATCAGCGCTTTGCGGGCGGTGGTGAATTCGCGCGCCAGTTTCCAGACAAACCACAGGCCCAGTGCCGAAAAAATCTGCCCCATCAAAAACGGCAGCCATGCCGGACGCCCAAACACCTGTGTGGCGAAGTACATCAGCCAGGAGGGCAGCGGTGGGTGCTTGATATAGCCAAGCTCCAGGCTGGCCGCCCACACCAGTTCTTCCATGCCATCGAGATCCGGCGCAGAGTGGCTGATTGCGCACAGGGTGGTCCAGAGCGCCACCATGCCCAACAGACAAATAATCACCAGGGCTGTGCCTGGTGGGCGGGCTAAAAGCGGGATCTTGGGGGGACGCGGTGGCTGCATGGCCGCCAGTATACCGAGCCCCCCAGGCATCAGGAAAGCAGAACCCCGCGGGTGGCACATGGTACTATCGCCGCAGGCGCGCGCCGGGGCTGACGCGCACCTATTTTCTTCATTTTGTGCAGGTTTTTACCCATGACGACTGAAGTCCCCATTATCCGCGCCCGTTCGGGCTCCAAATTTGTCAGCCCGCAGGGCACCCGCGCCGTTAAAGACGGCATGCGGCCCAGCGAGCTTACCGAGATCCCAGACTCTGCCCCCAAGCCCGCCTGGTTGCGTGTGCGGGTGCCTGCAGGCAAGCGTTACCAAGAGATTCGCGACATTGTGCAAACGCACAAGCTGAATACGGTGTGCGCAGAATCCAAGTGCCCCAATATTGCCGAGTGCTGGGGGCGGGGTACCGCTACGCTAATGCTGATGGGGTCGGTGTGCACCCGGGCTTGCAAGTTTTGTGCAGTCAGCACAGGCAACCCGCATGGCTGGCTGGATAATAACGAGCCAAATAGCGTGGCCGATGCTGTGGCGCTGATGCAACTGAAATACGTGGTGTTGACATCGGTAGACCGCGATGATTTGCTGGATGGTGGCGCCGGGCATTATGCCGCCTGTATCCGGGCTATTCATCAGCGCTCGCCCGAAACCGCCGTCGAGGCCCTGACCCCCGATTTCCAGGGGCAAAAAAGCGCCATCGAAACAATTCTGGATGCCGGCCTGATCACCTTTGCGCAAAATATCGAAACCGTCGAACGCCTGACCCACGTGGTGCGCGATGTGCGTGCTGGTTACCGGCAAACGCTGGATGTGCTGGCCTACGCCAAGCAGTACGCGCCGCATACGCTCACCAAAACCAGCATGATGCTGGGTCTCGGTGAAACCGACGAAGAAATCGAACAGGCCATGGACGACATCCGGGCAGCCAACGTGGATATCCTGACATTTGGCCAATACATGCGGCCCACGTCCAATCACTTGCCCGTGCGCCGCTTTGTTACTCCCGAGCAATTCCGTGCCTATCGCGATCTTGGCCTGGCCAAGGGCTTTCGTGAGGTGGTCTCGGGTGCCTTGGTTCGGTCCAGCTATCGGGCCGAGCAAGTGTTGCAAAAAGAAAACGTCGGCCTTTAAGCCGGCGCGGGTGGCCCGCCAGCCTATGGGCTGCTGGGCCCCAGGCCGGCCACCCGAATCTGCTCATCCAGCGCGTCTGCCAGCTCTTGGCAGGCGGGGCCAATGAAGTCTGGCCGCGCAAACACCCGAAACAGCATGGCGTAGCGGTAGCGGCCTTCTTGCAGCGGCAAGACACGCAGGCGGCCATCTTTAAGCTCATCGCGGATGCGCTGTTCTGCGTACCACGCAAAACCCAGACCGGCGCACGCAGCCCTGATGGATGTGACCGGCTCGCTGAATGTCCAGCGCTGTTCGGCATCCAGCCATCCAGAGCTTTCTCTTCGCGTACCTGAATCCCGTACCACCAGCTGCCGATGTTGGCGCAGGTCGGCCCATTGCAGCGGCCGCCCCAGTGCGTGCAGCGGATGATCGGGGGCGGCAACCGCCACAAACCGTACCTGCAACAAGGGCTCGCCGCTAAACCCTTGCGGGATGCGGGACGTGATGACCAGGTCTGCCTCGCGTCGCAGCAAGGCTTCATCGGTGCCACTGAGCACGGTTTCCTGGATTTCAACGCGGGTGGCCTGGCAGTCTTTGCTGAATTGCACCAGGGCTGCCAAGAGTAGCCAATCCGGGCATATGGCGTCGATGGCCACACGCAGCAAGGGCTCGCGCCCCGCAGCCAGCTGACGTCCGGCAGAATCCAGCCCCTGGGCGTGTTCTACCAATACACGGGCCCGCTGCAACAGGATCTGGCCCGAGGGCGTGGGTACTGCCCGCCGGCCCCGTAGGCTGAACAGGCGCAAGCCCAGATGGTCTTCCAGCCGCTGGATGGCGTAACTGACGGCTGATTGGCTTTTGCCCAGGGCCTCGGCGGCTTGTGCGTAGCCGTTGTGATCCACCACCGCGATGAGCGCCTGCCAGTAAGCCAAGGGGATAATGTCTGGCATATCTAATTTTTAGATAAAACTACCTTGTTTTTTACCATGGATAATCTAATTATATTATCCATAATGGAAATCATTGAGAAACAAGGAGGTGTTCCATGAGCACTCGTTCCATCACGCGCATTTTGCCTGCCCAGGCCACACAAGACGGTGCCGGGGTTCGCCTGTTGCGCGCCGTGGGTTATCAGCACCAGGTCCGTATGGATCCATTTTTGATGCTGGATGCGTTCTCGTCTGACAATCCGGATGATTACATCGCAGGGTTTCCGGCGCACCCGCACCGTGGCTTTGAAACCGTCACCTACATTGTGAATGGCCATATGCGTCACCGCGATCACATGGGCAACGAGGGAGACCTCAAGGCGGGTGGTGTGCAGTGGATGACCGCTGGCCGAGGCATTATCCACGAAGAAATGCCGCAACAAGAAAACGGCTTGCTGCGCGGCTTTCAGATCTGGCTCAATCTGCCGGCTTCCGAAAAAATGCAGCCCGCGCATTATCGGGATATTCCCGCAGAATCGCTGGCCACGGCCGATTTGCCTGATGGCGGTTTCATCAAGCTGATTGCCGGTACCATCCCTTGGGCCACGTGCCCGCTAAAAGGCCCGGGGCAGGGCAGCCGCGCCTCGGTTACGCAGCCACTGATTGCTGATATCTGTGTGATGGCCGGGCAGTCTGTCGAGATTCCCATGCCGGCCACGCATGACGTCTTGCTGTACGTTTTTGAGGGCCAGTTTGATGGCGGCCAGAAAATCGTGCCGGCAGGCCATACCGTCTGGTACGGCCGCGAGGGCGATGTCGTCCGGATTGCGCCGGTTGCGGGGGCTGCCGATGGGGTGCGGGTGTTGTTGCTGGCTGGCAAACCGCTTAAAGAACCCATCGTGCAATATGGGCCGTTTGTGATGAATACCCAAGAGGAAATCGAGCAAGCCCTGCGCGATTACCGTGATGGTGTGCTGGCCGAACCCACTGCTGCTTAAGGGTCAAATGGCCCGCGGCTTGCAAACATCAAAGTTTACTGCCCGGGCAGCGTAATGAAATCAGGGGGCCCATTGGCCCCCTGATGTTGTTGCGCAGGTTAGTCGTCCCAGCCATGGCCGCGATGGCCACGGTTGTGTTTCCAGTTTTTCTTCCAGTGTCTGCGCTCGTGGCGGTCGTAGTAGCCACGGTCTGCCCAACCCATGCGATAGACGGGGCCGGGTACATAAACAGGCTCGGGCACCACCACAACCCGCGGGCGGTGATAGTAAGGCCGCGGTGGGTAGTAGTAATCGGGGCTGCCCCAGATCACACCAGGAATGCCGATCGAGACACCAATATCGACATCTGCCTGGGCTGCCGGCGCGGTGGCCAACAGGCCACCCATACACAGGATCGTCGCGATCAAGGCTTTTTTCATGTGATACCTCGCAAGTAATCAGAAATCTTTCAGGAGGCACCCCGGCCTGGCAGGCTGACTGGGGGATTAAACAACCAGGCGAACCAGATCGGGGCGACTCAGTGAAATGCCTGGATAGACTACCCGAGCAAACCACAAGGCTGATTGTCACCCAAAGGCCTTGCTTAAATGCCGACAGCTTGCGAAGAAAGGATTCAAAAGACTACACAAGCGGGTTGTCTGGCCTGTTTAGGCACAAATCCTCACGATTGCTGTTGGAAAAACGCAAGGGTTCTGTCCCAGGCCAGTTGAGCGGCCTCTTGGCGGTACGCGGGCGTTGCCTCGCGCCCAAACGAATGCCCGGCCTCTTGGTAGATATGGATCTGGACGTTGGGCTGTGCCGCACGGATCTTCTCGACGTCTGACAAGGGGATGGAGCTATCCTGGCCACCAAAGTGCATTTGCACCGGGATTTTGGCCACGTCGTTGCAGTGCTTGACAATGCCGCCCCCGTGCCAGCAAGAGGCCGCAGCAAAGTGGCTGGACAGGCACGCCATGCGCCAGGAGAGATACCCCCCCCAGCAATAGCCCGTAAGCAGCCGCGTCTGCTGGCCCTTTAGCGCATCGGCTGCTGCCTCGATGTCCAGTTGTGCGGTTTCGTCGGCAATCGATTTTTTATACCCCAGGCCGCGCTGCACGTCTTCGGGGCTGTAGCCCAGTTGGACACCGCGCTCGGGCGTGGTGCGGCGGTCGAAGAGCGAGGGGCAGATGGCCCGGTAGCCCAGGGCCGCATAGCGATCCACGACAGAACGGATATAGGCGTTGATGCCAAAGATCTCTGGCAAAACCACCACCCCTACGCGGGCGGTGTCGGGGCCATTGATATAGGCGGTGAATTCATGACTGTCGGCGGACGTCAGGGTAATGTCCATGAAAAAGCTCCTGTGGAGGGCAGCAATGTTGCCGATTGGAGACTTCATCGTACTGCAAGCCGGGCAATCTGCCGCAAAGGTATTGTTTTATAGGGAAAGCCAGTATAATGACAGGGTCTGGGGCCGATTTGGCTTCGACGTGGGTCACAAAACAAGATAGTGCATACCGAGCACCAGTTCGCTCGTAAATCCACTGGAAAACTACAAACGCCAACGACGAGCGTTTCGCTCTGGCCGCTTAAGCGGTGAGCCGCTGCACCGATCTGTCCCTGGGTCGGATGGGGTAAAACCCATAGCAGCGTCATTCTCAGGGAATCGGATTCTGTCAGGTCACTGGGCCGGATCTTAAATTAGTGTGAATCGCTGCGGAAGGGCCTGTTGTCCGGCATGATCCAAGGTTAAAACTTTAAAATTGGCCAACTAAGTATGTAGAGCTACTTGCAGAGGGCTTGCGGACGGGGGTTCAATTCCCCCCGGCTCCACCAGATTACCTAGGCAAAAACCACTCGAAACCCGCATTTCCACTAGGTTTGCGGGTTTTTTTTTGTGCGCCAAATTTCGGCAAAGTACGTCGGCTCTACGGCTCTACCCCATAATCGGGGGATCAACATTCATCAGACGCAGTTACCGTCGGCGCGTTTGACTGCTTCTACCACCGAACCTTGGATGCCTAGGATAGAATCGACTGGGGACATCGGCATTGAGGCTCTACCCCATAATCGGGGGATGGGCATTCATCAGACACGGTTAATCACACCGTTCCAGCCGCATTGAGCCAAGA
>NZ_JBELOK010000007.1:0-196338 GCF_040276085.1 Castellaniella sp. FW104-7C03
TTGAATTGCTCATCGTACTTCGTCATGAAAAACACCCCAAAGGTTGGATCGGTGTCCAACTTTTGGGGTGCAGTTCATATTGCTGGCCTTTATTTTTGAGCGCTGGCGGTGCGAGCAGGGGTAGAGGCGGGCCTGCGCGCAGGTGGCAGGGTGCTGCGGGCTCAGGTCTCGGGCAAGCCGACGATGGGCTCGGCCGTATCTGTGGTTTGCAGATGGTTGCTTTCGGCAAAATCACAGGCAAATTTCCAGGCCAGGGGCTCTAGCTGGCGCAGCCGGTGGTCGATGACAACACAGGGGGTGCCTTCTAGCTGGCGCGGCATGGCGTAGGGCGAGTACGACAGCGGATTGCGGATTGAGCCGGCCGGGCGAAACTGAGACAGGACGCCGGCCAGGCGTTCGGCCCAATCGCTGGGACGGAAGCGTTGGCCATCCAAGGTTTTGCCGTGGATGATCAAGTGCTGGACAGGGTTGTTCATGTGGATTCCAAAGACGGGGCACGCCTGGCTCCCAGGTGCGCAACATCCCCTACGCCGCGCATTGTATCCGATCAGCGTTTTGCGCGTCGTGCTGTCGCACGGTAATATGATCCCTTTGCACAGGGTTTCCCATGTCAGCAGCACTACCGGCCGGGCCTTTGCGGCATTTTTTGCAGTTGCGTGATTTTTCCGAAGACGAGATTCATTACGTCATCGAGCGCGCGCGTCTCATTAAAGACAAATTCAAGCGCTACCAGCCGCACCACACGCTGCACGACCGCAACCTGGCGATGGTGTTCGAGAAAGCCAGCACACGCACCCGGGTGTCCTTCGAGGCCGGGATGTATCAACTGGGTGGCTCGGTTATCTATCTCACCACCGAAGGCTCCCAACTGGGGCGTTCCGAGCCCATCGAGGACACCGCGCGGGTGATTTCCCGCATGGTTGATCTGGTGATGATCCGCACTTTCGAGCAAACGCGCATCGAGCGCTTTGCTGCGCACTCGCGGGTGCCGGTAATCAATGGCCTGACCAACGAATACCATCCTTGCCAGATCCTCGCGGACATCCTTACCTTTGTCGAGCACCGCGGGTCTATTCTTGGCAAAACAGTAGCCTGGATTGGTGACGCCAATAATATGTCCTACACCTGGTTGCAGGCAGCCGAGATCCTGGGCTTTACCCTGCACGTGTCAGGGCCCGCCGGCTACCGTCTTGACCCGCTGCGAGTAGGTCAGCAGCCCGAGAGCATCCTCAAAGAGTTTGACGACCCCACCGAGGCCTGCCGGGGCGCAGATCTGGTCACCACGGATGTCTGGACCAGCATGGGCTACGAAACCGAAAACGAAGCCCGGCGCCTGGCGTTTGCCGACTGGTGTGTGGATGCACCGATGATGGCTGCCGCCAAGCCGGATGCCATCTTTATGCATTGCCTGCCGGCGCACCGGGGCGAAGAAGTCTCGGGCGAGGTCATCGACGGCCCCCAAAGCGTGGTGTGGGACGAGGCTGAAAACCGCCTGCACGTGCAAAAAGCCCTGATGGAGTTTCTGCTGCTCGGCCGCCAGTAAGTTGGGTGCAGGTACAAAAAAAGGCGCCTGGGGCGCCTTTTTTACAGTACAAGCTGCGTTTCTGGATTAGGCCAGGGCCTTGATGGCAGCTGACAGACGGCTTTTATGCCGGGCAGCCTTGTTTTTGTGAATGATTTGCTTGTCGGCAACGCGGTCGATGACGCTGCTGGTTTTGCGAAAGGCTTCGTTGGCAGCGGCTTGGTCGCCGGCTTCGATGGCTTGGCGGACGCGCTTGATGGCGGTGCGCAGCATCGAACGCATGCTAGCGTTGTGTTTGTTATGGGCAACGGCCTGGCGGGCGCGTTTACGGGCTTGTGCAGAATTTGCCATAGGGTGTTATCTGGTTTGCAAAAATGGAAACGGGTGCTTGTACAGTAAAGCAAAGACAGTAATTTTATCCTACGCCCGCCTGCGTGTAAAGTCTCTTGGCCGAAAACCGAATAAAAACAAGGTGCTGAAGTAGGTGCCAATCGCCAGGGCCAAAACGCCGCCCAGCCAGGCAACGCGTAAGGCCGGATGGGCGCCCAGGGCGATCCAGTCGATCTGGTGGTTGGCCCATACCAGCACCCCGGTCAGAACGGCCAGCGCTGGCAGGATTCGCGCTGTAAACGGTGTCCAGCCGGGCAGGGGGGTGTACAACCCGCGGCGGCGCAACAGTACTACCAGCGTCAGCGCATTGGCGCTGGCACCCAGGCCGATGGATAAGGCCAGGCCCGCGTGCGCCAGCCAGGGCACCAGGATGAGATTCATCAATTGAGTAAATACCAGCACGGCGATGGCGATGCGAACCGGCGTGCGGATATCCTGCTTGGCGTAAAACCCGGGCGCCAGTATTTTGATGGCCAGAAGGCCCAGTAGGCCTGCGGCGTAGGCAGTAACAGCCAAGCGGGTTTGGGCCACATCCGTGGCCGAGAAAGCCCCATAGTTAAACAGCGTGGCCACCAGGCCATCAGATAGCAGTGCCATGCCCAGGGCGGCGGGCAGCCCCAGCAGCAGTACCAGGCGTAGGCCCCAATCCAGCAGGGCGTTGTAGGCGTGTTGGTTGTTGTCGGCATGGGCGGCGGATAAACTGGGCAGCAGCACCGTGCCCAGGGCAACGCCCAGCAAGGCGGTAGGAAACTCCATCAGGCGGTCGGCGAAGGACAGCCAGGTGACGCTGCCGGGGGCCAGCCAGGTGGCGATATTGGTATTGATCAGCAAGGACAGCTGGGCCACTGATACCCCAAGGGTGGCGGGCAGCATCTGGCGCATGATGCGTTGTACAGTGGGGTCTTGCCAGGCCGCCCTGATGCCATCACCGTAACGGGGCAACAGGCCAAGGCGCCCCAACGCCACCCATTGCACTGCCAACTGCAGGAACCCCCCCACCAGCACGCCCACCGCCAGGGCGTGGATGGGTTGGGCCATCTGGTGACTGAGCAGGACACTGGCGCCAATCATCGAGAGGTTGAGCAGGACGGGTGTAAACGCGGGGATGGCAAAGCGGCTGAAGGTATTGAGCACGCCTGAGGCAAACGCCACCAACGACATGCAGATGATGTAGGGAAACATCAGCCGCGTCATCCAGATAGCCTCATGAAACTCGGTGGCCCTGCTGGCGGTGCGCATGCCGCTGGCCATGGCGGTAACCACCCAGCTGGCACCGAGGATCCCTGCGATGGTGACGCCGCACAATGTGACAAACAACAAGAGTGCAACGCGATCAAGCAGGCGGCTCAATGTGTCGTGGTCGCCTCGTTGGCGTATCTCGCCCAGAATCGGCACAAAAGCCTGTGAGAACGCGCCTTCGGCAAATAAGCGGCGCAACAGATTGGGGATGCGAAACGCGACCCAAAATGCGTCTGTCAGGGGGCCAGCCCCAAACATGGTGGCGATGAGGACATCGCGCAGCATGCCGGTGATGCGTGAAAACAAAGTAAGGCCGCTAATGGTAGCGGCCGAGCGCAGCAAGCCCATGCCTTGCTTACTTGGGTGCCATGCGGATAGCCCCATCCAGCCGGATGGTTTCGCCGTTGAGCATGTCGTTATCGAGGATGCTGAGCACCAGTTTTGCGTAGTCTTCGGGCCTGCCCAAACGGGACGGGAAGGGCACGCTGGCTGCCAGGGAGTCTTGCACTTCTTGGGGCATGCCAAACAGCATGGGTGTGCCAAAAATGCCAGGTGCGATGGTCATGCATCGAATCCCCACGCGGGAGAGATCCCGGGCAATGGCCAGCGTCATGCCAACAATGCCGGCTTTTGATGCCGCATAAGCACTTTGTCCGATCTGACCGTCGTAGGCAGCAACCGAAGCGGTATTGATGATGATCCCGCGCTCGCCGGTGGCTTGCGGCGTGTTGGCGCCCATAGCCGAAGCGGCCAGGCGCGCCATATTGAACGAACCCACCAGATTGATGTCGATGACCCGGCGAAACAGCGCCAGATCGTGCGGGCCGTTCTTGCCGACAATGCGGGCAGCGGGTGCGATGCCGGCACAATTGATGAGGCCGCGCAATGTTCCTTGTGCCATGGCCTGGTCAATCACTGCCTGGCCGTCGGCCTCGAGGGTAACGTCGCAATGCACGTAGGTTTGGTGAAGTTCGGTGGCCAGGGCCTGGCCGGCTTCGTCCTGGACATCGGCCAGTACAACCCGCGCGCCTTGAGCCACCAGCGCCCGTGCGGTGCCAGCCCCCAGGCCGGAGGCTCCGCCCGTAATGATGATGACCTGATCATGAATATCCATTGACTTGGCCTCAGGCAGCGGTATGCGCGCGCAAGATGTCCAGAATCCGCTGACGGATTTCGTCGACCGAGCCTACGCCGGAAATCTTGGCATATTGGGGCGCCATGGGATCGCCTGTGTTGGCCCATTGCGAGTAGTAATCCACCAAGGGGCGGGTTTGCTCGCGGTAAACCGCCAGCCGGTGACGGACGGTTTCTTCGCGGTCGTCATCCCGTTGGATCAGGGGTTCCTGGGTTTCGTCGTCCAGCCCCTCTTGGGTGGGCGGATTGAACTTGACGTGATAGGTGCGGCCGCTGGCCGCGTGCACTCGTCGGCCGCTCATGCGCTCGATGATGTTTTCTTCGGGGACGCTGATTTCGATGACGTAATCCAGGTGGATGTTGGCAGTTTTCAGTGCGTCTGCTTGCGGAATCGTGCGTGGGAAGCCGTCAAATAGGTAGCCACCGCGGCAATCCGGCTGTGTCACGCGGTCGTACACCAGGCCGATGATGATGTCGTCGGACACCAGACCACCTTCGTCCATGATTTGTTTAGCTTTCAGACCTAAGGGGGTCTGCGCCTTGACGGCCGCTCGCAGCATGTCGCCTGTTGAGATTTGTGGAATCCCAAAAGCTTCAGTGATGAACGCGGCCTGGGTGCCTTTGCCCGCCCCGGGGGGGCCCAGCAGAATCAAGCGCATAATTTCCTCCGTAAGTATCTTTTAAATTTTTCCGATTATGCCGCAACGCATCATTTGTTGCAGGATGGGTCCTTCAGTGCTGGTTGTCTTTTTGGACAAACCAGGCTCGCACGCGGGCGAGGTCTTCTTCGGTATCTACGCCGCGCGCGGGTAGCGCTTGGGTAGGATGCACAAAAATGGGGTATCCCTGCTCGAGTGCCCGTAGTTGCTCGAGAGACTCGATGCGCTCGAGCTGGCCCGGGGGCAGTTGCGGAAACTCTTGCAGAAAGCTTGCACGATAGGCGTACAGGCCGATGTGGTGCCAGGCGGGCAGGCCAGGGGCCACCCGCTGCTTGCCGTCGGCCAGTGCATCGCGCGCCCAGGGGATAGGGGCACGCGAGAAATACAGGGCCCGAAAGCGGCTGTCGCACACTACTTTTACTGCATTGGGATCAAACAGGGTGGCGGCGTCCTGGATAGGGGCAGCGCAGGTGGCGATGGCGGCCTCGGGGCTTTGTTGCAGCAAGGCAGCTACCGCATCGATGAGCGTGGGATCGATCAGGGGCTCGTCGCCCTGTACGTTAACCACCACGGCATCATCCGCCAGCTCCAGCTGCTGCACGACTTCGGACAGGCGATCAGTGCCTGTGGCGTGGTCGGTGCGCGTCATGAGGCATTCGATCCCGTGCGCCTGGGCTGCGCGCTGGATATCGAGGTGATCGGTGGCAATCAGCACGCGGCTGGCGCTGGATCTGGCGGCCTGCTGTGCGGTGCGTACTACCATGGGCAAGCCGGCAATATCAAGCAAGGGCTTGCCCAATAGGCGAGTAGAACCTGCCCGTGCCGGGACGACTACCAAGAAGCTCATGATTGTGCCGGGGCTGGGTCGAGAGGACGGGCTTCTTCGGGCAACATCACAGGCACCCCGTCGCGGATGGGGAAGGCCAGGCGATCAGCCTGACAAATGAGCTCTTGTTGCTCGCGGTCGTGGCGCAAGGTGCCTTTGCAGACTGGACAAACAAGAATCTGCAGCAAACGATTTTCCATGGGGCGAACGTCGGGTGGAGATGATAAAAGAGAACAGTTTAATGCCTGTTGGCGACATTGTGCGGCAAACTGTGTGCTTGCTCGCGCAGCCGCGCCTCCAGCGCGTCTAGCCACGATGGGTTGGAAAATACCGCTTTGGGATGAACCACCCAAAGGCGGGGGTCGTGGGGCGGCGTGTACTTGACGGCATCCTTGGCAGTGATCAGTATCGGCCCGGCGGGCAGGCCTTGAAGGGCCTGGGCCGAGGGCGCCTGGTGATCAGGGCTGGCCAGTGTTTGGGCAAGTGCAAGGCCCGCGTGGCGCAGCATGTCAAAAAAGCGCTGGGGCCGGCCAATGCCGGCTGCAGCACTGCACAGTTGCTGCCCATGAATCATGCACCACTGGGCCCAGTCTTGCCGCTGGCCACTGGCCAGATGCTCGATGATATCTGGCTGCAAATACACTGAAATTTGCCCGGGTGCCTGGGTGTGCTGGCTGTTGTCGGCCGTCCCTTGTGTAATCAGCCAGTCGGCGTGCTGCAGACGGCCTGGAGGCTCGCGCAGGGGGCCGGCTGGAAGCAGGCGGCCGTTGCCTGTGCCGCGGGTATCTTGCACGATGATTTCAATTTGCCGCGCCAGCCAGTGATGCTGCAAGCCGTCGTCGGCCACCAGTACATCGACCTCGGGATGGGCCTTGAGCAGCGCCTGTGCGGCCAGCACCCGCCGGGGATGTACTGCCACCGGGGCTTTGGTGATGGCGTGCAGCAAAGCGGGTTCGTCGCCCAAGTAGCTGCTGTCTGTGCGGTGATCGCTCAGGTGGGCCTGGGTGGTGACCTGTGCGCCATAACCTCTGCTGATAATGCCCGGGTGCCATCCATGGCTGCGTAAAAATTGGCAGATCGCTTCAGTGACCGGCGTTTTGCCTGTGCCGCCCACCAGAATATTGCCGACAACGATCACCGGCACGGGCGCCTGCCAGGCCTGCTGCTTTTGTTTGGCTTGGCGGCGGCGGGCGATTACGCCATACAGGCACGACAAGGGCAACAGCAGGGTGCTGGGCAGGCCGCGGGTGTGCCAGATAGTTTGCAGGCTGTCTTCAAGCCGACGGCGCAGCCCGGCGCTCATCGCTGGCCTTCGGTTAGGAAGGAGACACGGGAGATATGGGCGAGGCGGGCGGCTTCAAGCGCCCGAACGACGGCTGCATGGGTGGCTTGCCCGTCGGCGTTGATGCGCAGGATGGCCTGGGGGCGCGCCTGTGCGGCCTGCTGCAGGGCGTTAGCCAGGGCGGCGTCATCCGGCGCATCCAGCCGCTGCCCATCCAGGGCATACTGGCCGTCGCGGCTGATGACCAGATCCATCGTTGCCAGGGCTTCAGGTACCTGCGCTTGCGCCTGGGGCAGCACCACAGGTAACTCGCGCACGGTGGTAAACGAGGTTGAAGCCGCAAGAAAAATCAAAATGACCAGCAGCACGTCGATCAGGGGGATCAGGTTGATATCCGGATCGTCGTTGGCGGCGCGGTGATGATGGAAATTCATGAGGCGCGACGGTGGATGAGGCGGTCCAGTGTGCCTGCCTCGCGCTCCATGGTGTGCAGGAAGTACTCGACCCGGGAACGGAAATAGCGATGAAATGCCAGCGCGGGGATCGCGATCAGGATGCCAAAGCCGGTGTTGTACAGCGCAATGGAGATCCCGTGTGCCAGCAAGGCAGGGTTGCCACCGGTGGGGTCGTAGGCACCAAAAATCTCGATCATGCCAACCACGGTGCCAAACAGCCCCAATAGCGGTGCAATAACCGACAGCGTTGCCAGGCCTGCCAGGTAACGGTTCAGCTGCCAGGAGACGTCCCGTCCCACGGCTTCGATGGCAGCCTGCCGCCAGACGTCTTCTTGTTGTCGATGGGCGGCTACTTCGGCGAGAATCCGGCCCATGGGGCTGTTGCGGGCCAGGCGCAAGACTGCGTCGGGTTCATCCTGCTGTCTGCGCATGAGTTCGAGGACTTGCTCGGGTAAGCCGGACGGCATTACCTGGCTGGCGCGCAGGGCAAAAAATCGTTCTATGATGATGGCCAGCGTAATGACCGAAGTGGCCACCAATAGCCAGATGGGCCAACCGGCGGCATGGATAATGTCCAGCAAGAGTCGTCCTTTGTTGGATACCGCGGCGCGGCAATTCTTTATTCTATCCTCGGTGGCGCGTGCGTGTGCGTAGTTGGTGTCAGACACGGGTGCTAAGCCGCAGAAATGCTGTTAAAAAAAAGCCAGATGCCCAGACCATAAGGCTTTCTGGCGGGTATCCACAGATTCTGTGGATAATTCTGTGCATAAGATTGCGCAAGCGCATGATTCAAGCCAGCCAGAGGTCGATTGGCTAATTTTTGCACACTGGTCATAAAGATCATCGATCTATACAAATCAAGTACTTAAGGTAATTTCTTCATAATTTATCTCATGATGGTTCTGGTCAGGCCCAAAAACAGGCCTGTTTGACAAGAAATAGATTTCTGTGGATAGGTTTTCATGCATTTTGCAGGCACAGTGCCCAATAACATGGGCCTTCCAGACGACGAGACTGTACTCAGCGTTGCCCAGCTTAACCATCAGGTGGCCCGGCTGCTTGAGGCAGGCATTCCCCGCCTTTGGGTGGCTGGAGAAATCTCCAATTTCACACGAGCCGCGTCGGGCCATTGGTATTTTTCCATCAAGGATGAATCCGCCGCTGTGAGGGCTGTCATGTTTCGCGGACGGGCTCAGGCCGTCGGGTTTGTCCCCGAAGTGGGCGGACGCTACGAGTTTCGCGTGCAGGTGTCTCTATACGAGCCTCGTGGTGACTATCAGGTGCAGGTGGAGTCCATGCGCCGGGCGGGCCGGGGCGGGCTGCATGAGGCATTTTTACGCCTTAAAGACCAGCTCGCCCAGGAAGGCCTGATTGATCCCGCCCGCCGTCGCAGCTGGCCACGCCTGCCGCGTACTGTCGGGGTGGTTACCTCGCTGGCTGCGGCAGCCCTGCAGGACGTCCTGTCGGTGATGGCCCGGCGTGCGCCACATGTCCGTGTGATTGTCTACCCTTCGCCCGTGCAGGGGCGGGATGCTGCGCAGCAGTTGTGCCAGGCGCTGGATCAGGCACACGATCGCGCCGAAGTGGACGTGCTGCTGGTGGTGCGTGGGGGCGGCAGCCTTGAAGATCTCTGGTGTTTCAACGACGAAGCACTTGCGCGGCGCATTGCGGCCAGCCCGATGCCGGTCATCAGTGGCGTGGGCCACGAGACAGATTTCACTATTGCAGATTTTGTGGCGGACCTTCGTGCGCCCACGCCAACTGCCGCGGCTGAGCTCTGTTGTGACAGTCGTGATGCGCTGACGTCGCAGTGGCAAGTGGCCATCCGCGAAGCCTCGCGGGCGCAGCGCCGGCGGCTGGATTATTGTGCCTTGCGTCTGGATCGTGCTGCCGCGCAGCTGGTGTCGCCGGCACAAAGGCTGCGCATGGATCGCCAGCGGCTTGAAGCAGCCTGCGCCACGCTGCGGCCACCGGTGCAGCAGCGCCTGGAGCAGGGTGCGCAGCGTCTGCGCTGGGCGGCGCAGCAGTCGCAGCACGCCGTCGACCGGCTGCTGCAGCGACAAAGCCGCCGGCTGGCCCTGGCGCAAGGGACGCTGGATGCCCTCAATCCCCGTGAGGTACTTACGCGAGGCTATGCCATCGTCCACGGAGAGGACGGGAAGATCATCAAAAATGCGTTAGACTTAAAAGTTCAAGAACGCATTGATATCGAGTTTGGCCAAGGGCATGCCCAGGCCACTGTTACTCGAACAGATGCGCTGCTGTAGGCTTACGACCCCCTTTTGGTTCGTGTCACGTTTTTAGAAGGAAAAGTCATGGCTTTTACGCTTCCGCCGCTGCCCTATGCTCTGGATGCACTGGCACCTCATATCTCCAAAGAAACACTCGAATACCACTACGGCAAGCACCATCAGGGCTATGTCAATAATCTCAACAAGGCAGTCGAGGGCACCGAGCTTGCGTCCCTCAGCCTCGAAGAAATCATTGGCAAGGCAACCGGTGGTGTGTTTAACAACGCTGCTCAGGTCTGGAACCACACCTTCTACTGGAACTCCCTCTCACCCAATGGTGGTGGTCAGCCCAGTGGTGCGCTGCGCCAGGCCCTCGAAGCCAAATGGGGCAGCGTAGAGGCCTTCAAAGAAGCCTTCTCCAAATCGGCCGCCGGTAATTTCGGCTCGGGCTGGACATGGCTGGTGAAAAAGGCCGATGGCACGCTGGATATCGTGAACACCAGCAATGCAGCCACTGTTGTCAATACCGCCGACAAGGCGCTGCTGACCTGTGACGTCTGGGAGCACGCGTATTACATCGACTACCGCAATGCGCGTCCCACGTACCTCGAGCATTTCTGGGATCTCGTCAACTGGGATTTTGCAGCTAAGAACCTGGGCTGATCGGCCTTTGCTTAAGCGCCAGGGCTAATTGTGATCTTGCAAGACCGGTGTTGCAGGGATGCCCTGCACCCGGTCGCCCTTGCGTATCCCTGCTTTTTCAAACCAGCCCTGGTTCATTTCCAGTGCTGCTGTTGCAGGTTTCTCGGTGCAATGCAGATCCAGCGACCCCGCCTGCATCTCCTGGATTGACACAATTGTCCTTGTCTCATCGATGAATGCGATGGACAACGGGATCAGTGTGTTTTTCATCCAGAAGCAGTAGTAATTGGCAGCGCCCAGCATAAACAGCATCCCGGCATCCTTGGCCAGCCTCGTGCGGTGCATCAAGCCTTCGCGTAGGCGATCGGGCGTATCCGCCAGTTCGGCTGTCAGTGCGTGCGAGCCGATCTGCAGTGGAATAGCAGGCAGGGGATCTTGCGCAGCTGCCGGGCGGCAGGCCAGACAGCCAATCGCCAGCACCGCAGCAGCTGTCAGCCCGTTGCGGGCATGTGGGCGGTGGTTCTTTGGATATGCAGACATCGGGCCAATGCAAAAAGCAGGGCCTTATGAAGGCCCTGCATCGCGGTAAAATGCCGGGGAAATATCCCGGAGGATCAGGCGGCGGTAATATTCAGGGCTTGTTTGCCTTTCGGGCCCTGCGCGATCTCGAAAGCGACTTTCTGACCTTCTTTAAGGGTCTTGAAACCGTTCATCTGGATCGATGAAAAATGAGCGAAAAGGTCTTCACCCCCATTATCCGGGGTAATGAAGCCAAAGCCTTTGGCATCATTAAACCATTTCACGGTGCCGGTTAATTTTTGTGATTCTCCGGTATTTTCGATGGATTCCGACATGCAAACTGCCTCTATGAGTGGGTTTAAGCGGCCCCAGCCAAGCACAACAATGGCGCCAACCTGCGGGACACGTCGATCATGCTGAATTCCACTGCCTTCAGTCAACTATGGAAACCACTAGGTTTTGGTCTGCATGCCAACCATAACTCAACATCAGCATGAAACAGCCGGACAGGCATTGCCTGTCCGGCTGGCCCCCCCACCGATGTATCAGGTGGTGTTGCTTAATGACGATTACACGCCTATGGAGTTCGTGGTGTTTGTGCTGCGCCATGTTTTTCATAAAACTGAGCAGCAGGCAGAACAGATCATGCTGCAGGTTCATCATCAGGGCCGGGCGGTGTGCGGGATATACACTCGGGATATCGCCGCCACCCGGGTTGAAACCGTGTTGCGGCTGGCCCACGATAACCAGCATCCCTTGCAGTGCCTGATGGAACCAGTACCCTTGTTTTAAGCATGTTAGGGACTCTCCCAACACCGCCAGCCAGAACAGCAGCGGGTTTTAGTCATAGAATAGACCTAACGGATGGCTTGGTCCGCTCCGAATCAATGGAGGAAGCGTGATTTCCGAAGAACTTGAAGTCAGCCTGCACATGGCATTTGTCGAAGCCCGCGCGGCCCGGCACGAATTCATCACGGTCGAACACCTGCTACTGTCCCTCCTGGACAACGCGTCGGCCGCCGAGGTGCTGCGCGCCTGCGCAGCCGATATCGAACTCCTGCGCCAGGATCTGCGTAAGTTCATCATCGAGAACACCCCTGTTTTTCCGGGCGAGGGCGAGGTCGACACGCAGCCCACCCTGGGTTTTCAGCGCGTGATTCAGCGCGCCATCATGCATGTGTCGTCCAATGGTTCCAATAAAACGGCGGTTACCGGCGCCAATGTGTTGGTGGCCATGTACGGCGAGAAAGACTCCCACGCAGTGTATTTTCTGGTGCAGCAGGGGGTGTCACGGCTGGATGTCGTCAATTTCCTGTCTCATGGCATTACCAAGGCGCAAGACGATGCGGCATCCCCCGATGGGATGCGTGCAGAGCCTCCCGCAGCAGACCCCAAAACCGAGCAGCAGAAATCCCCGCTCGAAACCTACGCCACTGATCTCAACGCCGAGGCCCTTAAAGGCCACATTGATCCCCTGATTGGCCGCGAAGACGAAGTCGAACGTGTCATCCAGGTGCTGTGCCGCCGGCGTAAAAACAACCCCTTGCTGGTGGGCGAGGCCGGCGTGGGCAAAACGGCCATCGCCGAGGGCCTGGCCTGGCGCATCACTCAAGGTGATGTTCCCGAAGTGCTCAACGAAACCCAGGTGTATGCGCTGGATATGGGCGCGCTTTTGGCAGGCACCAAATACCGGGGTGATTTCGAACAGCGCCTCAAGCTGGTGCTCAAGGCGCTCAAGGATAATTCACGTGCGGTGCTCTTCATCGATGAGATCCACACCCTGATTGGCGCGGGCTCGGCCTCGGGTGGCACGCTGGATGCGTCCAACCTGCTAAAGCCGGCCTTGTCATCGGGTCAGCTCAAATGTATCGGTGCCACCACATACACCGAGTACCGGGGCATCTTCGAAAAAGATCACGCGCTGGCACGCCGTTTCCAAAAAATCGACGTCCCCGAGCCTTCCGTTGAACAAACCATTCGCATCCTGCGAGGCCTAAAATCGCGCTTCGAGGCGCATCATCAGGTGCGCTACTCGGCGGCAGCCATCACGGCTGCGGCCGAACTCGCCGCCCGCCACATCAGTGATCGTTTCCTGCCCGACAAGGCCATCGACGTCATTGATGAAGCCGGAGCTGCCCAACGGCTGTTACCCAAGTCGCGGCAAAAGAAAGTCATCGGACGTGGAGATATTCAGGCCACCGTGGCGCGTATTGCCCGGATTCCGCCGCAAAATGTGTCCAACGATGATCGCAACAAGCTGGCCACCCTCGAGCGCGACCTCAAATCGGTTGTGTTTGGCCAAGACCAGGCCATTGCCGCTTTGGCTGCATCCATCAAGATGGCGCGATCCGGCTTGGGGCGGCCCGACAAACCCATCGGCTGCTTCCTGTTTTCCGGCCCCACCGGCGTAGGCAAAACCGAAGTTGCCCGCCAGCTGGCCTTTATTCTGGGCATCGAGCTCCTGCGCTTCGATATGTCCGAGTACATGGAGCGTCACACGGTGTCGCGCCTGATCGGTGCGCCTCCGGGCTATGTGGGCTTCGACCAAGGCGGTTTGCTTACCGAGGCAGTTACCAAGCAACCTCACTGTGTGCTGCTGCTCGACGAAATCGAGAAAGCCCACCCCGATGTCTACAATATTTTGCTGCAGGTGATGGATCACGGCACGCTTACCGATAACAATGGGCGCAAGAGCGATTTCCGCAACGTTATTCTGGTGATGACCACCAACGCTGGGGCGGATACCCTTAACCGCAATACCATCGGGTTTGCAGCGCCAGCGCGCACGGGCGACGAAATGTCCGAGATCAAGCGGCAGTTCACGCCCGAGTTCCGCAATCGGCTGGACGCCATCATTGGTTTCTCGGCTCTGCCTCGAGACATCATCTTGCGCGTGGTCGACAAATTTCTCATGCAGCTCGAAGACCAGCTCCACGAGAAGCACGTCGAAGTCGTGTTTACCCAGGCCCTGCGCGAGCACCTGGCCCAAGAGGGATTCGATCCCTCCATGGGTGCGCGTCCCATGCAGCGGCTCATCCAGGATACGATCCGTCGTGCCTTGGCCGACGAGCTGCTCTTTGGGCGCTTGGTGCATGGCGGCAAGGTGCTGGTGGACGTCGATAGCCAGTCGCAAGTGGTGCTGGATTTTCCCGACGATCCGCCGAGTTCCGGTTCGGTGCCATCACCATCGCACCCAGAGCCTGAGCTTGTGGATTAATGCCTTCTGAAGACGTGCCGGCGCTGATTGCCTGTCCACATTGCGATACGGTATATCGGCGCCTGCCGCTGGCTGCCCGCGGGCAGGCCTTGTGCCGGTGCTGCGGCACGGTGCTGTATCGGCGCGGCTACCTTGATCTCCCCGCCTGGCAGGCGCTGGCGTGGGCAACCCTGATTGTTTTTGCCATTGCCCAGGGCTTTCCCATTGCGCACCTCACCGTACAAGGTCTGGACGTCAGCCTAACCTTTTGGGGTGCGCTGCATCTGGCCTGGGATCGCGGTTATTACGGTGTGTCGGTCCTGACGGGTCTGGCCGGCTTCTGGATACCCCTGCTGCAAATCACCCTGACGCTCTGGATCATGCAGGCGGTGACACGACGTCGTTTGCCACCGGATTTTGGGCGTGCCTTGCGCTTCCTCGATCACCTTGTGCCGTGGTCGATGGCTTCTGTGCTGGTGTTGGCCATTCTGGTTGCTATCGTCAAGGTGGCGGGGATGGCCCAGTTGCAGGTTCAACCGGGTTTGCTAGGGTTTTTAGCGCTCAGCTTCCTGCTGTCTGGCCTGGGGCGCTGGAATGCCAAAGCCCTTTGGCAGGCGGCAGAAGATGCCGGGATGGTTGCGCGCTCGGGGGCCTCTGGCCGATCGATTTCCTGTGAAACCTGCGGTTGTGTGCAGGCTGTGCCAGCGGATGGCCATTGCCTGCGTTGCCATGCAAAGGTGCTGCCCCTGCGCCGTGGAAGTCCGGCAGAGGTCTGGTCGCTGATACTGGCGGCTGCGATTTTTTATATTCCGGCCAATACCTTGCCAGTAATGCGCGTGCAAACCTTGGTGGGCAGTAGCAATCACACCATTTTGGGCGGTGTCATCGAACTCTGGCGCCTGGGCTCCTGGGATCTCGCCATTATCGTGTTTGTGGCCAGCGTGCTGGTGCCGGTCTCCAAACTGCTGGCACTTTCGTTTTTGCTGCTCAGAAGCCAGCCGCTGGGCCCCGAGATTCAACGGCAGCGCACCAAGCTGTACACCGTGGTCGAATTCGTCGGACAGTGGTCGATGCTGGATGTGTTTGTGGTGGTGCTGATGGCAGCCATGGCCAATTTCCCCGGCCTTTCACAAATCAGCATTGGGCCGGCGGCGCTTAATTTCGGTGCGGTGGTGGTTCTGACCATGTGTGCGGCCATGCGTTATGATCCCCGGTTAGGTTGGGACATGCTGCGTCTGACGGGAGCTTCCAAGGAGCACCATGAACACTGAGCAAGAAACCGGTACGACGGATGATCAGGACAGTACCCCCGTGATTCGCTCCGGACGGGCGTTGCACTGGTCGTGGGTGTGGCTGGTGCCATTGCTGGCATTGTTGGTAGGTATCTCGCTGCTGGCATCTGTATGGGTACGCACGGGGCCGGTGATCACGATCAGTTTTCCGACAGCAGCAGGGATCGAGGCCGGGCAAACCAAACTGCGTTATCGCGATGTGGTGGTGGGTGAGGTAAAGTCCGTCCGGGTGGCTTCCGATCGTGAACACGTGCTGGTGGATGTCCAGTTGGTGCGTGATGGCGCGCCCTATATCACTCAAAAGGACGCTAAGTTCTGGATTGTGCGCCCGCGTGTCAGTCTGGCCGGGGTCTCGGGGCTTGATACCCTGCTGTCGGGCGTATATCTCAGTGTGGATGCGCCCATCACAGAGCCTGAGGGAGATTCTGTGACAAGCTTCAAGGGGCTGGTCAATCCACCCGAGGTGCTGAGTGGCCAGGTGGGGACCCGTTTTCAGTTAAACGCCCATTCGCTCGACTCCCTGAGCGTGGGCTCACGGGTGTATTACCGTCGTATCGAAGTCGGCCGGGTGGTCGGGTATTCGATGTCCAAGGATGGGCGCGAGGTGAATCTGCAGATCTTTGTCCAAGCACCCTACGATCGCTACGTCACGCCAGACACGCGGTTCTGGAATGACAGTGGTGTGGATATGTCCCTTTCGCCTGATGGCGTGCAAGTGCGCACCAGCGGCTTGTCGGCCATCCTGAACGGCGGAGTGACGTTCGCCCAAGCCGATGAATCCAGCGCGTATGAAGGAAAAATCGATACAACCCCAGCGACCGAAGGGGCAACGTTTACCCTGTTTGATTCCCGGGAAGACGCATTGGCTGATCCGGATGGAGAACCCCTGGATGTTGAATTACGGTTCATGGGTTCTGTTCGCGGACTGAAGGTGGGCGCCGAGGTCGATTACCACGGGCTGGCGATTGGCAAAGTGGTGGACATCGATCTCGAACTGGATCCTAAGCGCAAACGGTTCTATTCCAGGGTCCGGGCTGTGCTGTATCCGCATCGGTTCGACCGCGCCTATCGCGAGCTGGTACAGGCGGCGCATGGGGCCCAGGGTGATGCCTTGATTGATCCACTGGTTAAGCACGGCTTGCGGGCACAGTTGCGATCGGCCAGCCTGCTTACCGGGCAACAGTATGTAGCGCTGGATTTCTTCTCTGATCCCAAATACAGCAAGGTCGAGATTCCAGGCGACACCGAGCATACGTCCGGTTATTTGATCCCCACAGTGCCGGGAGACTTTGCCGAGTTGCAGCGCCAGGTTGGCAGCATTATCAATAAGTTCGACAAACTGCCGATTGAATCCATCGGCAGCGAACTCGAAGGCAGTCTTGCCAACCTGCGCACCCTGCTGAAACGTCTGGATACCCAGGTGGCTCCTGAGGCCAGCCAGACACTGCAATCGGCCCGCCGTTCGCTGGATCGCGTTAGCACTGTACTGGGGCCGGGTGCGCCTTTGCTGGGCAATGTTCAGGATACCTTGCAGGCACTGGATGGGGCGGCTCGCGGCTTGCAGTTGCTGGCGGATACCTTGCAGGCTCGTCCAGAGGCGTTGTTGAAGGGTGCCCCGCCCGATCGCCTGCAGTAGCGGCCCAGTGTTTTTACTGCGCCATTGATACCGGAGGGCCCATGAGGGTACGGATGTTTGCAACGGGGGGGGGGATGGCGCTGCTGCTGGCGGCTTGTGCCAGTACGCCTCCCAGCCATTATTACAGCCTGGCTGGCCAGGATGCCCCGGCACCGGCCCTTGCTGCCAGTCAGATGGAGCACAAGGCAGGATCCGGGCAGGCGTATGGGCTACAGCTGCAAGTACGCAGCATCCCGGCTGATGTCGATCGTAGCCAGATTGTGGTCAGGGATCCCGCCCATGCGCCTGCGGTGGATGTGCTTAATCAGTCGATCTGGTCGGCTCCGCTTGATCAGCAGATCCAGCGGGTTCTGGCGACAGGTCTTGCTACCCGCCTGGGTGTGGTCGATGTGCAGCGCCTGCCGACTGCCGCCGGCATGCTTGTGCGCACCATGGATGTGCGCATCACTCAATTCGACCTAGTCTGGGGGCAGGGGGCGTATCTAAGCGCCGTCTGGACAGATCAGGGAATGACAGGAAAATCTGCCCAAGTGTGTCAGGCGGCCGTGCATTCCAAGGCGCCGGTTGGAGTGGCCAATCTTGTCAACGCACAGAAGCGTAGCCTTGCCGCGTTGGTGTCCCTGATGGCAGATCCAACCGCCTCTCCTGTGGCAGGTTTACCAGATGATACGCAGGTAAACCAAATTGGTTGTACCTAATTAGGTTTCGGGTTATCCATAATGGTTGAAATCGGGTTAACCTTATATTCTCACTGATTATCGGCCCCGCCTGCAGCGTGAGTGGGGCATTCATCAACCCGAGAACCTGAACATGGCCACAGTGACACTGGGAGTCAAGGTCGATGAGACCTTGCGAGAACGTCTTCGCGTACAGGCGGAAAAGCTGGGTTGTACCCCGCACTGGCTGCACAAGCAAGCTTTGCTAACTTACGTAGAAGCCATCGAGCGCGGCCAGTTGCCGGCGGATATTGATCATCGCACAGACACCGCCGAGCCGGGGCCTGTCACCGAAACCGAGCTGCAAACGCCGTTTCAGGAGTTTGCCCAGGAGATTCAGCCGCAATCTGTGTTGCGAGCGGCGATTACCTCTGCCTACCGGCGTCCAGAGCCCGAGTGCGTGGCGATGTTGCTGGATCTTGCCGGTGCGGCGCAGTCAGACAAAGTGCAGGTCTTGGCCAAGGGGCTGGTACAAACGCTCCGTGACAAGCGCACGGGCGGCGGCGTCGAGGGCCTGATACAAGAGTTTTCCCTGTCCAGCCAAGAGGGCGTAGCCCTGATGTGCCTGGCCGAAGCCTTGTTGCGTATCCCCGACCAGGCCACTCGCGATGCGCTGGTCCGGGACAAAATCAGCCGAGGCCACTGGCGGGCTCATGTGGGCGAGTCCCGCTCCCTGTTTGTCAACGCAGCCACCTGGGGCTTGCTGGTTACCGGCAAGCTGGTCAGTGTCAACAGCGAGCAAAGCCTTTCACAGGCGCTTACCCGCTTGATCGCCCGAGGGGGTGAGCCCCTGATCCGGCGTGGCGTCAATATGGCGATGCGACTGATGGGTGAGCAGTTTGTCTCCGGGCAAACCATCTCGTCGGCGCTGGCCAATAGCCGAAAATTCGAGGAAATCGGTTTTCGCTATTCCTACGATATGCTGGGCGAAGCCGCCACAACGGCCGAAGACGCTGCCAGCTACTACCGCTCCTACGAGCAAGCCATCCATGCGATTGGCAAGGCCTCACAAGGCCGGGGCATCTATGAAGGCCCGGGGATTTCAATCAAGCTGTCTGCCCTGCATCCGCGTTACTCACGTGCGCAGCGCGACCGTGTAATGACCGAGTTGCTGCCTCGCATGGTCGAGCTCTCGGTGCTGGCGCGCCAGTACGACATTGGCCTGAACATCGATGCGGAAGAAGCCGACCGCCTCGAGCTGTCGCTCGATTTGCTGGAGGCTCTGTGCTTTGATGCCCGCCTGCGCGGTTGGAACGGCATTGGCTTTGTTATCCAGGCCTACCAAAAGCGTGCACCGTTTGTCATCGACTTTGTGATTGACCTTGCCCGGCGCAGCAAGCACCGCCTGATGGTGCGGCTGGTCAAGGGGGCCTATTGGGATTCGGAGATCAAGCGCGCCCAGGTGGATGGCCTCGAAGGCTATCCCGTGTACACGCGCAAGATGCATACCGATGTGTCTTACCTGGCGTGCGCGCGCAAGCTGCTGTCGGCCCCCGAGGCCGTGTTTCCGCAGTTTGCCACCCACAATGCCCAGACCTTGGCATCTATCTATCATCTGGCCGGCGAAAATTATTATCCTGGCCAATACGAGTTCCAGTGCTTGCACGGTATGGGTGAGCCCCTCTACGAAGAAGTGGTGGGGCCGGTCTCCAAAGGAAAACTCAATCGACCTTGCCGGGTGTATGCCCCGGTGGGCACACATGAAACCCTGTTGGCCTATCTGGTGCGGCGTCTGCTTGAAAACGGTGCCAACACTTCGTTTGTCAATCAGATCGGTGATAAAAGCTTTCCCATCGAGCGCCTGATCGAAGACCCGGTGCACAAGGCGCGGGCCGTACAACCCCTGGGGGCGCCGCACGAGCGTATCCCCTTGCCACGAGACCTCTATCAGGCCCACGAGAACCGTGCCAACTCCGCTGGTCTGGATCTCAGCAACGAGCACCGCCTAAGTTCATTGGCAGCCGCTCTGCTGGGTAGTGCAGATCGGCTCTGGCTGGCCGCACCACCTTCGGCAGATGACCTGACACGTGCTCAGGATGTACTGAATCCGGCCGATCATCGGGATGTCGTGGGCCAAGTCATCGAGGCCTCCGATGCAGACGTGCAGGCGGCTCTGAAACGTGCCGAATACGCGGCGCCCATCTGGCAGGCCACGCCGGCAGACGAGCGTGCCCAGTGCCTGCGTCATGCTGCACAGCTGCTCGAGGACGAGATGCAAGTGTCCATCGGCCTGATTGTCCGGGAAGCGGGCAAGTCGTTTCCCAATGCCGTGGCCGAGGTACGCGAAGCTGTGGATTTTCTACGTTATTACGCCACTCGCATTGAAACCGAATTCTCCAACGACAGCCATCGGCCCCTGGGGCCGGTGCTATGCATCAGCCCCTGGAACTTCCCCTTGGCCATTTTCACTGGCCAGGTCAGTGCCGCGCTGGCTGCTGGCAATGTGGTGTTGGCCAAACCCGCCGAGCAAACCAGTCTGATCGCGGCCTATGGGGTGTCGGTACTGCATCGTGCCGGTGTGCCGGCTGATGCGGTACAGCTGTTGCCTGGGCGTGGCGAAACTGTGGGTGCCACTCTGGTGGCCAGTCCGGTGGTGCGTGGTGTGATGTTTACCGGATCCACCGAGGTGGCCAAGCTGATTGCCGGTACCTTGTCGCAACGCCTGGATGGCATAGGGCGCCCCGTGCCCCTGATTGCAGAAACCGGTGGCCAGAATGCCCTGATTGTCGACTCCTCCGCGCTCACCGAGCAGGTGGTCTACGACGTGCTTAATTCTGCCTTTGATTCAGCCGGACAGCGCTGCTCGGCCTTGCGTATTTTGTGCATTCAGGAAGACTGCGCCGACCGTACCCTGAATATGTTGCGAGGCGCCATGCAAGAGCTTCGCGTGGGCCGTCCCGAGCTGCTGTCTACGGATATCGGCCCGGTGATTGACGCCGAGGCCAAGGATATGATCGAGCGCCATATCCAGACCATGCAGTCGGCGGGTCATGCTGTCGACCGTCAGGTGGGCGATACCGGCCAAACCCAGTTTGGTACCTTTGTGGCGCCTGCCCTGATCGAAATTTCAGACATCGCCGAGCTTGAGCGAGAGGTATTTGGGCCCGTGCTGCATGTGCTTCGTTACCGGCGTGAAGATCTGGATGCCGTCATCGATGCCATCAATGCACGTGGCTATGGCCTCACCTTTGGCGTACACACCCGCCTGGATGAAACCGTGCAGCATGTCACCGAGCGCATTCAGGTAGGCAACATCTATGTCAATCGAAACATCGTCGGTGCAACCGTAGGGGTGCAACCCTTTGGCGGCGAAGGCTTGTCGGGCACTGGCCCCAAGGCCGGCGGCCCTTTGTACCTGCATCGTTTGTTGTCAGTTGCACCCAGCGAACTTCCCGTGTCGGGAACCCCTGGGCAGGATGCACAGCCGCTTGAGCTTCCCGGCCCAACCGGAGAAACCAACCGCTACCGCCTCAAGCCCAGAGGCACAGTATTGTGCCGGGCTGTCAGCAAAGCGGGTGTGCAGGCGCAATTGCAGGCCTGCCAGCAAACCGGCAACGCCATGTTGTGGGTGGATACGCCAGAAATCCGGGCGATTCATCAACAGGCAGGCCTGACGGATGTGCGCTGGGTGGATACTGGTGCTCTGGAGGCCGCTGAGTATCAGGTGGTGCTGTTTGAAGGTGACGGCGACGATCTTCTGGCCTTATCCCGTGTCGTGGCAGCCCGCCCGGGCCCGATTGTGCCTGTGCTGGCCCGTCGGACGCCGGAGCTGTCTGCCAGTCAGGGCTACCCTCTGGAAATGCTGGTGCGCGAGGTCTCCTTGTGCATCAACACAGCTGCCGCCGGCGGGAACGCTACTCTCATGATGGTAGGGTGATGTCAGTACACCTGTAAAAATCAAAGGGCCCAGCGGGCCCTTTGATTTATGTCAGCGACGTAGCGTGCGCTTAATCTTGCCGGCTGGTGACTTCCAGCAAGTGGTAGCCAAATTGTGTGCGCACCGGGCCCTGGACTTCGCCCACGGGGGCGCTGAACACCACCGTATCGAACTCAGGCACCATCTGGCCGCGGCCAAACGTACCCAGGTTGCCGCCATCACGGCTGGAGGGGCAGCTGGAGTGTTCTTTGGCCACTGCGGCAAAGTCGGCACCAGCGGCGATTTCGTCTTTCAGTTTCAGGCAAAGTGCTTCGGAATCCACCAAAATATGGCGGGCTGTGGCTTGAGTCATTGATGGCTCCTGTGAGGGGTAAAAACGCTAAAGGATAACGCAATCCTTACGTCAGTGTCCCAGGTAAGCCGCCTGAATTTCCGGCGAAGCCAGGAGTTCACGCGCCGGGCCTTCGTGGGACAGCTTGCCTACCTCGAGGACGTAGCCACGATCGGCCAGTTTAAGGGCCATCCGGGCGTTTTGCTCGACGATCAGAATGGTGACGCCGGTTTCCCGAACCTCGCGCAGTACTTGGAAAATATTACGCACAATGATTGGCGCCAGGCCGAGGCTGGGCTCGTCGAGCAACAGCAGGCGTGGTTTGATTACCAGTGCGCGGCCAATGGCCAGCATTTGTTGCTCGCCACCCGACAATGTGCCGGCCAATTGTGCCCGGCGCTCGTAGAGCCGGGGGAAAATCTTGTAGACGTGTTCGCAGCTTTCAGTGATTTCTGCGGGCGGGCGGGTAAAGCCGCCCATGCGCAGATTCTCGGCTACGGACAGCGTGCCAAACACACGCCGGCCTTCGGGTGACTGCCCAATGCCCAGGCGCACGATACGATCGGCCCCCATGTGTGTAGTGTCGTGGTCAGCAAAGGTAATTTTGCCGGCCTTTGGCGCGATCAGGCCACTGAGTGTACGCATCAGGGTGGTTTTGCCGGCGCCGTTGGCTCCCAGGATTGCGACGACTTCGCGTTCTTGCACTTGCAGGGAAATACCCTTGAGTGCCTGGATCTGGCCGTAGTTGACGCGTAAATCTTCGATCTTCAGCAATGGTGTCATGACTGGGCCTGTTCTTCGTGGATCGCTTGGGTCAGGGGATCATCGTCGTCGTCATCGTCCTGGCCCAGATAGGCCTCGATCACCAGGGGATTGGCTCGGATTTCTTCGGGCTTGCCTTCGGCAATTTTTTTGCCGAAGTTAATGACCACAATGCTGTCGGTGACGTTCATCACCACACTCATGTCGTGCTCTACCAGAATGACGGTGATGCCTTGGTCGCGGATGCCGCGAATGGTGTCGTTCAGGGCGGCAGATTCTTGCTCGTTGAGGCCTGCAGCGGGCTCGTCGAGGATGATGAGCTCGGGGTGGGCCACCAGCGTGCGCGCCATCTCAACCCGGCGCTGGGCACCATAGGGTAGCGAGGTTGCAATCTCATTGGCCACGTCGGCCAGGTCAAGTTGGTTGAGTACCGCCATCGCGCGCTCGATCAACTGGCGTTCTTCGCGCCGCTGTGCCGGGGTGCGCAGCAAGCCTTGCCACCACGATTGCTGCATCAGCAGATGTTGCCCGGCAATGACGTTTTCGAGCACAGTCATGTCGGCAAACAGCCGGATGGTCTGGAAGGTACGGCGGATGCCGGCCTGTGCCACCCGATGGGGAGGCTGGCCGGTGACGTCCTTGCCATGCCAGCGGATATGTCCGTCCGTGGGCTGATAGACCCCGGTGATGATGTTGAAAACCGTGGTTTTGCCTGCGCCGTTGGGGCCGATCAAACCGACGATCTCACCGCGGTGGACCTTGAAACTGAGATCGTCCACTGCACGCAGGCCGCCGAAGCTGATGCCAACGTGATCAAGCTCGAGGAGAATGTCCGAGGAGCCGGAAGTAGGAAGGGGCGAATTCATAGGACTCCCTTGCGTGCAGGCCAGATACCTTGAGGGCGCAGGATCATGACCAGAATCATGGCGATGCCAAATACCAGATAGCGGTACTGGGCAAACTCAGTGAAAATCTGCGGCACGACAAACATCATCGCGGTGCCCAGCAACACCCCGGGTACCGAGGCTTGTCCGCCCACCAGCACGATGGCAAACAGCACGACAGAATCCGTGAACTGAAAAGACCCCGGGCTGACCGCTGAAAGCTGCATGGCAAACAGGGTACCTGCCAGGCCGGCAATGCCTGCAGACAGGGCAAACGCTGCCACTTTGTAGTTTCGGGCATTGACGCCCAGCGTGGTGGCAGCCAGTTCGTCGTATTTGATGTACCGGAAAGTACGCCCCAGTGCCGAGCGATCCAGATTGCGCATCAGCCACAGGACCACTGCCAGCACCACCCAGTTAAGGTAGAAGAGGTGGCTTTGTGAGCCAAACATGTGGCCAAACAGCGTGGGCCCGCTGACGCCAAACAGGCCGTCGGCGCCACCTGTGAGGCCAAACAGATTGTTTTTCATGGCCAGCACAAAAATCGCGTTGAAGCCTATGGTGACCACCAGCAGGTAATCTCCGCGCAGCTTGACGATGGGGGCAGACAAAATGCCACCCAGTGCAGCGGATATGATGATGGCTACAGGGATTGTCCAGAGGATGGGCCAGTTGAACGACAGCGACAGGATGGCGCTGGTATAGGCGCCGACGCCAAAGAACACCGCATGGCCCATGTCGTACATCCCGGCGCGCCCCAGGACGATGTCCTGTGATAGTGCGACGATGGCGTAAATGGCGAAGATGCCACCGATGGTGATCCAGGCGGGGGACATCACGCTGGGGATGGCCAGGCCGGCCAGCCACAGTATCGGCCCGAGAATGGTGAGAAATCGGATGCCGCCACCTTTGGCGGCGTGCTCGGAGGCTGCGGGCTGGCTGGAAGTTTGCGAAGTTTGATTCATGGCTTAGACCTTTTCAGCAACACGTTCGCCCAGCAGGCCCGACGGACGAACCAGCAGGATGCCGATCAAGAGAGCAAAGGTGATGGCGTCTTGCCAGGAGCTGGAAATGTACCCGGCTGCAAACGCGTTAAACAGCCCAAGCACCAGCCCGCCGAGCATGGCTCCGGGGATGTTGCCAATCCCGCCGATGATGGCGGCAATAAAGGCGTTAAGGCCGTACGACCAGCCCATGGTGAAATAGGTTTGACGGTAATACAAGCCAATGAACAAGCCGCCAATGGCGCCCAGCACGGGACCAATGATGAATACCAGGGCAATCACCCGATTGACGTTGATGCCCATCAGGCGTGCCGCATCCTGATCGATGGCGGATGCCCGGATGGCGGTGCCCAGACGCGTGTGGTGGACGAAAAAGTACAGGCCGGCCATCAGCACAAACGCTGAAATAATGATGAGCAGCTGCACAAAGCTGAGGTAGGCACCGCCTATCTGCCAGTTGATATTGGGTAGCAGGTTGCTGGGAAACACCTGCACGTTGGGCGACCAGATCAGCATGATGCCGTTTTCGATCAGCATCGAGGCCCCTAATGCAGACACCACTGCCGACAGGCGGTGGGCCTTGCGCAAGGGTTTGTAGGCCAGTTGGTCGAGCAGGGTGCCGGCGACGGCCACAACCAGCATGGCGACAACGAAGGCCAGTACCAGGAGGGTAACCGTGGACAAGCCGCCCAGGGCGCCGGATGTCAGTGTGGTGAGCCCGATAAAGGCACCAAGAATGCAGAGGTCACCGTGGGCGAAGTTGATCATCTTCAACACCCCGTAGACCATCGTGTACCCAAGGGCAATCAGCGCATAGATGCCGCCAACCGTCACCCCGTTGATGAATTGCTGGAGGATAAAGTCCATCGGTCGGTTTCCGTGGTGGTTCGCCAGGTGCCGTGGGTAAAAGGCAGGCAGCCGTGCGTGAGGGATGCAGGCCCCCGCCAGTGATGGCGGGAGAATGAGCACCGGGCCAGCAACTGGCGGCCCGGTGTCAGGGGTGATGCGGCTTACTTGGCCTCTGGGTAGATGGTTTTGTAGCCACCACCTGCCTGGACTTCGAAGGCGGACATCGGGCTGCCGATGCGTTCGCCCTTGTCATCCCATGTAAACGGTCCGGTCAGGCCGTTGAAGGGTTGCTTCATGTTGTGCAGCCAAGGGATAAGCTTGGCGGTATCCGTGCTTTTTGTGGCTTCGATACCGGCCAGTACAGCACGCAGGCCATCTGCATTGGTGAAGGTATAGATGCTGGGAGGCGGTGCGCCGAATGCCTTGGTGTAGTCGGCCAGGAACTGCTTGGCTTCGGGGTAGGGCAGGTTTTCGGGAGCAGGCACGTTGACGATCACTGCTCCGGCTGCGGCATTGCCTGCAATCTTGGCGAAGTTTTCGTTTTGGTTGGCATCGCCACCCACAAACACGGCATTCATGCCCAGTTGCTTCATCTGCGCACGGATCAGGCCGCCGTCAGTGTAGTAGCCCGAGAAGAACAGCACGTCGGGCTTCTCGGATTTCAGCTTGGTAAGCACGGCACTGTAATCTTGCGTGCCGGCATTGATGAAGTCTTCGGCCACGATGTTGCCACCGGCCTTTTTAAGGGCTGAGCTGGTGGCTTTGGCCAGGCCTGTGGCGTAGCTGGAGTGGTCGCTAAGGATGGCAATACGCTTGTATTGCTTGACCTTGACGAAGTAGTTGGCTACGAATTCGGCTTCGTCGCTGTTGGGAGGCGCATTGCGGAAGAATGTTTTCCAGCCCTTTTGCGTGAGCTCGTCGCTGGTGCCATCAGAGGTTTGGATGACGTTGGCGGCCGAGTAGATGGGGGCAGCTGCCAGGGCTGCGCCACTGGTGTAGGTACCGATGACAGCGGTAACACCTTCGTTGACCAGCTTGCGTGCGCAGATGGCAGCTTGTGCGGCTTTGCCCTCGTCGTCGCAAACAGTGACTTCAATCTTGCGTCCGAGGATGCCACCAGCGTCGTTGTGTTGCTTGGCAATCAGCCGGACACCGTTTTCGATGCCTTGGCCTTCAGCGGCATATTCGCCGGTGATGGGGGCCTGGACGCCAATCTTGATCGGGCCATCTGCCGCGACGGCAGTACCCAGACCCATCAGGGCCAGTGAAACCGCAGCAGAAAGCGTGGAAATTTTTGTCAGCCTGCTCATGTGGGGATCTCCTTTGCATGGACCCGGATGGAGCCATATATCCGTAATATATTAAGAGTAAGTATTACGTACCATGGGGGTATTCCCGAACAGCAAACAGAAGGTACAACCACTGTGCCAGCCGAGAACATCGTTGAAGTTTAACCATCACAGATTTTTGGTACAACCTAGAGGTTTCACTAATATCCTTGAGGTTGCCAGAGAAAGGGTTTACCTATTGGATAATAGAGGTAACCCCTTTTGTATGTGCAGTGTTTACCGCTTGCCGGTACTGCCGAAACCCCCGGCGCCCCGCTCGGTTTCAGTGTCGAAGGTTTCAGTGAGAAGCAGGCCTGCCTGCACCACGGGTTGAAACATCAGTTGTGCGATGCGGTCACCGGGCTGGATGTCATAGGGCTCGGTGCTGTCGTTGGCCAGCAATACCTTGATCTCGCCGTGATAGTCGGCGTCGATCACACCGATGCCTTGCGCAACACGAATGCCATGCTTGAGTGACAGGCCCGAGCGTGAGGCCACGACAGCCACCAGGCCGGGGTCCATCATGTTCAGGGCCAGGCCCGTGGGGACTGCCAACCGCTGGCCGGGCAACAGGCGCAGGGGCGTTTCCAGGCAGGCGCGCAGGTCCATGGCGGCAGAGCCCCCGGTGGCGTAGTCGGGCAGAGGAATGGCCTCGGTGCCCAGCAGTGGGTTAACAATACGGGCCTGGATGAGTCTTCTTTGCATGGTGGTTTCCAGAAAATCGCTTCCCACGCCGCCTGGTGGTGGGCGGTGAGGCAAAGCAGGGGATTCAGGCGGGCAGATGTGCGGCAATCCAGCTGATCAGTTGGCGGGCCGCCTGGAGTTTATCTTGACGGGGCAGCGGGTAGGTACCGTGCTGGTCGAAGATGATGAGTTCGGTGTCAGCGGCCTCCATGGCCTGCTGAGCCAGGTTGCCGACGATGACCGGGATACCCTTGCGCTGGCGCTTGGCCTGGGCGTGTTCGTGCAGGTGCTCGGTTTCGGCGGCGAAACCCACGCACCAGGGGCCTGCCGGCAAGGCAGCCACATCGGCCAGGATATCGGGGTTGGGTACAAACTGGATAACGGGTGGTGCCCCGTTATCGTGTTTCTTGAGTTTTTGGGCCGATGGGTTGGCGATACCCCAATCGGCCACGGCAGCGACAGCGATGAAGACGTCGGTGTCGGGTGCCCGGGCAAGGGTTTCAGCATGCATTTCGCGTGCTTGCGTCACAGAAATCCGGGTAACGTCATCGGGGCAGGGCAATGCGGTGGGGCCCGAAACCAGGGTAACCCTGGCGCCAGCTTCGGCAGCCGCCTGCGCCAGGGCGTATCCCATGCGCCCCGACGAGCGGTTGGTAAGCACCCGGACAGGATCGATGATCTCGCTGGTGGGGCCGGCGGTTAATAAAACGCGTTTTCCCGCCAGCACCTTGGGCTGAAAAAATGCGACCAGGGCCTGCAGGATCTGTGCCGCTTCCATCATGCGCCCAGAGCCGGTTTCGCCGCAGGCCTGGTAGCCTTCGGCCGGCCCGATCAGGGTGATGCCGTCCTGGCGAAGTTGTCGGGCGTTGCGCTGGGTGGCTGGATGCGTCCACATTTCGTGATTCATGGCCGGTGCAATCAGCAGGGGCACGGGCCCGCGGGCAACGCACAGCGTGCTGAGGAGATCATCGGCCATGCCGTGTGCCAGCTTGGCCATGAAATCGGTGCTGGCCGGTGCAATCAGGATGGCATCAGCCGTGCGGGCCAGATTGATATGTGCCATCCGGTTGGGGGCCCGTGCATCCCAGGTGTCCACCCATACCGGGCGGCCTGACAGTGCCTGAAACGTGGCGGTGGTGATAAAGCCGGTGGCGGCTTCAGTCATGACAACGTCTACGGTGGCGCCTGCGTCCTGCAGGCGGCGCAACAGCTCGGCCGATTTATAGCAGGCAATGCCGCCAGTCAGACCGAGAACAATATGTTTGCCAGGGAGCTCAGGCATGGCGTTTTCCTTTTCAGCGGGTGCGCCGGGCGCGCAGGATCTCGTCCAGGATCAGCAGTCCCGCGCCGCAGGTGATTGCAATGTCTGCCACGTTGAAGGCCGGGAAAAACCAGTTATGCCAGTAAAACAGCAAAAAATCCACTACATGGCCGTGAAGCAGGCGGTCGATGGCGTTGCCCAATGCCCCGCCCAGAATGCAAATCAGGGCGGTGCACAGAAGGCGCTGTTCTGCCTGAGTGTATAGCCAGCGTAGGATAAAACCTGCTGCCAGCAGGGCAATGGCGGTAAACAGCCAGCGCTGGGCGCCGCCGCCGTCAGCCAGAAAGCTGAATGCGGCACCTGTGTTGTACAGCAGTGTGAAATCAAAGAACGGCAACATGTTGACGCGTTGGCCATAGCTGAAGTGGCCGGTGATCCAGGCCTTGCTGGCTTGATCCAGGGCAATGATCACCACCGCCCACAGCAGGTAAATCAGCCAGGCCCGGACGCGTGTGCGGCTTGTGGGGGCGTCTGCCCGCCCGACAGAGGGTGTGCTCTGGCCGGGCGTGGGTACCTTAGGCATGGTGACGGACTTCGCCATCGCCAAACAGGTTTTCGACGCAACGCCCGCAAAGCTGCGGGTGGGTAGTGTCGTGGCCAACGTCGGCGCGGTGATGCCAGCAGCGCCCGCATTTTTCGTGTGAAGACGCATGAACCTGAATGCCCAGTGCGCCATCGGCAGGATGGACATCTGCTCGTGAGACCAGCATCACGAAGCGCAGATCATCGCCCAGGCTTTGCAGCAGGGCAAGGTCTTCGCCCGAGGCGTGGTAGTCGATCTCGGCAGCCAGGGATGAGCCGATTTCTCCGCGTGCCCGGACGGTTTCGATTTCGCGCATGGTGTCTGCGCGAATCTCACGCAAGCGTGTCCAGCGGCTGAGCAAGGAGCCCGTATCTGCCTGTTGCGGCAAAACGTGAAAGAGCTCGGTGAAGATGGTGGGAGAGCTTGGATTGCCTTGCAAATCGGCCCAGGCTTCTTCGACTGTAAAGGAGAGGATGGGTGCAAGCAGTTTGAGCAGCGCCTGGGTGATGTGGTGCAAGGCTGTTTGTGCTGCGCGTCGCGAGAGGCTGTCTTTGCCCGTGGTGTACAGGCGATCTTTGAGAATATCCAGGTAAAACGCGCCGAGGTCTTCTGAGCAGAAGATTTGCAGCCGGGCCACGGCGCTATGGAATTCGTAGCGATCGTAAGCGGCCAATACCTCGGTTTGCATGCCCGCGGTCATCTGCAGGGCATAGCGGTCGATTTCCAGAAGCTGATCCAGGGCGACTGCGTCTGTTGCCGGGTTGAAGTCGGCCAGGTTGCCCAGCAGGAATTTCAAGGTGTTGCGGATGCGCCGATAGGATTCGACGACGCGATCGAGAATCTGCTTGGAGATGGAGAGTTCACCAGAGTAATCGGTAGAAGCCGTCCAAAGGCGCAGGATCTCGGCCCCGAGCGAATTTGAAACCTCTTGGGGGTACACCACATTACCCACCGACTTGCTCATTTTCTTGCCTTTGCCATCCACCACAAAGCCGTGGGTAAGCAAGGCTTTGTAGGGCGGGCGCCCATACAACATGCAGCCCGTCAGCAGTGAGGAGTGGAACCACCCACGGTGCTGATCGGAGCCTTCGAGGTAGAGGTCGGCCGGCCAGGCCAGTTGCTGGGCGTGCGAGCCTTTGAGCATGTGATCCTGGCCGCCCAGCACCGTGGCGTGTGTGGTGCCCGAATCAAACCAGACGTCCAGGGTGTCACGGTTTTTTTCGTAGTGATCGGCGTCCTCACCCAGCAGATCGCGAGGGTCGAGTGTCTGCCAGGCTTCGATGCCCTCGCGCTCGACACGCTCTGCGATCTGGTCGAGCAGCTTGGGTGTGTCGGGATGCAGGGCTCCGGTTTCTCTATGGACAAAAAAGGCCATGGGCACCCCCCACTGCCGCTGACGCGAGAGCGTCCAGTCGGGGCGGTTGGCGATCATGGCGTGCAGGCGCGCGCGCCCCCAGGCCGGATAAAAGGCCGTGTCGTCCACGCCCTTGAGCGCCATTTCGCGCAAAGAGGGGCCTGCGTTTGGTGTGATATCCATCCCCGCAAACCACTGGCTGGTGGCGCGGTAGATGATGGGAGTTTTATGGCGCCAGCAGTGCATGTAGCTGTGCGTGTGGGCAGCGGTATGCAACAGGCTGCCGGCGTCACGCAGGGCCTCGATGATGAGCGGATTGGCTTTCCAGATCATCTGGCCACCAAACAGCGGCAGGCTTTCTGCGTAATGGCCGTTGCCCATCACCGGGCTGATGATGTCGCTGTCGGCCATCCCGTGGGCTTTGCAAGAGATGAAGTCTTCGACGCCATAGGCAGGCGCAGAGTGCACCACACCGGTGCCGGACTCGAGCGTGACATAGTCTCCCAGGTACACGGGGGCCAGGCGCCGGTATCCGGGATCGACATCGTATAGGGGATGGCGGAAGGCCAGGCCGTTAAGTGCCTGCCCCGAGGCTCGGGCGATGATTTCGCCTTGGAGATCCCAGCGCTGCAGGCAGTTTTCAACCAGCTCGCTGGCCAAAATCAGTAGCCGGCCAGTGGGTAGCGGCTGAGCCAGGCGTACCAGGGCATATTCGTGGTCGGGGTGCAGGTTAAGAGCCTGGTTGGCCGGGATGGTCCAGGGGGTGGTTGTCCAGATGACGATGGCGCCGGCCTCGGTGGCTTCAGCCAAGCCAAACGCGTGCGCCACCGCCTGACGGTCGTCAAACGCAAAGGCGACATCAACCGATGCATCCTTGCGATCGGCGTACTCGACTTCAGCCTCGGCCAGCGCCGAGCCGCAATCAAAGCACCAGTTAACTGGCTTGAGGCCACGAAATACAAAGCCTTTTTCCATGATGCGTGCCAGGGCACGCAGTTCGTCCGCCTCGTTGTGCGGGTTCATGGTGAGGTAGGGGTTGTCCCATTCGGCCAGCACGCCCAGGCGCTTGAAATCGGTGCGTTGACGCTCGATTTGCTCGGCGGCATAGGCGCGTGCCTTGGCTTGTACCTCGGCGACCGGCAAGTGCTTGCCATATTTTTTCTCGATCTGGATCTCGATGGGCATGCCGTGGCAATCCCAGCCGGGGACGTATTGCGCGTCAAACCCCGCCATGTCGCGGCTTTTGACAATGATGTCCTTGAGGATCTTGTTGACCGCGTGGCCGATATGGATGTCGCCGTTGGCGTAGGGGGGGCCATCGTGCAAAATGAATTTGGGCCGCCCCTGGGCCGCCTCCCGGATGACTGCGTAAATCTTTTTTTCTTCCCAGGCGGCAATCCAGCCTGGCTCACGTTTGGCCAGGTTGCCCCGCATTGGGAAGGGGGATTCGGGCAGATTCAGGGTGTCTCTATAGTCCATGGGAGGCGAAATAGTCGCGAGCGCCTTGCACATCTTGCTGGATGGCGGCGATCAGGGTGGTTAAATCGGGGAAATATTCCTCGTCGCGTAAAAATTCGAGGAATTCGACGCACACCAGTTTACCGTAGGCATTGACGCCTTGATCAATGATGTGGGTCTCGAGCAGCAGCGGCCCATCGCGTGTCACCGTGGGGCGTACCCCCAGGCTGGCTACCCCGGGCAAGGGCTGATCCTGCAGCCCATGAACACGCACAACGTAGATGCCCGAGCGGGCAGCACAGGGCGCAGGTACCCGCAGGTTAAGCGTTGGGAACCCCAGGTTGCGGCCCAGCTTTTGTCCGTGGATGACGTGTCCGCTGATGCGAAACGGCGCGCCTAAAAGCTGGCGGCTGTGATCCAGGTTGCCCACTGCCAGCGCCGTGCGCAATGCCGAGCTTGAAATGCGCTGACCGTGGCGGTCGTTGACATCGGCCAGCGTTTGTACCTCGAAGCCATGGATTTCTCCCATGCGCCGCAACAAGGCGACATCGCCACTGCGCTTGTGTCCGTAGCGGAAGTCTTCGCCCACCAGCAGCCAACGGGTGTTCAGCCCCTCTACCAACAATTTGCGGATGAAGTCTTCGGCTGACATGTCGGCCAGTTGCTGGTTAAAGCGCTGTATCACGATGCGCTGCATGCCATGCGCTGCCAGCATGGCGGCTTTGTCACGCAGCGTGCTGATTTGTGTGGGAATGAGCTCGGGGCGCCCGCCCTTGCGGGCAAAAAAGGCCCGGGGGTGCGGTGCAAACGTCATCACACTGGGAACCAGCCCCTGTATCCTGGCGTGCTGGCAGACCTGTTGCAGGATTGCCTGATGGCCCAGATGCACGCCGTCGAAATTGCCAATAGTGAGCGCGCCGGGCGCCAGAGGTACCTGGCGCGGCAGGGTGCGATAGAGGTGGGCAGCAGGGTTCACGTCAGACAGTTTACAATTTCGGGTTTGGTCTTGTGTGTGGATGGGCGGGCGCCCTGGCACACACACAAAGCAGTCAATTTTATGTCGGAGTGCGGACGCATGGAGCATACCCCCGAAAGGCCGCTACGCGTGGTGATCCTGATCTCGGGCAGGGGGTCAAACATGCAGGCCCTGGCTGAGTGCGTGCAAGCCGAGCACTTGCCGGTTCGGATTTGTGGTGTGATCTCCAATCGCCCGGATGCGGCCGGACTGGCGTGGGCACAGGCGCAAGGCTTGCCCGCGTATGCATTGTCACACCATGCGTTTCCCACCCGGGATGCTTTCGACACTGCCTTACAGGCGCAACTGGATGCGCTGGCACCCGATTACATTTTGCTGGCTGGGTTCATGCGTGTGCTGGGTACCAGCCTGGTGCGTCACTTTGAAGGCCAGATCATCAATATTCATCCTTCGCTATTGCCGGTTTTCCCGGGGCTGCACACGCATCAGCAGGCGCTGGCTCAGGGCGTGCAGTGGCATGGCTGTACGGTTCACTATGTCACGCCGGTGCTCGATCACGGGCCCATCATTGCCCAAGGGGTGATTCCGGTGCACCATGATGACACGCCCGACACACTGGCCACACGCCTTTTGCCTGTCGAGCATGCCCTCTACACTCAGGTGCTGCGGTGGTTGGCACAAGACCGTGTCATATTGCTGGCCGATGGTCGGGTTCAGGTGCGGGATCAGCCGCATCGGGCCTGGGCAGGGCCCAATCTCTTCAATTAACAGGATTCGCATGGCAACCCATGATTCACGGCGCCGGTCGCCAAAAGCCGACGCACCGTCACGGCCTTACGTGATGGCAGCCGCTCGCATCGAGCAAGTACGTCAGGTGCTCGGAGAGGTGCTGCAATGGCGCTATCCCGCTGATGCAGTGCTGTCGCACTGGTTTCGTGCACATAGCCAGGTGGGTCAGCGCGACCGTGGCGAGATTGCCGAAGCCGTGTTTGATGTCTTGCGGCATCTGCGTCGCTACCGCCAGTTTGCCGAAAGCGGGCAGGGTGCGGCCACCCGCCGCCTGGCCGTCCTGGGGCTGGCCTCGGTATGGCCACGCAGCACTCTGGATACGGGTCTCGAAGAAGCCGAACGAGGCTGGCTGGATTATGTCCAGAAATTCGATGTCACCACGTTGCCGCTAGCGGTGCGCTACAGCGTGCCGGATTGGCTGATGGAGCGATTACAAACGTTGCCGGAGCCCGAATCCCTCTTGCTGGCCCTCAACCGCCAGGCGCCACTCGATTTGCGCATCAACCCGTTAAAAACAGATCGCGACACCGTGTTGGCCGCGTGGGCACAAGGGCCGGAGGCACGCTGGGATGCTCAGCCAACCCCGTACTCACCCTGGGGCATGCGCATTCAGGGGCGGCCGCCCATCAATCGGTGGAGATCCTTTGAACGCGGTGAAATCGAGGTTCAGGACGAAGGCAGCCAGTTGCTGGCCGCCTTGGTAGCACCCCGGCGCGGCGAGATGATCATCGATTATTGCGCGGGCGCAGGAGGCAAAACCCTGTTGCTGGGTGCGCTGATGAGATCTACTGGGCGGCTGTACGCGTTTGATGTCTCTACCGCCCGCCTGGCACGAGCCAAGCCGCGCTTTGCCCGTAGCGGTTTGTCCAATATTGTGCCGGTGGTGATCGCCGAGCGCCATGATCAACGGGTCAAGCGCCTGCGCGGCAAAGCCCATCGGGTATTGGTGGATGCACCCTGCAGCGGTTTGGGCACCTTGCGGCGCAACCCCGATCTCAAATGGCGTCAGCACCCGGAGTCTCTTGTAGAGCTGTGTGCCACCCAGGCGGCTATTTTGCGGGATGCAGCCTCGTGCGTGCGTCCGGGGGGGCGGCTGGTGTATGCCAGCTGCAGCCTCTTGCCCGAAGAAAACGAGCAGCAGGTAGAAGCGTTTTTGGCCGAAAACCCTGATTTCACTTTGCTGGATGCGGGCAAAGTGCTGTCTGATCGCGATATTCGCGTGCCTCTGGAAGGCCCCTGGCTGCGGTTGCGTCCTGATGTTCATGGCACGGATGGCTTTTTTGCCGCTGTGATGCAGCGGCGCAGCGCGGCGCCGGCCACTGAAGAGACGGCGGCTGATCAGACAAATGTCGCCAGTGCGGATAAGCCTGCCGATCCGGCCACTGCGGCTGCCCAGGCAGATGCGGCTCAGCCAGAAGCGCCGGCGGAAACGGCTTCTCCGGCATTCATTGATGAGTCTGCCAGCCAGGAGGGGTCAGAGACGCACGGTAGCTGATCATCTATTGGCTGCTTGCCACCTGGACTACACTAATGGGCCTCTCCTAAATTTCCGGGGCCTGGTCCCGATTTTCCATGACATTCTCCTGGCTGACGTTTCTGCACGGTGGCATTTTGCAGTGGGGCCCCTGGGCCTTGCTGGCAGTGACGCTGGTGCTGACGCATATCACCATTGCGGCGGTCACCCTGTTCCTGCACCGCAGTCAGGCCCATCGCGGCCTAGACCTGCATCCCGTGGTGGCACATTTTTTTCGCTTCTGGTTGTGGCTCACCACCGGGATGGTGACGCGCGAATGGGTGGCCATTCATCGCAAGCATCACGCCAAATGTGAACGCGAGGGCGATCCTCATTCTCCGGCGGTGTTTGGTCTGGGACAGGTGTTTTTCCGCGGTGCCGAGCTCTATCGCGATGAAGCAGGCAATGCTGACACCCTGAAGCGTTATGGGCACGGCGTTCCGGACGACTGGATCGAACGCCGCCTGTACTCGCGGCACAACCTGCTGGGGATCATGCTGATGCTGTTGATCGACCTGGCACTGTTTGGCGTGGTGGGGCTAACCATCTGGGCCGTACAGATGGCCTGGATCCCGTTTTGGGCGGCCGGAGTGGTTAACGGTCTGGGCCATGCCTGGGGCTACCGCAATTTTGCCTGCCCCGACCAAAGCACCAATGTCGTGCCCTGGGGTGTCCTGATTGGTGGAGAAGAGCTGCACAACAACCATCATGCCTATGGCACCTCTGCCAAGTTCTCTTCACGCTGGTACGAGTTCGATCTGGGTTGGGGATATATCCGCATCCTGCAGTTTTTTGGGCTGGCCAAGGTGCGTCGTGTGGCACCGCGCCTGCGCTGGCAGGCAAATGGCCCGGTGGCCATCGAGGCCATGGACCAAGAGCAGCTGCAAGAGATCATTGCCCACCGTTATGATGTCCTGGCGCGGTATTCACGGATGATCAAGTCTGCAGTGGCGCACGAAATCAAGATGCTCAAGCTGCGCCGCTGCAAGGCCGAGCGCACCTTGTTGCGCCGCTGTCGTCAGTGGCTGCTGCGCGACCCACAAGCCCTGGCACCGCTGCAACAGGCCGAGGTTGCCCGTGCGCTCACTATTGCACCCACCTTGTCCACCTTGCTGCAGATGCGTCACGAGCTCACTGCCATCTGGGAATCCTCCACCGCCAGCAGCGACCAGCTCCTGGCCGATTTACGGGCCTGGTGCCAGCGGGCGCAGGCCAGCGGCATCGAAGGTCTTGAACAATTTGCGTACCGACTACGCTCTTATGCCGCATGATTGAAGGTCTCAACCCGCAACAACGTGCAGCGGTGACGCTGCCCCCCCAACATGCACTGGTGCTGGCAGGTGCCGGTAGCGGCAAAACCCGGGTGTTGACCACTCGTATGGCCTGGCTGATCCAGGCGCAGCAAGTAAGCCCCTTTGGCCTGTTGGCGGTCACGTTTACCAACAAGGCAGCACGCGAAATGCTGTCACGCCTGTCTGCGCTTTTACCCATCAATACGCGTGGCATGTGGGTTGGTACGTTTCATGGCCTGTGCAATCGCCTGTTGCGTGCCCATTATCGCGATGCGGGGTTGCCGCAAACCTTTCAGATCCTGGACAGCGCCGACCAGCTCTCTGCCATCAAGCGTATGCTGAAAACGCACGGGGTGGATGTCGAGCGTTTTCCCGCCCGCGATGTGCAGCGCATGATCAACAGCGCCAAAGAAGACGGCATGCGCCCCAAGGATCTGGATATCAGTGACAGCCATGCGCGCCGTCTGGCAGAGCTTTACCAGCAATACCAGGACCAATGCGACCGTGAAGGTGTGGTGGATTTTGGCGAACTGTTGTTGCGTGCCTACGAACTTTTGCAGCGTGATGCACCCATCCGGGAACACTATCAGCGCCGCTTTCAGCACATTTTGGTGGATGAATTTCAGGATACCAACGTGTTGCAATACCGCTGGCTGATGTTGTTGGCCGGGGCCCACACCCCCGTCTTTGCGGTGGGTGATGATGATCAGTCGATCTACGCGTTTCGGGGCGCCAATGTGGGCAATATGGCTGATTTCCAGCAGCGGTACGCCAAAGAAAACGTGATCCGGCTAGAGCAAAATTATCGCTCTCAAGGGCATATTCTGGATGCAGCCAATGCGCTCATTGCCCACAATGCCCAGCGCCTGGGTAAAAACCTTTGGACGGACGCAGGCGAGGGCGAGCCTTTGCGTGTGGTTGAGCAAGCCTCCGACCAACTGGAAGCCCAGTGGCTGGTGGATGATATCCGGGCGCTGATTCGCGAAGGGCGGGACGCCCATAATATTGCGATTTTGTACCGCAGCAATGCACAGTCGCGCCCGATAGAGCACGCATTGTTCTCGGCCCGCGTGCCCTATCGGGTGTATGGCGGTCAGCGATTTTTTGAGCGCCAGGAAATCAAGCATGTGCTGGCGTACCTGCGCCTGATCGATAACCCGCACGATGATACGTCGTGGATGCGGGTGGTTAATTTTCCCACGCGTGGTATTGGCGCACGCACCATCGAGCAACAGGCGGATGCGGCTGCCCAGTACGGCACCAGCCTGGCAGGTGCCGTGGCCTATGTGCCTGGCAAAGGCGGCAGCAGCCTTGCGCGGTTTGCTACTCTCATTCGTGAGATGGCCGAGGCGGCGCAGTCGCTTGATCTGCCCGAGCTTATCGGCCATGTGGTGCATCACAGCGGCCTTGAAGCCCACTATCGGGCTGATCGTGAAGGTCAGGAGCGTCTGGAAAACCTGCAGGAGCTGGTCAATGCCGCCGCTGCATTTGTAGCCGAAGAAGGGTATGCAGGCCTGATAGCCGGCCGAATCTCCGAAGGTGTGCTTGCTGATGTGGAGCCGGAACAAACCGCGGTGATGTCTCCCTTGGGCGCGTTCTTGAGCCATGCCTCTCTCGAGGCTGGTGATAATCAGGCACAGGCAGGTGAAGACGCCGTCCAGCTCATGACTGTGCACGCGGCCAAGGGCCTGGAGTTTGATGTGGTGTTTGTCACCGGCCTTGAAGAAGGCCTGTTTCCCCACGAAAACAGCTTGCTTGATGCCGGCGGCCTGGAAGAAGAGCGGCGCCTGATGTATGTGGCCATCACCCGGGCCCGCGAGCGCCTGACCCTCACTCTGGCGCAAAGCCGTCTTTTGCATGGCCAGACCCGCTACGGCCTTCGGTCGCGTTTCCTGGATGAGATCCCGGATGAGCACCTGAAGTGGATTACCCCACGGCAACGGGCCGTCGCGCCCGAGCAGTCGCCGGCATGGCGAGGTGCGTTTCGTCGTGGTGCGGGTGGCTGGCAAGGTGATGCAGGCAGCCATTTTGCACCGCGCACACCACGCACGCGCACTGCTGACGTGATGGTGGGCGAGCAATGCTTCAGGATCGGGGGCAGTGTGCGCCATGGCCGATTTGGCGAAGGCACGATCGTGGCGCTAAGCGGCAGTGGCACCGAGGCCCAGGCACGGATCGAGTTTACCGATGTGGGTACCAAGACCCTGGCCCTGGGTGTGGCCAAGCTGGAAATTCTGTCCTAGCTTAGCGGCTGCGTGTCCAGTGCCGGTGCAGGCGCTGGGCCGTGGCATCCAGGGCAAAGCCCAGTGCGCCGATCAGGACAATCACGGCCATCAATTCTGAATACGCCAGCCGGTCGCGCGTGTCCAAAATAAAATAGCCCAGGCCAGAACTCACGCCCAGCATTTCGCATGGCACCAGGATAATCCAGACGATGCCAATGGCGAGGCGCAAACCTGTCAGGATGTGGCCCATGGCACCTGGCAGGATGATCTTGCGCAGGATTTCTCCGCGGGTGGCGCTCAGGCTGCGTGCCAGCATCAGCCAGCGGGCATCCAGTTGGCGCACGCCTGCCGATGTGTTCAGGATAATCGGCCAGACCGCTGCAAAACTGAGCAGAAAATAGATCGGAGCATCCCCGACGCCAAACAGCATCACCGCAATCGGCATCCACGATAAGGGCGAGACCATGCGCAGAAACTGAAATGCGCCGGTAGTGCTGGATTCCAATCGGCGAGACAATCCAATGGCCAGGCCCAGGGGGATACCCACGAGCAGCGCCCAAAACAGGCCAACGGCCACCCGTTTCAGGCTTACCAGGGCATGTACCGTCAGTTGGTTATCCAGCACCAGATGCGCCAGGCTTGGGAGCGCCTGGCCTGGTGAAAACAGGCGCGCCATGGCCAGGTCTTGCCCCAGAATGCCAATGCCTGCTGCCCAAAGCAGCCCCAGCACAAGCAAGCCACCGGTGCTAAACGCCAGCCGCTGGCGTGCCGACAGGTTGGTTGTGCCGCGTTTCATCAGGACACCTCGAAAGTTTCGCTGCGGGTATAGCCACCCTCGATACCAAAGGCAGACAAGCCACCTTGGGCTTCGATGGCGTGGCGTACAAAGCGCTCATCGACGAGATCCTTGGCGACATGCGCGGGATCGAGCTGCTTCAGGAACGCGTTTTCACCCAGCACAAACGTGTCTTTCAGCAGGGATACCAGCTTCTCGGTATAGCTGGGGTAGGGATAGGGGCGAAAGTCGATGCGTTGCTCGTGCCAGTCTGCGTGACGGATTGCGCCGCTGGCCAGGTAGGCGGCATCGCGCTCGGCGGACGGCAGCAGCACCCGGGCCAGAGTCGAGGGCTCGTGTGGCGTATACGCAGCCGGGTTGCCCCGGGCAAGGATCTGCACGGTTTCCTCGCGGTGGTTTCTTACCCAGGCCTGTGCTTGCACAATGCCATTGACGACTTTTTGCGACCATTCTGGCCGTTGCTGCAGATCTGCTTCGTGCATGGTTACCACGCAGCAGGCGTGGTTGCGCCAGACATCGCCTGTAAACCGCCATACCTTGCCCACGCCCAGCTCTTCAGCCTTGGCGTTGAAGGGTTCGGCCACGATGTAGCCGGAGATGCGCTTGCTACCCAGAGCGGGCAGCATGTCGCCTGGCGACATCACCACCAGCTTTACCTGGCGGGGAGAGGGGTCGCCTTCACTGATGAATTCGAGGCCCGCTTCACGCAATATCGCTTGCAGCACGATGTTGTGTACGGAGTACCAAAACGGGATCGCCACAGTGGTGCCGCCCAGATCCGCCAGTGATTGGATGCTGGGCAATACGGTCAGGCAGGAGCCCTCGGTGTGGTTCCAGGCCACCACCTTGGCCGGGGCCTGGCTGCCATAGCGCGACCAGATCGTCATGGGCATCAGCAGGTGCACAACATTGACTTGTCCGGCCAGGAACGCCTCGACAATTTGCGACCAACTGCGAAAGCGGCGTGGGGGCTCGACTGTGAGGCCCTGTTGTTGGAAATACTGGTTGTGATGTGCCACCAGCAATGGGGTGGCATCGGTGATGGGCAAGTAACCAATACGCACTGGCGCTTCAGGTTCTGCCGCCCGCGCCAGACGGCTGGCCTGCAATAAAGGCAGGGCACCGGCTGCTGTAAACATCGCCGACAGCTTCAGAAATTGCCGTCGGCGTGCCTGGGGCTGGTTTTCGGTGCCGCAGCAGAGATCCATCAGTTTGTATCGGTTCATGAGTGTCCAGAGGAGCGCGCAGCGCGCAAAGTGTGCAAAATGTCGACTCGCAGGGCCATGAGCGCTGCGTCTGTTTCATCTCGTGGATGATCCTGTGTCAGCTGCCATTGGCCCATCAGTCGGCCAGGCTGGCCGCCAATCAGCAAGATGCGGTCGGCCAACAGCAGGGCTTCGTCGATATCGTGGGTCACCATCACAGCGGCGGCTCTGCGACGACGGGTGATGCTCAGCAGCAGAGACTGCATTTCGTGCCGGGTCACTTCGTCCAGGGCACTAAATGGCTCGTCCAGCAGCAAGATGTTGGGTGCACGGGCCAAGGTACGCGCCAGCGACGTCCGTTGTGCCATGCCGCCTGAGAGCTCGTCTGGGTAGCGTGTGCGGGCAGCCTGCAGGCCAACTTCGGAGATGGCTGTGTGCACCCGTTGATGGCGTGTGGCTGCATCTAGCGTGGGCTGGTGTTTGAAATCCAGCCCGAAGGCCACGTTTTCTTCCAGCGTCAGCCAGGGCAAGAGGCAGGGATCCTGAAAGACCATGCCCAAAGCGGGTGAAGGGCCGTGCAGCGGCCGCCCCTGCACCCGCACATCGCCTGCCTGGGCGGATTGCAATCCGGCCAGTACCCGGAGCAGCGACGACTTGCCTGCGCCGCTGGGGCCCAGGAGGGCGACGATTTCGCCGGCATGCAGGCTAAGGGAAAAATTTTCCAGCACCGGGGTATCGGGCCCGTGCTGCTGGTGGTAAGCCAGAGAGATTTCCCGAGCATCCAGCACACATGGCGGGGGTGCCAAGGCAGCAGATGGGGCAGCGGTGGCCAGCGCTTCAACCATTTCAGGCCGCCTGCAGCGCTTCCAGCGCATTGATTTCCTTGCGCAAGTGTTTCAGCGCAGGCGTCACAATCGCGACAAACAAGGCTTCTCGCAAGCGGCGCTGTACCGGGCTGCTGATGAGGTAACCTGCCGCACCTGCGTGCAGTGCGGCTGATTGCGTGGCTTTCAAGCTCAGTTCAGAACCCCGGGCCCGTGCTCGTAATACGTTGAGCAAGGGGGCTTCGGTACCCTGTGCCGCCAGGTGTGCGATATCGGATTGCAGTGCCAGGAGTTCCTGGCCCAATGAAGGTTCCTGGTCGTCCAAGAAGCAATTGACATGGCTCAGCCGCTGGTTGCTGGCGTGGATGGTCTCCAGGCTGGCCTGCACAAGCCCTGCGCCCATGCCGGTTTGCATCAGCAAAAAGCCGCGCTTGAAGCGCTCGACATAAGCCTCGAACTGCCAGGGGTGCGCCAGGACATCCTCAACGGAAATATGAACATCCTTGAGCCGGATGCCGTAAGTGCCGCTGCCTTCCATCCCGGAGAACGTCGGGCAGGGCCGCAGGCTCAGGCCGGCAGTGTCGGTGGAAACCACGAACATCAGATAGCCGCCGTCTTCCAGGGCTGCAGCGGCCATCAACAGATGATTGGGGCCCAGGTTGGAAACCCAGGGCAGGGCGCCGTTGATGCGATAGCCGTTACCATCATTTTGGGCGCGTAGGTTGATGCGCTCGATGCCGGCTAGATGCTTGACCGCATTGGACATGCCGGTGCCGGCCAGCACCTGCCCTTGGGCGACAGGCCGCAGATAGCGCGCCTGAACGGCTGCGTTGTCGCTGTGCTGCAAATACCATGCGCAGGTGGCCTGGCACCAGACCAGAAAGGCGGTGGAGCCGCAAGTGCGGGCAACCTGGGAGATCAGATCGATCTGGCTGGCCAGATCAAGGCCTAAACCACCAGATGTGGATGGTAATGCTGCTGCAAACCCGCCCAGATTGCCCAGTGCGTGCATGAACTCGCGCGGAAACAACCCATCCTGGTCGATAGCCTGGACATGAGGTGCCAGCGTTGACTGGATCAGGGTATCGATCGCCTGGGTGGGCAGTGCAGAAAAATTGGAGACAGACATGATCGTGCGTGAACTGAATCAGGCGTAGGCCTGAAGTTCCGGGTTGATTGGGGTGCCGGCCAGGTTGTTGGCGTAATTGCAAAGGGTGGCCAAACTGACGCCAAGTACGACGTCCAGTGCCTGAGCATCGGTGTAACCCGCGGCGCGCAGATCAGCCAGGGCCTGATCGCCCACCTGACCTTTGTGCTCAAGTACCTGTAATGTGAACACTGCCAGGGCGTTCAGCTTGGCATCTGTCAGGGCTTGGGTGCGGCGCAGCGCATCCACCAAGTCGGCAGGCAACTTCAGCTTCTGGGAGGCAATCTTGGTGTGGCCGGCCACGCAAAAACCGCAGCCGTTATAGGTGGCCGCAGTGATCTGAACGATCTCGCGTTCGGTGGGGCTCAGGCTGTTGCGCCCGTTGATGGCGCCGACCACCTGGTAGGTTTCCAGCGCCGTGGGGGCGTTGGCCAGGACGCCCAACAAATTGGGCAAAAACCCACTGGCTTTGGCGGCGGTGCGCAGGCGCTCCTGCGCCTCGGGGTGGGCGGATTCGACGGACTGAATAGGAAGGCGGCTCATGGCAGGCGAACTGAAAAAGTAATGACCTTTTTATTCTAGGGAGCCAGCCTTCGATAGCGAACAACTATTACTGCATTACATTATTCAGATTTGAAATATCAAATGGGATCTGTTTGCAGGGTCTCCAGGGTAGTCTGTACTTCCAGCCAGTCGTTTTCGTGTGTTTGCAAGGCCTTGCTGAGCTCACCGTGCTCAGCCAGAACGCCAGGGCGGGTGTCTTTATGTGCGTCGGTATAGAAGTCGGGGCTTGCGATCAGGACATCCAGCTCGGCCAACCGCTTTTGCGTGCGCGCCATCTGATCTTCAATTTTTTTCAGCCGCGTCTCTAGCGGCTTGCGCTGTGCCGCCAGCTGTTGCCGAGCCTGGGCTTGTTCCCGACGCTGCGCCTTGCGGTCTTTCTCTGGTGTGGTTTGCGTGCGGCTGGCTTGATTCAGTTGACTTTGGCGCTGTTGCAGCCAGTCGCGATAGTCTTCGAGGTCGCCATCAAATGGTTCGATACGACCATCCGCCACAATCCAGAAAGTATCCACGGTGGTACGCAGCAGGTGCCGGTCGTGTGATACCAGCAGCACGCTGCCGGGAAACTCGGCCAGGGCTCGGGCCAGGGCTTCTCGTGTGTCCACATCCAGGTGGTTGCTGGGTTCGTCCAGCAAGAGCAAATTGGGCTTGCGCCACACGATCAGGGCCAGGGCAAGGCGTGCTTTTTCTCCACCGGAAAATGGTGCCACTGGCTGGTTGACCATATCGCCGCCAAACCCGAAGCGGCCCAGCATATTGCGCAATTCCTGCTCGCGGACATTGGGTGCGATCCGGGCAAAATGCTGCAGGGGGCTGGACTCCGGATCCAGTACATCAAGCTGTTGCTGGGCAAAGTAGCCAATCTCCAGCCCCTTGGCCGGCTGGTAATTGCCTGCCACAGGGGCCAGCTCTTGCGCCAGTGTCTTGACCAGCGTGCTTTTGCCGGCCCCATTGACACCCAGGATACCAATCCGGCTGCCACCACGCACCAACACATTGATGTCTTGCAGGATGGTTTTTGGTGGCTGATCGCCGGTGCCGGCATAGCCCAGGGTGGCGTCTTCCAGCCGTAGCAGTACGTCTGGGGTGTGTGCGGGCTCTGGCAAGCGGATGTCGATGCCGGATTCTACCGCCAGGGGTGCCAGTACTTGCATGCGGGCCAGGGCTTTGACACGGCTTTGGGCCTGTTTTGCCTTGGTGGCCTTGGCCTTGAAGCGATCAATGAATGATTGCAGATGTGCCGTCTCGCGGGCCTGTTTCTGACGTGCCAGCTGATTCTGGCGCAGCCGTTCTGCGCGTTGCTCGACAAAATCCTCGTAGCCGCCCTTGTAGCGGACCAGTTTACCGTTTTCAAAATGCAGGATGGTGCGTGCGACGGCATCCAGAAACTCGGTGTCGTGCGAGATCAGCAAGACCGTGCCCGGGTAGCTGGTCAGCCAGCGCTCCAGCCAGAGCATGGCATCCAGATCAAGGTGGTTGGTGGGCTCATCCAGCAACAACAGATCGGAGGGGGCCATCAGCGCACGCGCCAGGGCGATGCGCATCTGCCAGCCACCCGAGAAACTGGCCACAGGCTGATTCCATTGCTGGGGAGCAAATCCTAGGCCCGCCAGCAGCTGCTCGGCACGTGACGGTGCACTCCAGGCATCGGCTTCGATCAGTGCCGTCTCGAGTTCGGCGATGGCTTGCCCTTCGTCGGGGCGCAGAGCGGCGCGCCGGGCCTGGATATCCCGCAGGTGGCGATCACCGTCAATGACGAATTCTCGCGCGGCCCGATGGGTGTCGTGCAGGATCTGTTCGACACTGGCAATACGCCAGGCATCCGGGATCGTGACCGAGCCTGCATCTGCGTCAACCTGCCCTTGCAGCAGGGCAAATAGCGAGGATTTGCCCGCCCCGTTGTGGCCCACAAAACCAACCCGCTCGCCGGGGTGGACCACAAAATCAGCCTCGTCCAGCAGTACCTTGATACCGCGCCTGAGGGTCAAACCATTGGCACGAATCATGTGAGCAACTGCGCGCGACGCAACAACAGAATCTGATCGCTGGCGGTTTCAGTGCTTAACCAGACGGGATCGAACTGCGGAAACGCCGCTTCAAAGTGCGTGTACTCGTGGCCGATCTCCAGCACCAGCACTCCGTCTTCATCCAGAAAGTCGGGCGCTTGCGTCAGGATGCGTCGTACCAGGTCCATTCCGTCGGTGCCACCGGCCAATGCCAGCGTGGGCTCGTGCCGGTATTCGGGGGGCAGTGCCGTCATCGACTGGCTGTTGACGTACGGCGGGTTGCACACAATAAGCTGATAGCGGCGATCAGCCGGGATCTGTGCGAAGAGGTCGCTGCGCAGCGCCTGGACGCGGCCTTGCATCGCATGCAAGGCAATATTGGATTGGGCCACTGCCAATGCGTCTGCCGACAGATCCACGGCATCCACGGTTGCTTCTTCAAACGCCAGTGCAGCCAAAATGGCCAGGCACCCTGAGCCCGTGCAGAGATCCAGCACTCGGGTGACGTCGCCCGGGTTTGCGATCCAGGGCTGCAGTTGCTCTGCCAGCAACTCGGCAATGGGTGATCGCGGCACGATCACGCGCTCGTCCACCAAAAAGCGCTGGCCTTGCAACCAGGCTTCGCCTGTCAGGTAGGCAGCAGGTTTGCGGCTGGTGACACGCTCGTGGATCAGGTCGACGCAGCGCAAGCGCTCGCGCTCCAGCAGTCGGGCATCCAGAAAAGGTTCGAGTGTGTCCAGTGGCAAATGCAAGGTATGCAGCAGCAGATAAGCAGCTTCGTCCCAGGCGTTGTCGCTTCCGTGGCCAAACACCAGGTTGGCGCCGCGAAAGCGGGTTACGGCCCAGCGCAGCATGTCACGCAGGGTAATCAGTTCAGTATGTGGAGCAGCCATCAGGGCGAATTCCGTTCAGTGAGCAGGGCGTCCGCCTGGCTGCAGTCGTCAGGTGGCAGGCGGGTCGGGCAGCAGGGTTTCGAGCACTCTGCGATAAATGTTTTTAAGAGGGGCCAACTGGTTTAGCGGAATGCGCTCGCCGGCCTGATGAATCGTGGCGTTAAGCGGGCCAAATTCGATCACTTGCGGGCAGATGGCGGCAATGAAGCGACCATCGGAGGTTCCCCCGGTGGTGGACAGCTGCGCTTGTGTGCCGGTTTCTGCCGTGATGGCCGATTGTAGCGCAGCGCAGAGTGGCCCTTGAGGGGTAAGAAATGGCTCGCCATTCAGGGTCCATTCGATGCTGAAATCCAGCTGATGCTGCTGCAAGATGGCGATTGTGCGGCTTTTGAGGGTGTCTGGGGTACTGGCCGTCGCGAACCGGAAGTTGCAATCCAGTATGGCGACCCCCGGGATGACATTGCTTGCGCCGGTACCTGAATGCAGGTTTGACACCTGAAACGAGGTTGCCGGGAAATACTCGTTGCCCGTGTCCCAGACTGTATTGCAGAGTTCAGTCAGGGCTGGCGCCAACTGGTGTACGGGGTTGCGCGCCAGATGAGGATAGGCCACATGGCCCTGAATCCCGTGTACCTGGATACGTGCGGATAAAGACCCCCGCCGGCCGTTCTTGATGGTGTCTCCCAGTGCCTGGCTGCTTGTGGGCTCGCCGACGATGCAGTAGTCCAGTGTTTCGCCGCGGGCCTGGAGTGTATGTACCACCTGTACCGTACCCTGGGTGGCAGGGCCTTCTTCGTCTGAGGTGAGCAGACAGGCAACCGAGCCGCTGTGCGAAGGGTGTGCCGCCACGAATTCTTCCAGTGCCACGACAAAGGCAGCCAGAGAGCTTTTCATGTCGGCGGCGCCTCGGCCTACCAGCCAGCCATCGGTTTCAGTGGCCGTAAACGGGTCTTGTGCCCAGGTGTCCGGAGGCCCAGGAGGGACAACATCGGTATGCCCGGCAAATACCATCACAGGGCCTTCTGTGCCGCGTCGAGCCCACAGATTGCTGACTGCGCCACCGGGTAGGGATTCGCAGTGAAAACCCAGTGCCTGCAGCCGCGAGGCGATCAGATGCTGGCAGCCTGCATCATCGGGGGTCACTGATGGCCTGGCGATCAGCTCGCGCGCCAGATCCAGCACGTCCTGGTCGGCCATGCTTATGTCCTCAGAAGATCGTTGATGCTGGTTTTGGCGCGTGTGCGCGCGTCCACCCGCTTGACGATGACCGCGCAGGCAAGGCTATGGCTGCCGTCTGCTGCGGGTAACGAGCCTGGCACCACCACCGAGCCGGCGGGCACACGGCCATAATAAATGTCCCCGGTGGTGCGATCGTAGATCTTGGTGCTTTGCGAGATAAAGACGCCCATGGCCAGCACCGAGTTTTCTTCGATGATCACGCCTTCGACAATCTCGGACCGTGCGCCGATGAAGCAATTGTCTTCGATGATGGTGGGGCCGGCCTGCAGGGGCTCAAGCACCCCGCCAATCCCCACGCCGCCAGACAGGTGCACATGGGCACCGATCTGTGCGCAGGATCCCACGGTGGCCCAGGTATCGATCATCGAGCCTGCGCCCACCCGGGCGCCAATATTGACGTAAGAAGGCATCAACACCACATCAGGGGCGACATAAGCCCCCCGGCGCACAATGGCGCCCGGCACCACCCGAAAGCCGCCTTGCTGGAAGTCGGCCGGGGAGTAATCCTGGAACTTGAGGGGGACCTTGTCGTAGTGTTGTTGCGGTGGTGTCCCCATGATCCGGTTTTCAGTCAGCCGAAAAGACAGCAGAACCGCCATCTTCAGCCACTGATGTACCTGCCAGTGGCCATCGGCCGTTTTCTCGGCTACTCGCAAAGAACCGTTGTCGAGCCCGGCCAGGATGTGGTCGACGGCTTCGCGCAAGGTACTGGCAGCACTGGATGGGTTGAGGGTGGCGCGATCCTCCCAGGCGGATTCGATTAGATGCTGAAGTTCGGCGTGTGACATTGTGGGTACGATCAGGCGATCGCCGTCGATTGCGGGAAAAAATTTTATCAGGGTGTGGGCAAACCTGTGTGGGATCCGTTCAATTTTTGTTCAGCTTGCCGGGTGTCTGCCAAAAGCGTAATGTAGTCGCCTGCCTTGCCCCTGGAAAAACGCTGCTGGGGGCCCTTTGCCGTGATCACCATGACAACCGCTACATTTACTCTGTTTTTTCTGACGTTTCTGCTCGTTTCCCTTACACCCGGCATGTGCATGGTGCTGTCGCTCAGCCTGGGCATGACGGTTGGCGTCCGGCGCACCAGCTGGATGTGGCTCGGAGAACTGGTGGGCGTCGGGATCGTCGCCCTGGGGTCTGTATTGGGAGCAGCTACTGTTCTGCTGCAATATCCACCGCTGTTCACTGCGTTCAAGTGGGGTGGGGGGGCTTACCTAATCTGGCTGGGCATCGAAATGTGGCGCTCCAAAGGCAGCCTGGCTATTCCAGATGTCACTTGCGGCCAGCAGCAGCAAGCACCGCGGCGGCTGCAGCTGGTGATGCAGGGTTTTATTACTGCAGTGGCCAATCCAAAAGGCTGGGCCTTTTTTATCGCACTGCTGCCTCCTTTCCTTGATTTTAATCAGCCCATGGCGCCACAACTGACGCTATTACTGGGCATTATTCTCAGTATCGAGCTCTGCAGCCTGATTCTGTATGCCATGGGTGGCTCGGTAGCACGCAAGCTGTTATCCAGCCGAGCCAATGTCAAGCTGCTCAATCGCGCAGCCGGCACCCTGATCGCCGGAATCGGTCTTTGGCTGATGCTTGATTAAACTCATCGTGCATAAAAAAACGCCCCAGCAGATGCATGGGGCGTCAAGTGCCGCTTTCGCAGGCAGTACGTCAGCTATATAGCAAGTGTGCTGTTCGGTTAATGTTCGTACTTAAATTTGGTGCCCTGGACTCGCCATGCTGCATTGCAGATCCGCGCGATAGCACCGGCTTTCGCTGTGGTTTGCGTCCTGCCTGACAAGCCCGTGCATCCGAATTTAAGTAGCCGAACTAACCAGGCAGGACACTGATATGGTCGCTTTTTGTTAATGGATGAAAGTGTTCTTTGCTCATCAATGGTACGAGGTGATGCGGCAGAAGTCTGCTGCTGCGACGATGGATCAGACTGATATCCGTGGGTTGATTACCACCGTGCATGAATCCGTCGCGGAAGTTGCCTTGCTCTAGCAACGAGGTTACCTCGGGGGGCTCTGTTGATAGTGTGCATGAGGATTCTCCCTAGTCAGCGCCCGCTGCAGTCCATAGCCCGTGTGGCCAGCTTCGTAGGCGATACTCCTTCGCGGCGACGCCGTAGCGTGTGCAACACCTTGAGTACCTGCTGCAGATCCGATCCCACAGAGCCCACGAAGCAGCTCGCCTCGCGTCCGGGCCCTCAGACAACAATCGCTGTGCTGTCCTTGTGCACATTCAACCCGACGAAGAATTTGATATCGTTACTCACGGCTCGTCTCCAGATGGTTTGCGGCTGGTTCGCCACGCAGCATCTAGCTTAACACTCTCGAAAGAGCGCACAGTCCACGATACTGAAGACGGGCTGCCTTCGCTTAACAAGCGACCATTATGTCTAGCTTTAGCAGTCACCAGGAGGTCTAGCAGCACCCGTCCAAGGTGCTGGGCTACGCCATGCACTTCGGCATCTAGCTGCCCGCGACCGCCGTGCGCGGCGAACCCTGTCCCGTGCTGTATTGGCTGTCCGGCCAAACCCGCACAGAACAGAACTTCATCATCAAGGCTGGCGCCCAGGCCTATGCGGCCCTGCATGGCCTGATCCTAGTTGCACCGGACATCAGCCCGTGCGACGAGGGCGTGGCCGATGATCCCGCCTATGATCTAGAGCTGGGCGCCGGCTTCTACCTGAACGCCACCCAGGATTCGTGGGCTGCGCATTACCGCATGCTGGACTATGTGGCTCAGGAACTGCAGGATCCGATCGAACGGCATTTTCCGAATTCTGGTGCGTGCAGCATTTCCGGCCATTTCATGGGCGGCCACGGAGCATTGGTCACAGCCCTGCGCAATCCCGGCCGCGACTGCAGCGTGTCCGCCTTTTCACCCATCGTCGCACCGTCCCGGTGCCCTGGGAGCAGGCAGAAGGCCTTTGCTGCCTATCTGGGTGATGGTCAGGCTGCCTGGACGCAATGGGATGAAGTCGAGTTGATCCGGTCGGCATCGGAGCGTTTACCGCTGCTGGTGATCCAGGGGCTAAGGGGCGAGTTTCTGGATGGGCAGTTACGCCCCGACCTGATGGAAGCCACCTGCCGCGATACCGGGCATCCGCTGACTCTGCACTGGTATGAGGGGTATAACCACAGCTATTACTTGATCGTTAGTTTTATTGACGATCATGTGGCGCATCATGCTAACGCATTGCGGTAAACCTGGGTGCGGTTCAGTATGTATTCGATGAAGGTCGAGGTGGATCGTGTGTGGTAGCGGTTGGGCATGTAGAGCATGAACATTTCAGTGCCGAAGATGCTGAGATACCACTCTTTGAGCGTAGTATTGACCTCGCCGCGCGCCACCTCGGCCTGTACGACGTAGTCAGGGACGATGCCCACTCCCAGGCCTGCCATGATGGCCTGGTGCAGAAACAAGAAATTTTCTGACATGAGCGTGGGTTCGAGCAGCACCTCCTGGCGGCGTTGCTTCTGGTACGCCGAGAGTCGCAGTTGACGGCCCGCTACCCCGGAGGTGAGGATAGGGGCTTTGGGCAGGTCTTCCAGCCGCTGCGGCAAGCCATATTGCTCGACGTACGCCTGCGAGGCACAGGCGGTGTAGCGCACGGGCCCCATGGGCCGTGCCACCAGGTTTTGCGGCGGGTTGGACATCACGCGAATCGAAATGTCCACTTCGTCGCGCAACATGTCGAGAATATGGTTCTCGAACATGACATCCAGGATGATGCCTGGATATTGACGCTTGAAGTCGATGAGCCACTGCGACATCACCACCTGCCCGAAGCCACTGGGAACACTCAGGCGGATGCGGCCTCTCAGCATGTGTCCGAGTTCACGGACGGAGTCTTTGGCGGTGGCTAGCTCGGTCTGGATCTTGCTGCCGTGCTCGTACAGGCGCAGCCCCACTTCGGTGGGCTCAATGCGCCGGGTCGTGCGCCGCACCAGTTGTTGTCCCAGGGATCGTTCGAGCCGGTTGAGGTGATAGCTGACGTTGGCGCGCGTCATTTTCAGGCGCCGGGCGGCGGCACTCAGGTTGCCAGCATCCAGAATCTCGACTAGAAAGATCAAGGATTCGGCATTCATGGAGCTTTGCGTCATCGTGTACCTGTGCCATTGTCAAAAACGACTTGACAGTGTGTCAACTATATATGCCATTGTAAAGGGGTTTGATCGATGAAAGAATGATTCCAATCATTCAAGCATGATCGTGTGCATTCAGGAGACTCCGGTATGACAGACCCCCAAAGCCCTTCTATTCCCGCCGTAGACTGGCGGCGAGAAGGTCCCGTGCTGCTGGTGAGGATCGATCATCCGCCGGTGAACGCACTGGGGGTGGAAGTGCGCCGTGGCTTGTTGGCGGCGCTTGAGGCTGCCCAGGCAGACCAGGCGGTCCAGGCTATCCTCCTGCTGGCCAAGGGACGCAACTTCATGGCGGGCGCGGATATCCGTGAGTTTGGCCAGGCGCCCCAAGCTCCTTTGCTCACCGAGGTCTGCAATCAGATCGAAGCCTGTTCGCGGCCGGTGATCATCGCCGTACAGGGGGCCGCTTTTGGTGGCGGCCTCGAGGTGGTGCTGGCTGCCCACTATCGGCTGGCTGTGCCGGGCGCAAAATTCGGATTGCCTGAAGTCACGCTGGGTCTGCTGCCAGGCGCCGGCGGCACACAGCGGGCACCGCGTTTGATCGGTGTCGAGGCCGCCCTGAAGCTCATGCTTGATGGCAAGCCGGTGACGGCCCGGCAGGCGCTTGACATGGGGCTGGTGGATCGGCTGGCCAACGGCACGGATCCGCTGGCTGAAGGGCTGGCCTACGTGCAAGAGCTGCTGGCCGCTGGCGCCGTGGTGCGGCCAACGCGTGACCGTGCGATCGCCGCAGAGGCTGTCCCGGCCACCCGGCAGGCTATTGAGGTGGCCCGTGGCGGGCTGGGCAAGCAGTATCGAGGCCTGTTCTCGCCGGCACGCATCATCGACGCAGTCGAGGCAGTGCTGGATGTGCCTTTTGATGAAGGTTTGCGTCTTGAGCGTACCTTATTCCTGCAGTGCCTGGACACCCCGCAGCGTCAGGCGCTGGTGCATGCGTTCTTTGCCGAGCGTGAAGCCGCCAAGGTGCCCGAGGCCGATCGCGCTGCGCCCCGGCCCGTCGAGCAGGTCGGCATCGTGGGTGGTGGCACGATGGGCGTCGGGATTGCTATCGCGATGCTGGATGCCGGCTTGCCGGTGGTCATGATCGAGCGCGATGCGACGAGCCTGGCACGCGGTCAGGCCTATGTCGGCAAGGTCTATGACAGTCTGGTGCAGCGTGGTCGGATGGATGCCGCGGAGCGTGATCGCCGCCTGAGCCTGTTTTCCGGGGCGACGGACTATGCCGCTCTGGCTCAGGCCGATCTGGTGGTCGAGGCCGTCTTTGAAAACATGGCGGTGAAGTCCACCGTTTTCATCGAACTCGACCGGGTGTGCAAGCCGGGAGCCGTGCTGGCCAGCAACACGTCGTATCTGGACATCAATACGCTGGCAAAAGCCGTGTCCAGGCCGCAGGACGTCATTGGCCTGCACTTCTTTTCGCCCGCCAACATCATGAAGCTGCTGGAGATCGTCGTGCCTGAGCAGGTGGCGGACGAGGTGGTGGCGACTGGGTTTGCTTTGGCCAGGCGTCTGAAGAAAGTGGCGGTACGCGCAGGTATCTGCGACGGCTTCATTGGCAATCGGGTGCTTGCTGTCTACCGGCAGGCGGCAGATTACCTGCTAGCCGACGGGGCTTCGCCCTATCAGATCGATCAGGCGGTGCGTCATTTTGGATTTCCGATGGGGCCTTTTCAGGTGTCCGATCTTGCAGGCGGCGACATTGGCTGGGCGACCCGCAAGCGCCGTGCTGCCACGCGCGACCCGCTGCTGCGCTATGTGCCGGTAGCCGACCGCCTGTGTGAGCGCGGCTGGTTCGGACAGAAGACCGGCCGGGGCTGGTACCAGTATCCGGATGGCGCACGCATCGGGCAGGAAGACGCCGAGGTGCTGGCCATCTTGGCGGAAGAGCGTCGGACGCTGGGGGTTGTGCCGCGCACGTTCACCGAGGACGAGATCCTGCGCCGCTATCTGGCCGCCATGGTCAACGAAGGGGCCAATGTCGTGCACCAGGGCATCGCCTTGCGGCCCCTGGATGTGGATGTGGTCATGCTTTATGGCTACGGCTTTCCGCGTTATCGCGGTGGCCCCCTGCACTACGCCGATCAAATTGGGCTGGACAAGATTCTGGCCGATATTCAGGCGTTCGCGGCGGAAGACCCCCATTTCTGGAAGCCTTCGCCCATGTTGCTGCAACTGGTGGCACAAGGCAGACATTTCAAAGACCTGAATCAACTTCCACGAGGCTGAGGAGACTCATCATGCGAGAAGCCGTCATCGTTTCAACAGCCCGCACGCCGCTGACCAAGGCGCACCGGGGAGAATTCAACATCACGCCGGGCCCCACCTTGGCAGCCTATGCCGTCCGTGCCGCCGTCGAACGCTCGAGCGTCGATCCCGCCCAGTTCGAAGACATGATCCTGGGCTGCGGTTATCCCGAAGGCACCACAGGCCGGAATGTGGCGCGCCAGACCGTAATCCGCGCCGGCTTGCCTGTCGCGGTGGCAGGCACGACCGTCAACCGCTTCTGCGCCTCTGGCCTGCAGGCCATCGCCATGGCGGCGGGGCGCATTGTCCTTGAAGGTGTGCCCGCCATGATCGCGGGAGGGGTGGAAAGCTGCTCGCAGATTCAGGGCCGCAGCGCTACCGATGCCGGTACGACCGGTATCGACCCCTGGATTGCGGAGCACAAGCCCGAGATCTACTTGTCGATGATTCAGACCGCGGACATCGTGGCTCGCCGCTATGGCATCTCGCGCGAAGACCAGGATGCCTTCGCCGCGGAAAGCCAGCGCCGGACGGCTCAGGCGCAGGCCGCCGGTGTATTCAAGGACGAGATCATCGCCTGCACGACCACCATGGCCGTGAAGGACAAAGAAACGGGTGAAATCACACATGCCGCAGTGACGGTCGATCACGATACCTGCAATCGTCCCGGCACGACGGTGGAAAGCCTGGCCAAGCTGGCACCGGTCATGGGGCTGGGCCAGTTCATCACGGCCGGCAACGCTTCGCAGCTGTCAGATGGCGCAGCGGCTTGCGTCATGGTGGAAGCGAGCGAGGCCGGACGCCTCGGATTGCAGCCCTTGGGCGCCTTTCGGGGGCTGGTGGTGGCGGGCTGCGAGCCGGACGAGATGGGCATTGGCCCCGTGTTCGCCGTGCCGCGCTTGTTGAAGCGCTATGGCCTGAAGATGGATGATATCGGCCTGTGGGAACTGAACGAGGCCTTTGCCTCGCAGGCGCTGTATTGCCAGCGCACACTGGGTATCCCCCTCGACCGCCTCAATGTCAACGGAGGCGCCATTTCCATCGGTCACCCCTTTGGCACCACGGGCGCGCGCCTGGCAGGGCACGTGCTGCTGGAAGGCAAGCGGCGTGGCGTGAAGTACGCCGTGACCACCATGTGTATTGGCGGCGGCATGGGGGCAGCAGGGCTGTTCGAAATCTACTGATCTCAAGGAATTCTCATGGATTTAAATTTCACTCCGGAAGAAGAACGCTTCCGGCAGGAAGTCTGCGACTTTCTGGAGGCCAAATTGCCGCAGCGCTTGTCTGACAAAGTGGCCCAGGGCTCGCATCTGAGCAAGGCCGATATGCAGTCCTGGCATGCCATCCTGAATGAGCAGGGCTGGCTCGCCACTCATTGGCCCGTCGAGTATGGCGGCACAGGCTGGGATGCCGTGCGCAAGTTCATTTTCGACAATGAGTGCGCATTGGCCCACGCGCCGCGTGTGGTGCCGTTTGGTGTCAACATGCTGGGCCCTGTGCTCATCAAATATGGCACCGAAGCGCAGAAACGTGATTGGTTGCCTCGCATCCTAGATGGTTCCGACTGGTGGTGCCAAGGATATTCCGAGCCGGGTGCCGGCTCGGACCTGGCGGGCCTGAAGACACGGGCCGTGCGGGATGGGGACCATTACGTCGTCAATGGACAGAAGACCTGGACCACGCTGGGCCAGTACGCCAACATGATCTTCTGTCTAGTACGGACCGATCCAGACGCCAAGAAGCAGGCGGGTATCAGCTTTCTGCTGATCAACATGAACACGCCGGGCGTCGAAGTGCGGCCCATCATCACGCTGGATGGTGCTCATGAGGTCAACGAGGTGTTCTTCACCGACGTGCGGGTACCCGTCGAGAACCTAGTGGGCGAGGAAAACCGGGGTTGGACCTGCGCCAAGTATTTATTGACGTATGAGCGCACTAATATTGCGGGGGTGGGCATGTCGGCTGCGGCGCTCAGCCGTCTGCGCAGCATCGCCGCCAGATTGCAGAAAAATGGCCGACCTCTGGTGCAGGGCCCTGTCTTTGCTGCACGCCTGGCCAAGATCGAGATCGATTTGGAAAACATGAAGCTCACCAATCTGCGTGTCATCGCGGCCGTGGCCGGCGGCGGAGTGCCTGGGGCCGAGAGCTCGATGCTGAAGGTCCGGGGCACCCAGATCCGGCAGGAGATCACGGCCTTGATGCGCCGCGCCATGGGGCCGTATGCACAGCCGCTGCAAAGTGCCGCCCTGGATGAAGGGTTTGCCGGTCCATGGGTCGGTCCCCAGGAGGCCGCCACGGTGGCGGCCCAGTACTTCAACAATCGCAAGCTGTCGATCTTTGGTGGGTCCAATGAGATCCAGCGCAACATCATCTCCAAGATGATCCTCGGACTGTAAGGGGATTGCATTCATGAATTTCGAACATACCGAAAATCGCCGCATGATCGCGGAGTCGTTGAGCCGCTACTTGCGCGAGCAGTATCCATTTGCCGAGCGGGACACGATTGCCCGCTCTACGTCCGGCCGAAGCCCCCAGCATTGGCAGCGCCTGTCAGAGATGGGTATCGTCGGTGCCCTTTTCAGCGAGCGCCAGGGGGGATATGGTGGTTCCGGATTCGACCTCGCTGTGGTCTTCGAAGAGTTGGGACGTCGCCTGGTGACAGAGCCCTTTCTGGGCACCCTGATGGCGGGGCTGGCCTTGGCCGAGGCGGATGGAGCAGAGGCGTTGGCGCACGTGCAGGCCATGATCGAAGGGCAGTGCATTGGTGCCTTCGCCCATGCGGAACCCGATGCCGCCCACGCGCTCTCCCGGGTGAGCGCGACGGCGCGGCGCACAGAAGGCGGGTGGGTGCTGGATGGCGCCAAGGCAGTGGTGCCGCATGCCGAAGCGGCTGACCTGATCGTCGTCAGTGCGCGCACTTCGGGGGTGCCTGGCGACGAGCAAGGCATCAGCCTGTTTGTCGTATCGGCCAAGGCCGCTGGTTTGACGCTGCGCGGTTACCCGCTGGTGGACGGCGGCCGTGCAGCTGAACTCATCCTGGCGAATGTCCGTCTTGGCGATGATGCGTTGCTGGGGGCTGTGGATCAAGCCTATCCCCAGATCGAACGTGTCATCGGAGCAGGCATCCTGGCGCTTTGTGCCGAAAGCCTGGGCGCCATGGAAATGGCGAAGGACGACACGCTGGAGTATCTGCGCACCCGTCAGCAGTTCGGCGTGCCGATCGGCAGCTTTCAGGCCTTGCAGCACCGCATGGTGGACGTGCTGCTCGAGATCGAGCAGGCCCGCTCGGCAGTCATCCGGGCAGCAGCGGCCTTGGATGGCGAGGACCGGCTGGTGCGCGAGCAGGCTTTGTCGGCGGCCAAATACACCATTGGCCGGGTTGGTATCCTGGTTGCCGAGGAAGCCATCCAGCTGCACGGCGGCATTGGCATGACCTGGGAGTTGCCGCTGGCGCACTATGCCAAGCGTCTGGTGATGATCGATCACCAGTTGGGAGACGAAGACTTTCATCTGCAGCGCTACATGGCGCTGGGTGGGGCACAGTCATGAACCAAAGGCTGATGTCGCGCCGTGAAGGCGGTGTCCAGGTGCTGATGAACCATAATCCTCAGGCGCGCAATGCGCTCAGCGCCGAATTTTATGCGGCCCTGCGCGAAGCCCTGGCCGCTGCTGCCGCAGACCCCGAGGTGGGAGCCGTGGTGCTCACGGGGGCGGAAGGCTATTTCTGCGCGGGCGGCGATCTCAATCAGCTGTCCAAGCGGCGCGAGCTCACCGAGTCGCAGCGCCGCGAGCGTATTGAGGCCCTGCACGAGACCGTGCGCGCTATCCGCCGTTGCCCCAAGCCAGTGCTGGCTGCCGTGGAAGGGGGCGCCGCCGGGGCCGGGGTGTCCATTGCGCTGGCCTGCGATCTGCTGCTCATGGCAGAGGACGCCTATCTGTCACTGGCTTACGTCAAGGTAGGCCTGAGCCCGGATGGCGGCGCGACAGCATTCCTGTCCGAGTTCATGCCGCGCCAGCTGCTGGCCGAGCTGGTGTTGACGGGCGATAGAATCTCGGTGCCCCGGTTGGCCAGCCTGGGGGTGGTCAACCGCGTGGTGACGCCGGGCAGTGTCGAGGCGCGGGCGGTCGAGCTGGGTCAACGCCTGGCGCGCGGCCCACAGCGAGCCATGGCGCGGATCAAGGCGTTGTCGCTCAGCGCTTACCGCCAATCGGTGGAGGGGCAACTCGATGCAGAGGCCGACCGGATGGCAGCCTCTCTGGGTGATGCGGAAGCGGCCGAGGGCATACAGGCGTTCTTTGAAAATCGTTCCGCCAACTTCATTTCTTTGAGGAAAATATCATGACGAGCGAGACGGCTCATCTGCCCCTGGCGGGGGTGCGTGTTCTGGATCTATCCCGCGTGCTGGCGGGCCCCATGTCGGCCATGACACTGGGCGACTTGGGTGCCGAAGTGATCAAGGTGGAACATCCTGGCCGGGGCGACGACACGCGCGACTGGGGCGTCCGAGTGGGGCTGACCGAGACGGCCTACTTCAACAGCGTCAATCGTAACAAGCGCTCCGTGACCCTGGACCTGAAGTCCGCAGAAGGTCGACGTATCGCCCGTGAACTGGCGGTGCAGAGCGATGTGGTCGTGCAGAACTTCAAGGTGGGCGGGGTCGAGCGCATGGGGTTGGGCTACAAGCAGCTTAGCGCAGAGAATCCGCGACTGATTTATTGCTCGATTTCCGGCTACAACAGCCATGGCCCCGAGGCTACCCGCCCAGGCTACGATCTGGTAGTGCAGGGGGAAACCGGCCTCATGGCCTTGAACGGCGAGGTGGGGCAGCCGCCGCTGAAGTTCGGCGTGGCGGTCGTGGACATGTTTACCGGCATGTATGCCGCCCAGGCGATGCTGGCGGCGCTATTCGAGCGCGAGCGCACTGGGCGCGGACGCCATATCCAGATGGCGCTGTATGACTGCGGCCTGATGATTTCTGCCTACTATGGGCTCGAAGCCCTGCTGCGCGGCGAAGATCCTCCCAAGTACGGCAACAACCACCCGTCCATCATGCCCTACGGCGTCTTCGAGGCCCAGGATGGGCCGCTGGTGGTGACGGTAGGGAACAACAGCCAGTTCGAGCGATTCTGCCGCGACGTCATTGAACGACCCGACTTGGCCGACGACGAGCGATTCAAAACCAATCTCCTGCGGGCGGCCAACCGCGAGGCGTTGAATCCTGTGCTCATCGATGAGATTCATCGTCGACCGCGCGCACTGCTGCTCCAGCGCCTAGCCGCCTGCGGCATTCCTTGCGGCGAGGTACTGGGTCTTCATGAGGCACTGACGTCCCAACGGGCCGTCGATGGCGGCCTGGTGCAGAGCCTGCCGCATCCGCATGCGCAGTCCACCTACGTGCTGGCGCCGCCCTATCGTTTCGACGGCCAGCGTCCGCCAATCCGCAAGACGCCGCCGCAGCTGGGGGCGGATACGGCCGAAGTGCTGCAGTCGCTCCTCGCCATGAGCGACGCCGATGTGGCACGGCTCAAGGCTCAGCAGATCATCTAGCGGCGTTGCGATCCCCCAGGAGACTCCAAGATTATGCCGATTTCATGCCAAACGGACATCACCCGTCTGTATGGGATCCCTCTGCCCGTCGTGGCGGGCGGGTTGATGTGGCTGGCCAATGCCGAGTATGTGGCCGCGGCTTCTCGCGCCGGCATCATGGGTTTCATCACGGCGGCAAGCTTTCCCGAGGAACAGCAGCTGCGCGACGAGATTCGCCGCTGCCGGGACCTGTGTAACGGCGGCCCTTTCGGCGTCAACGTGTCCATGTTGCCCAAGCTGGTGCCGGGAGAGAAAACCCAGCAGGTGTTCGAGACCCTCATCGAAGAGGGGGTGCGTTTCGTCGAGACCTCGGGCCGTAGTCCGGAGGCCTATCTGCCCCTGCTGAAGTCGGCGGGCGTCAAGGTGCTGCATAAGGTGCCTGCCGTACGCTATGCCCTCAAGGCCCAGTCGATGGGCGTCGATGCCGTGGCCGTTGTTGGTGCGGAGTGCGGCGGGCATCCCGGTATGGATATGGTGGGCACCATCGTCAATACGGCCTGGGCGCAGCAGGCCTTGCATATTCCCTATCTGGTGGGTGGCGGCATCGGCCACGGATCGCAGATCATCGCCGCGCTGGCGATGGGAGCCGCCGGTGTGGTGGTGGGCACTCGCTTCCTGGTGGCTGACGAGATCTGGGCGCACACAGAGTTCAAACAACGGCTCATCCAGGCGTTGCCCACGGATACCGACCTGTGCATGCAGTCGATCAAGAACACAGTACGCACCTTGCGTAACGAAACGACGGTGCTGGTGAAAGCCATGGAGGCTGAGAACCCCCAGGTGACGATCGCGGATCTGATGCCGCTGGTCTCCGGCCAGATCGGTCGCAATGCCTACCAGACGGGCGATTGGTCGCGCGGCTTGCTCGCGGCCGGTCATGCGCTGGCCTTTGTCGATCGGGCGGAGCCCCTGGCCGCCATCGTGGCGCGCCTGAGGGAAGAGATGCAGCAGGCCTTGCAACGGCTGGATGCCGTCCGCCAGGAAACGACGCCGGTGAATTGATCTATCCGGTTTACCGAGTTTGATTGTTTTTCAAGAGGGGCCTCAGACAAGGCCTTGTTAAATGCCATACAAAAGGAGAGATGTCATGGTTCGAGGATTGGGCAAAGTATGTGTACTGTCTGCGGTGGCCCTGTGCCTGCAGATGGGGTCGGCAGCCGCCGATGAGATTTTGGTGGGGGTCGAAGGCCCGATGACCGGGTCGCTGGCGCGCGAGGGCGGCGGCATGATCCAGGGGGTTGAAGTCGCGGCCGATCTGTTCAACAAATCACAGAGCGAGCACACGATCAAGCTCATCAAGATCGATGATGAGTCGCAGCCTGCCAAGGCAGTGGCTGCTGTCGAAAAACTGGCGGGTGAGGGTGTGGTGGCTATCACCGGTGGATACGGTTCGAACAACGTTGGCCCGGCCTCGGATGCTGCCAACAAACTGGGCCTGCCCTACATCACCTCGGGCGCTGTGGCCGATAGCCTCACGCAGCGCGGCTTCAAGACCTTCTTCCGAGTCAACAACACGGCCGGCTATCAGAAAGCGCTGGTTGGCCTGATGGAGACCATGAAGGTCAAGACCATTTCGGTGCTGTATTCCACGAAGGAAGCCAATGCACACCTGGCAGCCGATGTTGAGAAAGAGATGGTGGGCAAGGGGGTAAAGGTTATCATGCATGCCTTTGATCCAGCTGCCACCGATTTCAAGCCGCTTATCAATAAGGTGCGCCTGAGAGATAAGGCTGATGCCATCCTGATGGTGGGCTATGAGAACGATTACGTAGGTATCCTAAGGGCGGCCAAGGTGCTCAAGCCCAAGATCAAGGCCATGATCGGTGTCTGGGGGCTGGTCACCCCCAAGATGATCAAGGAATTCCCTGATATTGTGCAGAATGTCTATGGCACGGCAGCACTGCCCTATCCGGTTGAATTCACTTCACCAGAGGGCAGGGCGTTTGCCCAGGCGTATGAGGCGCGTTTTAAGGACGACGTGGGCTACTTGCAACAGTTCGGTTACGTGCAGGCCAAGATTCTGTTCGAGGCCATTGCCCGTGCTGCCGAAAAAGGCACGCTGAAGTCTGGCGGGGTGGCGCAAGAACTGGCCGCCACTGATGCTCAGACCCTGATTGGTCGGGTGCAGTTTAACGACCAGGGTGACAACATCAACTTTGCGCACCATATCGGTCAGGTTCAAGGCGACAAAATTGTGTTGGTGTGGCCTTCCGATGCCGCCACCGGCAAGATCGTCTACCCGGGTGTGCCCTGGTAAGCGGTCCTTGGCAGGGGCAGCCTTTGTCCCAGGCCAAGTGTCTGATCCGTGGCCTAGGCAGGGCTGCTGCCAACGATATCGGGCTTTTGGTCTGATGTACTTTATTTGAACGCGGAGCATTCCTTCCATGATGGAACTCATTTTGCAGTCGCTCTATTCCGGAGTTCTCCAAGGCGGCTCATACGCCCTGGTGGCTCTTGGACTGGCACTGGTCTTCGGGACGATGAAGGTGATCAACCTCACCCACGGAGAGCTCGTTTTGCTGGCGGCGTATGTCGCCTACACGGTTGAGGCGGGTCTAGGCATCAGCCCCATTTACGCAATCCCCATCGCGCTGGTGGTGGTCAGCCTCTGCTCGGTTGTCGTGTACTGGCTGGTCAACATGATCCGGGCGGATCGTGAACTAAACTCGCTGATTCTCACCTATGGCGTGGGTGTCATGCTCACCAATGCCATCTTGCTCACCTGGTCTGCCGATGTGCACTCGACCTCTTCCTCGTGGCTGCAGGACGCTGTGGTGCTGGGGCCCTTATACAGCATGCGTGGTGAATTGCTGTTCTTCGTGGTTGCACTGCTGCTGATGCTGGCGTTGTGGTGGTGGTTGTCACGCAGCTGGTATGGGCGCGCCGTGCGTGCCGTCTCCAGCGACCGGTCTGCGGCCAAGCTGATGGGTATCAACCCGCGTACGACCGAGATCGTCTCTTTCATCGTTGCCGGTATTCTGGCGGCCTTTGCCGGTGTGGCCATTTTCAGCTACGGCGTCATTCAGCCGGCCTTTGGCCATGCGCTGACGATCAAGGCCTTCATCATTACCGTCCTGGCGGGCATTGGTTCGATTCCGGGCGTGCTGATAGGTGGCATGCTGCTGGGGATTGCCGAGGCGTTGACTGTCACCCTGTACAGCTCGGCCTTGCAGGAATTGGTCGGGATGGTGCTGTTCTTGTTGGTGCTGTTTGTCATGCCGAATGGTCTGTTTGGTGCTAAGGCGCGAAGAGGGTGAATATGAAACGATCAAAATCAGCCCTGCTCGGGGCCGTGCTGGCGTATGGCGCCATTCCGTGGCTTCTGGGAAGCAACAGCTACGTGATGAGCCTGATTGTGGCAGCCCTAATCATCGGGGGGGTCGCATTGGCCTGGGCCTTGCTGGGCAATCTGGGCGGGATGGTCAGCTTTGGGCATTCTGCATTTTTCGGGGTTGGTGCCTACGTGTCAGCCTTACTCACCATGAAGGCAGGCATGCCAGTGCTGCCCGCCATGTTGATGGGTGGCGTCGGGGCGGTGCTGGCCTCCTTGGTGATGCTACCGGTGCTGCGCCTGAAAGGCCCGTATTTTGCTTTGGCAATTCTGGCGTATGCGCACATTTTCCGTATCGTGGCGACGCAATGGGAATCAGTGACGGGGGGGGCGGGTGGTCTGGCCAGCGTGCCTCAGCTGCCAGTCATTCTGGGTTTGGATCTATCGAGCAAGACAGGCTCCTATGTGCTTATCCTGACTCTATTGCTGGTGTTCGTGGCAGTTTATCGGTACGTTCGCATTAGCGATTACGGCATTGCCCTGCGTGCCATGCATGGCAGCGAAGACGCTACTCGCGTGGTAGGGGTCAACAGTGTGCTGCTCAAGGCCGCGATGCTGTTTGTCTCAGCCTTCATGACGGGGGTCGTCGGAGCCTTCAATGTGCATTACATCAACTTTCTCGAGCCTGATTATGCATTCAATGGCATGTGGGTGATGTTGCCCATTGTGGCGGCCATTTTTGGTGGCTACCGCACTATCTCCGGGCCTATCATCGGTGCTGTGACGGTCTATCTGGTAGATCAGCTTATCTTCAAGAACCTCATGCCGACCGGTCATCAGTTGGTGCTGGGGGTCTTGCTGGTGGTCATGATCATTTTCAGCCCTGGTGGTCTGGTGCCGTTGGTGCGCAAGATACCTGGCATACAGCGGATTACAGATGGTTCTACAGGGAGGCAGGCATGCTGAAGCTCGAAAACCTGTCCGTCCGGTTTGGGGGCCTGACTGCGGTCAATGCCGTGAGCCTGGCGGTACATTCGGATGAGGTGGTGGGCCTGGTCGGCCCCAACGGGGCTGGGAAGACTACGTTGTTCAATGCCATTTCTGGCCTGGTATCTCCCTCTGATGGGCGCATTCTGTTTGATACGCGCGATATTGTTCGTGCGCCCCTGCATCGTCGGGCCCGCATGGGCATCGGGCGTACGTTCCAGGTTCCGCAGCCTATGCATGAGTTGACGGTACGAGAGAATTTGATCGTGGCTCAGCGCTTTGGCACCGGGCATGTCGATCATGCACGGCTCGATGAGGTGCTGGGCTTCACCGGTCTGAATGCCAAGGCCGACCATGATGCAGCCACCGGCCTGGCGCTTACCGAACTCAAGGCGCTGGAGGTTGCCAAGGCACTGGCCACCAATCCCAGGCTGCTCATGCTGGACGAAGTGCTGGCGGGGCTTGAGACTGCAGGCAAGCGCCGTTTCATGAGCATGCTTAAAGATCTGCATGCCAAATTTTCCGTCGGCATCCTGATCATCGAGCACGATATCGAGACCATCAGCAATCTATGCGATCGGGTGGCGGTACTCAACTTTGGTCAGTTGATCGCCGATGGCACGCCGGCCGACGTCTTCAGAAATCCTGAGGTTATCAAGAGCTACACAGGAGACAGCCATGCTTGAAATTGAGGATGTGCGCGCAGGCTATGGCGTCATCAATGTGCTGTGGGATGTATCCCTATCGGTGCCCCAGGGGCAACTGACCACGATTGTTGGTCCCAATGGTGCAGGCAAAACCACGCTGCTGCGCGCCATCATGGGACTCATCCCTCTGAGTCATGGCAGTATCACCTTCAAGGGGCAGCCGTTGGGCGGTACGTCCACCTGGGATCTGCTTGGGCGCGGAATCGCAATGATCCCCGAGGGGCGGATGGTGTTCAAGGATATGTCCATCGAGGAGAACCTGATGTTGGGTGCCTATCCCAAATCCAGGCGTGCCGGAGCCAGGGCCAATTGTGAGAAGGCCTATGCCCTGTTTCCACAGCTGAAAGAGCGTCGTACTCAGTTGGCGGGCACCTTGTCTGGTGGTGAGGCCCAGATGCTCGCCATGGGACGCGGCCTGATGTCTGACCCGGATCTGCTGATCATCGACGAACCGTCCCTGGGCCTGGCGCCAGTGATTGTCAGCGAACTCTTCAATGTCCTCACCGAGCTGAAGAAGGAGGGGCGCACCATCGTGCTGGTCGAGCAGAACACACACAAGGCGGTGGGCGTGGCCGATCACGTCCATCTGATGCAGGGCGGGAAGATCCAGTTTTCCCAGGCTGCTGCGGATGTCAACATCGAGGCATTGCATGAACTCTACTTTGCCCGCTGAACTGGCCCAGATGCTCAGCGATGGCGCCATCGGCGCCGGCTTTGCCGCGCAGACCGGCTGCCGGATCGTCGCCTGGAAAGACGGCTACGCTGAACTTGAGCTGGATATCGAAGCGCGCCACCTGAACCGTGGCGGAACTGTCCACGGCGGTGTGCTGGCCACGCTCATCGACGTCACCGGTGCCTTGGCTGGGCTGTATACCGGCTCGCTCGAGCACCAGCGCAAGGCTGTCACCCTGTCGTTGAACATCAGCTACACGGGGCAGGTGTCCGCCGGCAGATTGCGCGCGCGGGGCAAGGTGCAGTCCGCTGGACGCAGTGTGTTCTTTTCCCGGACCGAGGTCTTCGATGACGAAGGCCGTCCGATCGCTCACGGGGATGCCGTCAATCGCTACCGCCAGGGGTAGCTAAGGCACTCCGTTCCATATGTCTTCTACGAGGGAATAGTCTGTGAATATTTTGGTGCCCGTCAAGCGGGTGGTGGATTTCAACGTTAAGGTGCGCATCAAGGGTGATGGCACCGGGGTCGATCTTTCCAGCGTCAAGATGGCCATGAACCCGTTCGACGAGATCGCCGTGGAAGAGGCCGTGCGCCTCAAAGAAGCGGGGTTGGTTGACGAGGTCATCGTCGTCAGCTGCGGCGTGCCGGCATGCCAGGAAACCCTGCGTACCGCCCTGGCCATGGGAGCTGATCGCGGCATTCTGGTGCAGACCGACGCCGAATTGCAGCCGCTGGCCATCGCCCGCCTGCTGAAGGCTGTGTGTCAGCAAGAGCCTGTTGACCTGGTGATCTGCGGCAAGCAGGCCATCGACGACGACGCCGGGCAGACCGGGCAAATGCTGGCCGCCTTAATGGGCTGGCCGCAGGCCACGTTTGCCTCGCGGGTGGCGGTGGCCGACGGCCGCGCCACCGTCACCCGAGAAGTGGATGGTGGACTGGAAATGCTCGAACTGACCTTGCCGGCGGTGATCACCACGGACCTGCGCCTGAATCAGCCGCGCTACGTGACTCTGCCCAACATAATGAAGGCCAAGAAGAAGCCATTGACCACCCTGACACCTGACGGGTTGGGGGTCTCGGTGCAGTCCCGGCTGACCGTCCTGCAGGTGGCAGAGCCCGCCGCGCGCAGTGCGGGAATCCGGGTGACCGACGTTGCCCAGTTGGTCGATCGACTCAAGAATGAAGCTAAGGTAATCGCATGACAGTTCTCGTCCTTGCCGAACATAATCACCAACGCCTGGGCGCTGCAACTTTCAACGTCGTGGCAGCTGCCGCAAGGCTGGGCGAAGATGTCCATGTGCTGGTGGCGGGTGCGGATTGCCGGGCAGCCGCCGAGCAAGCCAGTCTGCTGGCGGGTGTCTCGCGCGTCCTGCTGGTCGATGCGCCGCACTACCAGGATCAACTGGCAGAAAACCTGGCCGCCTTGATCCTGGCGCATGCGCAGGGTTATGGAGCCATCCTTGCGGCAGCCTCCCCGGTCGGAAAGAGCACCTTGCCCCGGGTGGCGGCCTTGCTGGGCGTGGCACAGATTTCGGATGTGGTTGCCATCGAGGATGCCGAGACGTTCGTGCGTCCCATCTATGCCGGCAACGCACTGGCACGGGTGCGCAGCACCGATGCCGTCAAGGTGATGACGATCCGCACGACCGCCTTTGATGCTGCGGCAGCCAGCGGGTCAGCGGCGATCGAGGCCGTTGCGGCCGAGCCTGACCTGGGCCTGGTGCGACTGATGGGCCGTGAGTTGACGTCCAGTGACCGCCCGGATCTGGGCGCCGCCGCCGTCATCGTTTCCGGAGGGCGCGGCCTGGGCAGCGCAGAGCAATACCAGCAGGTTCTCGAACCGCTGGCCAATCGCCTGGGCGCTGCGTTGGGTGCCTCGCGTGCGGCGGTGGATGCCGGCTTCGCGCCCAACGATTACCAGGTGGGGCAGACCGGCAAGATCGTCGCGCCGCAACTGTACCTCGCCGTGGGGATCTCCGGGGCAATCCAGCATCTGGCTGGCATGAAAGACTCCAAAGTGATCGTGGCCATCAACAAGGACCCCGAGGCGCCCATCTTCGGTGTCGCTGATTATGGGTTGGTGGCAGACCTGTTTACCGCAGTGCCGGAACTGGTGCAGGCGCTTGCTGAATAGGGGCCTCACGGCTTCAGCATGCGGGCCAAATCTGCATAGCTGACGGCAGCTTCCCTAAAGGTGAACGTCCCGCCGGTCAGACATCTCCTAGCCGGCCCGCAGGAATGCCCCCAGGGCCGCCCGGCTGAGCGCGCTGCCGACACTGATGCGCTTGACGCCCATGTCCGAAAGCGCGTCGGCCGAGAGGTTCATGTCCGGCGACCCCATCAGCACATTGACGGGCAGGTCCACCGATTGCACGACAGTGACGATCTCTTCCCGCGTCCGCAACCCCGGCGCATAGAGCACGTCGGCACCGGCCTCCTGATAGTCCTACAGGCGGCGGATCGTATCCGCCAGATCCTGGCGCCCGTGCAGGTGGTTCTCAGCCCGGGCCGTCAGCATGAAGGGATAGGGCAGGGATCGCACTGCTGCGACCGCCGCCGTCACCCGGTTGACCGCCTGTGCCAGCTCGTAGATCGGCTCGTCCGCGCGGCCGGTCGCGTCTTCGATGGAGGCATCCACTGTCCCCGCCTGAGCCGTCAGACGTTAGGTTTCCGCTACGTCATCTGAGGTGTCCGCATAGCCGCTCTCCATGTCCGCGCTGACGGGCAGGTCGGTAGCTGCTGCCAGTTCGGCCACATGCGCCAGCATCTTGTCCCGGCTGACCCCAGAGTCCGGGACGCCCAGGGTATAAGCGTAGCCGGCACTGGTCGTGACCAGAGCTTGAAAGCCCATGCCCGCCAGCATCCGCGCCGTGCCGATGTCCCACGGGTTGGGGATGATGAAGGCCCGGTCGGCGTAGCGCAGGGCGCGGAAGATTTCGGCTTTTTGGGGGAGGATGGGCATGACGGTGTTTGGTGAGGGATGCTGGCGGCTGGATCAGGCGGGGTATTCGGACGTCGGCTCCGCTGATAACAAGGAACCTCCGCTTGCCGATCATTATGTCTACGTTCGGCCGCGGCCGAAAATCAGGGAGACGACAAATAGCACGATAAAAATCAGAAACAATACTTTTGCGATACTGGCTGCCATTCCGGCAATCCCAAAAAATCCCAAAAAGCCTGCTATCAGAGCAATAATTAAAAAAACCAGTGCGTAATGCAGCATATCTCTTCCCCAAAAATTAAGACAAATTTTGATTCAGATGATGGCTTTTTAAGCGTGCTGTTTATTTAGTGGCTTCGTGCCCGATTACGCCGCCAATGGCAGCTCCGCCCAGCGTGCCGATGGTGCTGCCACCGGTCAGGATGGCGCCACCGGCAGCCCCGACCCCCGCACCAATGGCGGTGTTTTTTCCCTGTTCGGACATCCCGCTGCAAGCGCCTAGGCTAAGCAGCAAACCAGCAATCGCAATATGACTCGAAATTCGTGTCCATGTTTTCATGCTGAACCTCCGTATTGATGGATTTTGATTCGGGTAAATTGATTTACGCTTGAATCTCGTTGGCTTGCAATTACGGTAACACGGGCATCATGGTTATTAATACCCCGTTTCATTGCAAACTTGGGAAGTTGTAACAATTGAGGGATTATTGCTGGATGAAGAAAACCAGGCTTAGCCGTGTCAGGTGCGGGACAGACTGGCATGTCTGGATACCTACGTCTTGATACAAATCAGCAGTACTTTTCAACCCACCAGAGAAGCTGAAATCGCCCTTCAGCTTTCAGTCTGGTGCCGACAGGCTTCAAAGGTTCCGCCTGATCTGCGATAACATTGGTTGAAGTCCATACTATCCATACCTATTGGACTGTCGTTGTTGCCAACACAGGAGGTTCAGGATGAACAGTAGACGCAGAACGTTTATGCAGGTGTGCGCAGGTGCGGCCGGGGTATCGCTGGTGCCAGGAATGGCAGCGGCCTGGCCTGAAGGCCGATTGATGCCGGTTTTGGCAGACAGCAGCCCTGATCAGGTGGAAAAATCCATCAAAGCCGGGTTTGGGGGAGGCTTCACGGTGTATCAGCAGGCCCGGGGCAAGGGCACCATACAGGCCACCATTGGCCATGGCAGCCGTCGTTATGTCGTGGTATCCAATAACCTGCTCGATTGGGCCGTCGTGTCCAGCAAATGATTGAGGGGCTTATGTCTACATCCATTAAAAGCATACGCATTCATCCCGGTATCGGCATGGCCCGGATGGGCAACAGCGACGAGTTCTTCATTGGCCCCGAGGCACCTGGGGTAGTGGTGGATCCCGGTGGCAAGGGCGGGCCTGGGCCCGATGGCGGTAGCTATCGCGATGCCGATATGCGCCTGAAGCGTCAGGCCCAGCGCTATCGTGTGTATGCCTATGATTCCGATGACAAGGTCATAGGTGAGCTTTCCACTGCTTCCGATCAAGTGAAGTCGCTGCATTGGCGCGTCCATGTGCGCAACATGAAAGCGGCCAATTATGCGTTTCAGGGGGCTTATCTGTTTGACCCCGACCAGTTGCGTAATCCGGGCATTCAGCCGGGCTTGAAACCCAGCGAACGTGATCAACTGATCATTGATCCTGGTGTGCAGACGATCGCCTCCGGGCAGCGTGATGCGGTGGTGTTGAAGGGGGATGTCTTCACTGGCATCAAAAAGGGCATGCTGCCTGGCACCTTGCGGTATGAAGGGTATACACCTGCCGATGTCACCCAGGATGTAGAGGTTACTTATACCCCGGCGCATGATATCGAGCTTGGCCAGCTACGACTGGACGAAGCCGACCGCTTACTGTTTATCGCGTCGCCTGGCGGGGGTGAATGTGTCACCACCCCCAAGGTGACTCTTTCCAATCCCAGTGAATTCCATAACCCGCCCAATGGCCCGGAGGGCGGCAAAGACCCGCTGACCAACCAGTTTGCGTATTTCAATATTCCCGGTTGGTGGGATGATACCTGTGGCGGCGAAATCGATGTCACGGTTACTTTGGCCGACGGTACAGTGCTTAGCACGCGCGATGGCGTGACCGCTGCGACGGATGAGGGCAGCCGCAATCCTGTGCGCGGTGCCTGGGTTGTGACCGCACCGCCCAAATATGCGCCACATATGATGCATGTGGTGTCCATTCTGGATCGCGTCTACGAGGCCTTTCCGGAGGTCTATCCGTATATGGGCCAGAAAACCAATTTTTACCGGGACGTCTATCCTGTGTTTGCCAAGGCGGTAAATTACGGCTGGGTGAGTGCCCAGGCGGCAGGGGTAGACCCCAGCACCAAGAACCTGGCGCATGGCCCCAAACAGCCCGGCAATCTGCTTAGCCCGGATTACATCAAGGTGTTGTCCAATCCTGGCGAAGACTTCAAAGCGTTGCGCCAGCGCATTTATACTTTGATGCGACATTCTGCCGGCACGCGTCACCGGTTGGTCGACTCTCTGTTACCTGCGCCGCCGATGCGACCCGACAGCTGGCAGGATCCGCAATTCTCCCGCAACGAAGACGAGCATCAGATGCCCAAGTTGTGGGGGTCGGGTGGGAAGCCTGCGCAAAACAAGCAACTGGGGGACAATTTTCCCAATCAGTTTCTGAGCCTAACCGATTGGCAGTTGCGCCATTTGCAAGACTGGGCCGAAGGCAATTTTGAAACCGGCACCCTACAGGCCCCGGCGGCTTTGGATAAGTTGCCACTGGCTCAACAACCACATGCCCTGGATGCTGCCGCGCTCGAACCCACCATTGGTGGGGGGTTCCACCCGGGTATCGAGTTTCCCTACCTGATCATCTACCGCGAGAAATTTGCCGCTGCCTTCCGCGTGGCGGGAGATATCGAGCCCGGCGCACTCAGTGCCTATATGTCCAGCCCCTGGCAGGGAGACTTCTGGTCTTGCAATACCGCCTGGTGGCCCACGCAGCGGCCTGATGTCGTGTTCCAGTACGACAGCAAAACCCAAGAACGTACGCACCGTGAGTGGTTCAGGGGTTATGACGAAACCGGTGAGCCACTGTCGTCCACTGACGGGTATGACCAGATGCTGTATGCCTGGCCCAAGCTGGGGATGGTGTTGCCGCTGAAATCTGCCGATGGTGAACTGATGCGTGATAACGGCGAAGTTGTCTTTATCGAGCAAGAGCGCGACCCGGCCCTGGATCGGCCACCCGGCAAAGCGAGCTGATGGCCCCAGAGGCCTCAGTGGCGGGCACGCCCTGGGATGTCGTCATCGTAGGGGCGGGGCCCGCAGGCTGCGCCAGCGCTATCACGCTGGCACGCTTTGGCTGGCGTGTACTGTTGGTAGAAGCCCGTGTCGCGCCGCGTTTCAAGCTGGGGGAGTCCATTGCTCCCGGGGCCATGGGCTTGGTGCGGCAGTTTTTGGGGGCGTCGATGGAGGCACTTGGAGGTGCCTCCGGTAGTTTTGAGACAGCTGGCAATGTGTCTGTATGGGTCGAGACACAGCCTGACACCACGGATTTTTTCTATACCGCCAGCGGCCACGGCCTGTGTGTCGACCGCCTGGCTTTTGATCAATCTCTGCGCGACCAGGCGGTTGCTGCCGGTGCGACCCTAATGATGGGTGGGCGCTTTATAACATGTGCCCTGCAAGTGGGGGGTACGCTGCGCTGGCGGGTGAAGCTGGCCCAGGCTGACGGAGAGTCCATGCATGAGGCTCGCTTTCTGGTAGATGCTTCCGGGCGTGCCGCTGTCGTGGGCCGTGCCCTAGGGGTGGCGTTTCATTCCTTGGACGGCCTGTTTGCCTATGCCCGGTGGTATGACACCGCTGAACCGGATGAGGATAGGTTCACCCGGATAGAATCCGGCCCTTCGGGCTGGTGGTATAGCAATCGGCTGCCCGGTGAAAAATCCCGGCGTTTGCTGGTGTTTCATACGGATCATGATTTGCCTGCCGCCCACCTGGCTGTGCAGCAAACGGGTTTTGATGCCGTGTTGCAGGCCTCCACCCATTTGCGCCCTCTGCTGCAGGCCAAAGGGTATGTGGCGGACGACACCCCGATCCGGGGGGCACCGGCAGGCAGCCAGCGCTTGCAGGATTTTGGCGGACAGGACTGGCTGGCTGTAGGGGATGCGGCCCAGGCCTATGACCCTCTGTCATCCCAGGGTATCTGGAAAGCCCTGGACAGTGGCAGCGAAGCCGGCCATCAGGTGCATTATCAGTTGCAGGCAGCTGTGCCTGCAGGCCATGCGCAGATCCAGATACAACATTATCTGGCCGGCCAGGCGCAACGTTGGAACCACTATGTGCTGCAGCGCAATTTTTATTATGCGCAGCAGCAGCGCTGGTCTGACGAGCTTTTCTGGCAGCGTCGGCGGGGCGACGGACGCTGATCGGCAGAGAGGCATGGAACAGCGTGCTGTGTATCCTCGATTTCCCGATCTGCCCGATGAGGTGGTTTTTTGTTTCTGGCATACTGGCTCCGATCAACTCATCGGAGGTCTGTATGTCAGACGCGCAAAGCAAGATTCAAGAAAGCAAGATCAGCCGTAAGCATCGTGCTCGAGCAGCGGATGTTGTGGGGCAGTTCCTTGCGATCAGAGCCAGCCTGAAACAAGCTGCAGCGGGCGGCGATGAGATTGATGACCTCGACGAGGTCGCCGCCCAGCTAACCGTGGCGGCATTCAAGCACGCCCAGAGGTAGTGATCGGCAAGTGACAAATGCGCCTCGCCTTTGATGAACTGACCTCCGGAAGTTGGACGGTCACAGGTTGGTTGGCCAAGGCCTGAGTTCGGTATTGCCACGGGACTCAGGCCTTTTGGTTTTGTCCTGACGCGTTCGTGATTGTAGTAGTGAATGTATTGATGGATATGGGTGGCGGGACGTATCGGCCTTGGGACTTGTCCTTGGCTGCTTTACGATGTGGGTTGCTCATGTGGCTGCAGTGCCCGGCTGCTTGGGCCGGGCGCCTCATGGTGGTTAAGGTAAGATGTTTTTCACATCTACAAGGAGATGCTTATGAGTTATGACAAGGTTGATTGGTCTGATGCCCCCGAGGCTGCGCAATGGTGGGCGGTAGACGGGGAAGGCTATGCTTATTGGCTGTGCGGGCCTAGAGCCGACGACTTCTCGCTTGACTGGGTGCAGGAGAGTTTCGATGCCCCCACGTTTGACTATACCGGTGACTGGCGGGAATCGCTTACCCTGCGCAGTAGCTAGTTCCATATGACCGTTCGAGTAGCCATTCTCGGAACGCTGGGACACCCGAGCGCCGCAAACGGTAGGCCAAATTGCTGGACACCATCAAGCGATCATTTTGCGCCCCCTAGTGGGGTTTTTATTTATGTGCAGTCAGTGCGGCATTTGTCAAAAGTGTTTACATAGTGCTTGCATAGAGCCGGAAAGCAAAAACGCCAACCCCTAGGGATTGGCGTAAGTGCTTGATTCTATTGGTGGCCCCCCCGTGAGTCGAACACGGCACCAACGGATTATGAGTCCGCTGCTCTAACCAAGCATGAGCTAGAGGGCCTTGGAGGCGCGGATTGGACAGCCAATCTGGCCTGCCTGGAAAGCGGCAATTATCGCACAGGATCATCTGCTGGATGAGGGCTGCGCGATAGCGCCGCCGGGTGCGCCGGCATCTTGATCCGGCTTTTCGGCCAAAATGTGTCATCATCAAGGCCATGAGAAGTAGATGGGAGAACTGGGAAATGAGAATCTTGATGTCGTCTGCAACCGTGTCCGCCCGCATTGTCCGGGCAGCGGGGATGGCCGCTTTGGTGGCTTTGCTGGCAGCATGCCAGGCCGTGCCGCAGCATCAGCAGGCAGCCACCTCTGGTTCTGCGGTGTCTACGGCCCCAACAGCCCCTGCCTCCGGCCTGAACGCTCCTACAACCCGCAAAATAGGGCCAGTACAAACGCTTGCGGCAAATTCGCAGGCAACGGATGTCAGGGTGTTTTTAGCCGATACGCATGCGCATCCGGGGTGGACCCCCGTACCGCTCAAGCCCTCCGGGCTGTTGTATGTGCGCACAGATGCCATCGTCGATCGCAGTGATCTCATGGGCGTGCAATCAGCTGCAGATCAGGCCGGTGGTGGCGTGCTGGTTCTGATCCTCAGCAACGATGGCTTGCAGAAGCTTAATGCACAAACCAAGGCTCACCCAGGCTTGCATCTGGCCCTTGTGGTGGGGCAGGTGATGTTGGCTGCACCGCAATACACGTCGCCCATTACCCAGCAGCAGGTGGCGTTTGGGGTTGGATCCGTCCATAACGCCGAGTTGGCTGCGCGCTCCATTGCCGGGCTTCAGCAGCCCTAAGCGGTTTTCGGTAAAAGTGCAGATGCTTTTTCATTTGCACATATAAGGTTGTGCTAACAATCCCAGGCTGGCGCAATGTTTTCGCCAGCCTGTTTTGTTGCTTCTATCCCAACTCGGCCGGGATCAGCCCAAATTTTGCTTGCCTGAATGGCGTGTGATCAGTGAAAATCTACGCATTGCGTATATAGGAACTCATCATGGCTGTTTCCCAACAAGTTTTTCTGCGCGATGCCATGCGTCGCCTGAACCTCACCCGGGATGTCTTTGCCGGGCGCATTGGCGTCAAGCGCCGTGCGCTGGATACCTGGCTTCTACCCGAAGGTTCTCAAGAAGCCCGCAGCATGCCCGAGGTGGTCTCGCGGTTTGTCACAGAAATCGTCGAAAACGAAACCCTGATGCAAAAGTATGCGCAAAGCGCACAAAGTGGCTCTTTGCGCGACCGCATTGCTGTAGACAATAAACACCAGTTGCTGTCTGTGGATCAGTTCAGCCGCGAGTCGGTGGAAGACCTGTTCCGTGTGGCTGATCTGATGCAGCCCATCGCCCGGCGGCACAAAGTGTCTCGTGTCCTTGAGGGCGCGGTACTGGGGAATTTGTTTTTTGAGGCCAGCACCCGCACGCGAGTAAGCTTTGGGGCAGCATTTTGCCGCCTGGGCGGCTCGGTGTGCGATACCACCGGGTTTACGTTTTCATCGATGGCCAAGGGAGAGTCTATCTATGACACCAGCCGGGTGATGAGTGGGTACGTGGATGCCATGGTGATCCGCCATCCGGAGAAGGGCTCAGTTGCCGAGTTTGCGGCTGCCACCAATATCCCTGTGGTCAATGGCGGTGATGGCGCCGGAGAGCACCCCAGCCAGGCGTTGCTGGATCTCTACACCATCCTGACCGAGTTTTCGCGCTTGGGCAAACTGCTGGATGGCGCTCATATCGTCATGGCGGGCGACCTCAAATACGGCCGCACCGTGCACTCGCTCATCAAGTTGCTGGCTTTGTATCGGGGGCTGAAGTTCACCTTGGTATCGCCGCCGGGGCTCGAGATGCCGGACTATCTGCTTGAGAAAGCCAGCCGCAACGGTCATGTGATCGAGCAGACGCATGATCTGGCGGCGGGCCTGAAAGGGGCGGATGTGATTTACGCCACGCGGGTGCAAAAAGAGCGCTTCACGGGCGAGAACCTGGAGGGCTATTCGGCCGAGTTTCAGGTAAACAAGGCGATTGTCGACGCGTGTTGTGGGCCGGATGTGATTGTCATGCACCCTTTGCCACGGGATAGCCGTGAAGGTGCCAATGATCTCAGTACCGATCTCAACCACGACTCCCGCCTGGCGATTTTCCGTCAGACGGATAATGGCATCCCCTTGCGTATGGCCATTTTTGCAGTCCTGCTGGGTGTCGAGGGGCTGGTGCAGCACTCGCTAAGGGATGTCACTTGGTTGCCGCCCTCTCATATCGGACCCGACGACAGCGTGTTTCACGGCCTGGATTAACGCCACAATCATTTTGTGGCGCTGCAGATGGACGGCCAGGCTTACTGGCCGTCTGTCCTGAAGCCATCCAGGCTGGTCACCAGATCGTCCAGCAAACGGGCCAACTCTCCCGTCATCAGGGCAAAATCGGCATCAAATTGCTCGGCTTCGTTCGCTGTCTGGGCATCCTGGTGCTCTTTCAGTACGTCCAGGGGCGCCACGCGCTTGATGTCCAGTGTGTCGGTCAGCACAAACGAGACGCGATCATTCCATGTCATGGCCAGGCGCGTGCACTGTTTGCCGGCTTCAATGTGGCGTCGCACTTCGTCGGGGTCTACGGTTTGCCGCACGTAACGAACTGTCGCGCGGGATTCTCCGCTGGATCGCAGCTCGGTGTCCTGGTCGATGGTAAAGCCGTCCGGAGCTTCGTTTTCGCTGAGCCAGCGCGTCATGGCAGCTCCAGGCGAGGTCTGCACATGCAAAGGCAAAATGGGAAAAGGTGTCAGGGTTTTGGCCAACAGGCTCAGGACCTCATCGCTGCGGGCCACTGCTGCCGCGTCGATGGCAACCCAATGGTTGATGGTATCGATCCACACATGGGTGTCGTGCGCGATCACAAAAGCGCGCGGGAGCAGCTCCATGGTCATCTGCTCCTTGATGTCCTTCATCTGCTTGCGGCCGGGCTTGTAGCCTTGCTGCTCTTCGATTTGTTGGGCCCGGGCACGGCTGGCCTGGTTGATGACGGTAGTAGGCAGAAGTTTTTTTTCTGTTTGTAGTCGCAGCAAGATCTGGCCGTGCTGACCATAGGCCAGACCACTGTCATCGCGCGGCGGCATCCAGCCGGATACCTGGCTATCCTGGCTGCTGCCCGGACGAAACGCCAGGGGCTCCAGGGCGGTGTCCAGGTCTGTCAGGGACAGTGAGGCATTGGGGGCAAGACGATACAGCTTCAGATTCTTAAACCACATGGCAGTCAGCAAAAGAGGGCGTTGGAAACAGGGCCCTGATTGTACGCGATGGGTGCGGTTGGGCTGCTGCAAGCGTGCGCGGGGCATGGATGATGCATTGCCGGCACAAAAAAATGGCCCGGTCGAGACCGGGCCCTGAGAAGCAAAGTCCTGACACAAAAAGGCTCGCGGGGGGTGCCAGGACAGCGGTGCAACAAGCGGGATCTGGCCTGGGACGCAAGGGGGAACAAGAGAACCAGGGCACAGGCTTGATGCACAGGCGCAGTTTAATGAAGAGTGCCTGACGAAACTCTGAATCAACACGCGGTTTTTGGTGCGAGTCATTGGGCGTTGAGATCGTTATGGCGTGTTTCGCGAATAAAGAGCATCCCCACGACCAGCGTCATGGCGCACACGATCACCGGGTACCACAGGCCGTCGTACATATCGCCAGTGGTTGCTACCGTAGCAAAAGCCACCGGCGGTAAAAAGCCGCCAAACCAGCCGTTGCCAATGTGATAAGGCACGCTCATCGAGGTATAGCGGATGCGGGTGGGAAACATCTCTACCAGCATCGCTGCAATGGGCCCATACACCATGGTTACCTGCAATACCAAAAAGAACAGCAGCAACAGCACCATGATGTAATTGATTTGCGAGGGGTCTGCGTGCGCTGGATAGCCGTGGCTGCGGATGGCTTCTCGCAGGCTGGCTTGCAGCACGGATTCTCGCAAGGCAAATTCGGCACGTGACAATCCGGTGCCTTCAAATGAATCAATGCGTTCGTCGCCCACCATCGCGTAGGCCACCGAGCCAGGCGGCGCCGGCTGATTGATGTAATGCACCGAATGGCTGGCCATAAAGGCCTTCAGGAGATCGCAGGAGTTGGTAAACGAGGCGATTCCCACTGGATTGAATTGCAGCGAGCACGCATTGGGATCGGAGACCACATACACGGGGGCTTGCTGCTGGGCACGCTCGAGTGCCGGGTTGGCGTAGTGCGTCAGCCCCTTGAACACAGGGAAGTAGCTCAGGCTGGCAATCAGGCAACCGGCCATGATGATGGGTTTGCGGCCGATGCGGTCGGACAGCGCCCCAAACACCAGGAAAAATGGGCAAGCCAGCAATAAGGACAGGGCCACCAGGATATTGGCAAGGTTGGCGTCTACCCGCAGGCTTTCAGTTAAAAAATAAAGCGCATAAAACTGTCCTGTGTACCAAACCACTGCCTGTCCGGCGGTCAGGCCTATCAGGGCCAGCAGGATCAGGCGCAGATTGCGCCACTGGCCAAAGGCCTCTTTGATTGGCGCACGTGATACCCGCCCTTCGGATTTCATTCGGGTAAAGGCGGGCGACTCGTGCAGACGTAATCGGATCCACACGGAGATGACCAGCAGCAGGACGGAGATCAGGAAAGGGACGCGCCAGCCCCAGGACTCAAAGGCTTCCTGCCCCAGGGTGGCCCGGGTGCCCAGCACCACCACCAATGACAGAAACATCCCGGTGGTGGCGGTGGTCTGAATCCAGCTGGTAAAGAAGCCACGTCGGTGGTTGGGTGCATGCTCGGCAACGTAAACGGCCGCGCCGCCGTATTCACCGCCCAGGGCCAGCCCCTGCAACAGTCGCAGCAACAGTAAAATCATGGGTGCTGCGATGCCAATGGAGGTGGACGCAGGCAGTACGCCCACCAGAAAGGTGGACAGGCCCATGATCAGGATCGACACGACGAACGCATATTTGCGCCCGACCATATCGCCCAGCCGGCCAAAGATCAGTGCACCAAATGGACGTACGGCAAACCCGGCGGCAAAGGTGAGGAGGGCAAAGATAAAGCCCGCAGTGGGGTTGACCCCCGAGAAAAAATGCTGGGCAATGATAGCTGCCAGAGAGCCGTAGACGTAGAAGTCGTACCACTCGAAGACTGTACCCATGGAGGATGCGAGAATCACCCGACGCTCTTCGTGCGTCATGGGGCGGCGGTCGTCGTCCGTTGGGTCGGGATCCAGGGTTTGAGTAAAGTTCATGTGTGAACCTGGGGAACGTAATCTCGTGGAAACGACACACGCAGCCGGGTGCCTGCGCTGTAGGGATCCCGATGGTTGCCCGGGGGAAGGAAGTCGATGTGTGCCTGGTGGTGATCTGCAACTTCACGGACGATGGCCAGCCCCAGGCCGCTGCCTTCGGCCTCGTGGCCCAAAATACGATAGAAGCGGTCGAATACACGGCTTTGTTCTTCTTGCGGGATGCCTGGCCCGTTATCCTGCACTTCCAGGCATACCCAGTCTTTGTCGGCCAGGGTGCGAACCGTTACCTGGCCGCCTGCCGGGGTGTACAGCAGGGCATTGTCGACCAGGTTGTTGATAAGCTCGCGAATCATCACCGGATTGCCAAAGACGGGCAGGGCCTCGCCGTCGGTTTCAAAGCCCAGATCGAGCCCGCGGCCGATGGCCGTTTCAACCCATTGGCCAGTGGCTTCCTCGGCTAGCGCCGCAAGATCCAGTTGTTCTGTGGTGCGCGACTGATTGGGGTCGAGGGATTCGGCGCGCGCCAGCAGCAGTAACTGGTTAACCAGGCGGGTGGCGCGCTGGGAGCCCGTGATCAGTTGATTGAGACTTGCGCGCATGCGATCAGGCTCGTGCTCGCGCAAGGCGATTTCGCACTGTGTGCGGATGCCCGCCAGTGGCGTTTTTAACTGGTGTGCTGCGTTGGCCACAAAGCGTCGTTGGGATTCGATGGACGCGGAGAGGCGATGCAGCACATTGTTCATGGCAGCAATCAGGGGCACGATTTCTGCCGGGGCGAGGTCGTCGCGGATGGGGGAGAGGTCGCTGGGCTTGCGCCTGCGCATGTGCTCTTGCAACAGGCTGAGGGGCTCGAGGCCTTGGGTAAGGCCAAGCCCTGCCAGCATCGCCGCCAATGGCAGGATGATCAGCTGCGGGGTAAGCATGCCCGTCAGGATCTCTTGCTGCAAGGTGGCGCGTGCCTCGGCTGGCTCGGCCACCACGGCAAGAAACCCCAGGCCGTCCTGGTCGCGCCCTCCCCATAGATAGGCCAGACGTAATGATTGGTGGTTGAGCGTAGCGTTTCGGTAGCGGATCTGGTCGATGTCGTAGGCCCAGTTCTCGGGGGTCGGGATGAAGGGGTCTCCGGCCATCAGGTGGCCGTTGGCATCCAGGATCTGCCAGGTGGTGGGGCTGTCTTCACCACTGCCGGCCAGTACGGTTCGGGCGGATTCTGACAGCGTAATTGGCTTGCTCAGGCGTTGTTGCTCGACTTCGTGTCGCAACAGGCGCAAATGGCTGGCCAGTGTGCGATCGTAGGGTGAGTTGGCGATATTGAGAGAAATAAAGTAGGTGATGACGATGCCGATGGACCACATCACAAACAAGGGCACAATCATCCACAGCAGGATGCGTCCCAGCAGGGTGGGGTGCCGGCCGGTGCGGCGCCAGCGGCGGCTGTTAGAAGAGGATGCGAACATGGGCGACGTCAGTCGACCGCCGTGGCGTCTGCCGTTTGGTGACGGCTTTCAGGCTCGAGGCAGTATCCCAGGCCTCGCACAGTAAGGATATGGAGATCGGCAGGCTCGATTTTTTTGCGCAGCCGATGAATGTAGACTTCGATGGCGTTGGTGGTAACTTCTTCGCCCCATTCGCATAGCAGGTCGACCAACTGGTGTTTGCTGATCATGCGGCCGCTGCGCGATAAAAAGATTTCCAGCAGGCTGGTTTCCCGGGCGGAGAGCTCGATGGGGACGCTGTCGATGGTGGCGATCCGGCCATTGAGGTCGAATTGCAGGCGCCCGTGACGCAATACCGAGGCCCGGCCCCCGCCATGACGGCGGATCAGGGCGCGCACACGGGCTTCGAGCTCGGTGAGCGCGAAGGGCTTGGACATATAGTCGTCGGCACCCAGATCCAGGCCTTCGACCCGTTGTTCGATGGAATCTGCTGCGGTCAGGATCAGTACCGGCAAAGGGATACCCCGCTGGCGCAATTTGCGCAGCACCGCCAGGCCGTTGAGTCGTGGAAGCCCGAGATCAAGAATCAGGAGGTCGAAGGTTTGCAGCTGCAGGGCGGAGTCGGCGCTGGAGCCGTCGTGGACCACGTCCACGGCATAGCCGTCGTAGCGCAGCGATCTGGACAGCCCGTCCGCAAGAATGCTGTCGTCCTCGGCAATCAGGATACGCATGGCGGAGATGACATCGATTGGAAGGGTTGGGGTGCAGGCACCCGGTTGTTTCAGATTGTCGCATGGGCCCTGACCCTGCGTCATTTAGGGTTAACGATGGCCGTTTATGCAGCGGATTCTGGACAACAGTGTCATAACTGGGATTTTATCCAGTATAATTTAATGCAATAATTTCTCTCATGACTGCAGCCAAACCCGTTTTACGTAAAAGGAACCCACCCATGGACGAACGCACCAGCAAGGCCAACCCCGAACGCGCCAAAGCGCTGGCTGCCGCGCTGTCACAGATCGAAAAGCAATTCGGCAAGGGCTCGATCATGCGCTACGGCGATAACCAGATCGAGCACGACATCCAGGTGGTCTCCACCGGCTCCATGGGGCTGGATATCGCCTTGGGTGTTGGCGGTCTGCCCCGTGGTCGGGTCGTCGAGATCTACGGCCCCGAGTCCTCAGGTAAAACCACGCTTACCCTGCAGGTCATTGCCGAAATGCAAAAAATCGGTGGTACCTGCGCATTTGTCGATGCCGAGCACGCACTCGACGTGCAATACGCCTCCCGTCTTGGCGTCAACCTCGAAGACCTCCTCATTTCTCAGCCTGATACCGGCGAGCAAGCCCTCGAAATCACCGATGCGCTGGTGCGCTCGGGGTCAGTCGATCTCATCGTCATCGATTCCGTCGCTGCATTGGTTCCCAAGGCCGAAATCGAAGGCGACATGGGCGATTCTCTTCCCGGCCTGCAGGCCCGCTTGATGAGCCAGGCACTGCGCAAGCTCACCGCCACCATCAAGCGCGCCAACTGCATGGTTATCTTCATTAACCAGATCCGCATGAAAATCGGCGTCATGTTCGGCAACCCCGAAACCACCACCGGCGGCAATGCGCTCAAATTCTATGCTTCGGTGCGTCTGGATATTCGCCGCATTGGCTCCATCAAAAAGGGCGATGAAGTCGTGGGCAATGAAACCCGCGTCAAGGTCGTCAAAAACAAGGTGGCGCCGCCTTTCAAACAGGTCGAGTTCGACATCATGTATGGCACAGGTATTTCCCGCGAGGGTGAAATCATCGACCTCGGCGTGCAGACGGGCCTGGTCGATAAATCCGGTGCCTGGTACAGCTACAATGGTGAGCGCATCGGTCAGGGCAAGGATAACGTGCGCGAATACCTTAAAGAGCACCCCGACATGGCCTTCGATATCGAAAACCGCGTTCGAGAGCACATGGGCATTTCGCTTCGGGCCACCCCTGCCGGCGATGTTGCGGCCAAGGCAGATGCCGATTAAGGCATCCCGTCCTGCGCTTAGCCTCAAGGCCCGGGCTATCGGCTATCTATCCAGGCGAGAGCACTCTCGCCTGGAGCTCCAGCGCAAGCTGTCTGCTTATTCCGATGACCCCACCGAGATCCAGGCTGTTCTCGACGAACTCGAACACCAGCATTGGCAATCCGATGCCCGGTATGCGCGGGCCTACGCACACCGTACGGCTGCGCGTCAAGGGGCCCGCCGCATCATGGGTGCCTTGCGTCAGCAGGGCCTCTCAGACACGCAGCTGGCCGATATCCAAGAAAACCTACAAGCCACCGAGCCCCAGCGCGCCCAAGACGTGTGGCAGCGCAAGTTTGGCGCCTTGCCGGCCGATGCCCGAGACTACGCGCGGCAGTACCGCTTCCTGGCCGGCCGGGGGTTTTCGTCCGGTGTCATCTCCAGGCTGCTGTCTGGCCGTGGCATGGATGACGATTTCACCGGGCACTCTGGCAGCCGCCCCGACGACGTCATCCTTGACGAGCCGGGCGATTATTAACCTCTTGCGCGTACATCTGCTGCGCGAGGGCTTGCTGCAATTGCCCTGGCACCCGTCCTGACGCCTGCCTTTCTCTGCCAGCGGCCCACCAAAATTACTGGCGTGCCTGCCGGATGCCCGGCAAGGTCTCAAAGCAGGTGCGTCTGGCCTGCTCCACAAACGCTTGCATATAGGGTGTGTCGTTGTCCTCGGTTCGCCGGCCTGCTTGCAGGGTGCGCCAGATGCCCTGGCCCAGACGGCAGATTCTCAAGCCTGGCAGATTTTTGTATTCATCCAGTGCCCAGCTGGGCAGGGCGGCCACTCCACGGCCACTGGCCACCAGTTGCACGATCATAGGGGTCAACTCTGCTGTGCGGGTGCCCACCGGGTCGATGCCGGCGGGATCCAGAAAGGTGGTGAAGATATCCAATCGGCTGCGTTCAACCGGGTAGGTAATCAGTACCTGTGTGGCCAGATCTTCCGGCTCTACCGGGCGTGCTTTGCCGATATCGCTTTGGCTGGGCACTGCCAGCACCAGCTCGTAGGTAAAGAGCGGTGTGTAATCCACCGCATCCAGCGCCTGGGGGTCGGAGGTGATCACAATGTCCAGATCCCCTCGGGTCAACGCAGGCAGCGGCGCAAATGAAAAAGCGGCAGACAGATCCAGAGAGACCTCCGGCCAGTCTTTGCGAAAGGTGTCCAGCGTGGGCATCAGCCACTGAAAGCACGAGTGGCAATCGATGGCCACATGCAGGCGGCCCGCTCGTCCGGCGGCCAGGCGTCGCAGCTCAAGCTCCGTGGCTCGAATCCGCGGCAGCACATCCTGAGCCAGAGTCACCAGCCGCAGGCCGGCCGTGGTAAGCCCTGCCGGACGGGTGCGGCGATTCAGCAAAGGTGTCTTTAGTCGCACTTCAAGATCGCGCAACTGATGGGATAAGGCGGATTGAGTGAGATGCAGGCGTTCGGCGGCCTCCTGCAGACTACCACCGTCGCGAATGGCCAGCAAGGTTTCCAGGTGTCTAACTTCTATCATGAATTTTTCTCATGTTAAGAGTGCAGGATTTGGTTTTTTATTTCTTAGAACCATAGGCAAAATAACATTGGTTGAAGAATTCTAAATCAAACGAGCGATAAACATGACAGTTATTCATAATCTTGGCTTTCCGCGCATTGGTGCACAGCGCGAACTCAAGCGTGCCCAGGAAGCCTATTGGGCAGGGCGAGCAGACCAGCAGAGCTTGCTGGATACCGGGAGCGCCTTGCGGGCCCGCCATTGGGAAACCCAGGCGCAAGCAGGCATGCAATGGGTGCCGGTGGGTGATTTCGCCTGGTACGACCACATTCTCGAGTGGACGACCTTGCTGGGCGCCGTGCCAGCCCGTTTTGGTCAGGCCGATGATGCCCCTGTGACGCTCGATACCTTGTTTCGGATGGCTCGTGGCCGGGCGCCATCCGGTACGCCGGCAGCCGCCTGCGAAATGACCAAATGGTTTGATACCAACTATCACTACATCGTGCCCGAGCTGCACCCGAACCAGACGTATCGCATTGCCCGGGAATCCCTCTTTGATCAGGTGGCCGAGGCTCAGGCCCTGGGCTATCAGGCGCGGCCCGTTATTCCGGGGCCCCTGACCTGGTTGTGGCTGGGTAAAGGCGACGCTTATACCGAAGGGGTTGCCGACAGCCGTAAGCTTGAGCTGCTGTCTGCGCTGCTGCCGGTCTATGAAGAAGTGTTGCAGCGTTTGGCAAAGCAGGGTGTGGACTGGGTGCAGATCGATGAGCCGATTCTCGTGCTGGATCTGCCGCCCAGCTGGAAGCACGCCTTTGCCGATGTCTATCAACGCCTTGCTCAGAAAGGGCCCAAGCTGCTGCTGGCCACATACTTTGGCAGCATCGAAGGCAATCTCGACGCATTGCGTGCGGCACCCGTGCAGGGTGTGCATATTGATCTGGTCAGGGCTCCGGGGCAGCTGTCCCCAGTTCTGGCTGCCTTGCAGCCGCAACAGATCCTCTCGGTGGGGGTTGTGGATGGCCGCAATGTCTGGCGTGCGGATCTTGACGGCATTCAGGCGCAAATCTCTGATGCGCGGGATCAACTGGGTGAGCGGCTTTGGCTGGCGCCATCATGCTCGTTGCTGCACACGCCAATTGATCTGGCCCTGGAAACAGGCCTGGATGCCGAATTGCGCAGCTGGCTGTCCTTTGCAATCCAGAAGCTTGATGAGCTCAAATTGCTTAAGGCTTTGCTTAGTGGCAGTGCAGACGCCTCCGAGCAGGCGGCGTTGCAGGTGGCCAGGCAAGCGTTGAAGGATCGTGCCGGATCGCGTCGTATCCACCGTGAAGATGTTGCGCGCCGTCTGGCGACATCAGACACCATCAGTCGCGCACGTGCGCCATTTGATGAGCGGATTCGTGTGCAACAACAACGCCTGAGCTTGCCCCGGTTTCCGACCACCACCATCGGCTCGTTCCCGCAGACGCCCGATATCCGCGCCCTGCGCCGTGACTGGCGGGCAGGCACGCTGGGAGATGCTGCCTATGAGAAGTCCATCCGCGAAGAAATCGAGAAGGTCATCCGCTTCCAGGAATCGATCGGGCTGGATGTGCTGGTACATGGCGAGCCCGAGCGCAACGACATGGTGGAATACTTTGGCGAGTTGCTGGCCGGATTTGCGTTTACCGCCTACGGCTGGGTGCAAAGCTATGGCTCGCGTTGTGTGAAACCACCTCTCATTTTTGGGGATATTGCCCGCCTGGCACCCATGACAGTCGCCTGGTCTGCGTATGCCCAGTCGCTTACCGATAAACCGGTCAAGGGAATGCTGACGGGCCCGGTAACCATCCTGCAATGGTCTTTTGTGCGCGACGATCAGCCGCGTGACGAAACCTGCCGGCAGATTGCCCTGGCATTACGTGATGAGGTGCACGATCTGGAACAGGCAGGCATCACCGTGATTCAGATTGATGAGCCGGCGTTTCGGGAGGGCTTGCCCCTGCGCCACGGTGATTGGGCCGCCTATCTGGCGTGGGCGGTGGACAGCTTCCGGCTGGCCACCAGTGGTGTACGGAACGACACCCAGATTCACACGCATATGTGCTATTCCGAGTTCAATGACATCATCGAAGCAATCGCCGCCATGGATGCCGATGTCATCACCATCGAAACGTCACGGTCCAATATGGAGCTTTTGGGCGCCTTCGAGGCATTTGCCTATCCCAATGACATCGGGCCGGGGGTCTACGATATCCACTCGCCCAATGTTCCCAAGGAAGCATGGATGGTGGATCTGATCCGCAAGGCAGCGCAGCGTTTGCCGGCCGAGCGCCTATGGGTAAACCCGGACTGCGGCCTGAAGACCCGGGGCTGGCCGGAAACCAGGGCGGCCCTGGAATCCATGGTGCACGCCGCCCAGACCTTGCGTCAGGCAGCTTAAGGGGTTCGGACATAAGCAAAATGGTATGCACGTTATAATCGAAAGATTAACCAGTTTTCAGTCGATTGCATTTCCATGGCTTTGTCCGACCCGGCGTGTCCCCGTCAACCCGTGCATACGCGTACTATTCGCGTGCAAACCTATGCACGGGAGGACGGGCTGTGGGATCTCGAAGCCCAGCTGATCGACACCAAGGCCTACGATTTCCCCATGCATAGCGGACGTACCCATAAAGCGGGTGTGCCTGTTCACCACATGCATCTGCGTGTCACCATCGATGCGCACTACACCATCACCGACGCAGAAGTTGCTTACGACGCGGCGCCTTACGGCGAATTCTGCAGTGCGATTGCACCCGACTACAAACGGCTGGTGGGCCTTAATCTTCTCAAGCAGTTTCGTCATCAGGTGCGCGAGCGCTTTGGCCGCACGGCCGGCTGCACGCACGTCACCGAGCTCACTAATGTATTACCGACGGTTGCCATCCAGACGATGGCTGGTGAGCGCCGGCAGCAAACAGACGGCCAGCGGCCCTTTCAGCTGGACGGCTGCCATGCATTACGGGTCGATGGGCCTGTTGTGCAAGCCCATTACGCACCCTGGTATGTTCCTCCGGATGCGCAACATGAAGGCTAGACTTCCGGGCCTGGCCCAGGCCTGTGGTCCGAAACGGGCTACGGGTGGTTTTCTTTTTTCTTCAATGACAGGTAACTCATGAAAATTCACGAATATCAAGGCAAGGAATTGCTGAAGAAGTTTGGCGTGACTGTCCCGCGCGGCATCCCCGCGTTTTCGGTCGACGAAGCAGTGGCAGCCGCCGAAAAACTGGGCGGCCCTGTGTGGGTGGTCAAGGCGCAGATCCATGCTGGTGGTCGTGGAAAAGGTGGCGGCGTCAAGTTGGCACGTTCCATCGAAGAAGTCCGCCAGTTGTCGTCCGAGATTCTGGGCATGCAACTGGTCACACACCAAACCGGCCCAGAAGGCCAGAAGGTGGGACGCCTGCTCATCGAAGAAGGCGCGGACATCAAGAAGGAATATTACGTCGGCATTGTCACCGACCGCGCTTCACAGCGTGTGTGCGTCATGGCGTCCAGCGAGGGCGGCATGGAGATCGAAGTCGTTGCCGAGAAAACACCCGAGAAAATCCTTAAAGTATTTGTCGATCCGGCCACGGGCCTGAACGACGCAGACGCCGCGCAGCTGGCGCGCGGCATTGGTGTGCCCGACGCGTCGGTGGCCAAGGCGGCTGCCGAGTTTCAAAAGCTGTATCAGGCATACTGGGAAACCGATGCCTCTCTGGCTGAGATCAACCCCTTGATCCTCGAAGGCAACGGCAATATCAAGGCACTGGACGCCAAGTTCAACTTCGACGCTAACGCTTTGTTCCGTCATCCTGAAATCGTCGAATACCGCGACCTCGCCGAGGAAGATCCGTCCGAGATCGAAGCCAGCAAGTTTGACCTGGCCTACATCCAGCTGGACGGCAACATCGGTTGCCTGGTCAACGGTGCCGGGCTGGCCATGGCCACAATGGACACCATCAAGCTCTTTGGTGGCGAACCCGCCAACTTCCTCGACGTCGGCGGTGGCGCCACAGCCGAGAAAGTGACTGAAGCCTTCAAGATCATGCTCAAGAACAAAGGCGTCAAGGCTATCCTGGTCAATATCTTTGGTGGCATCATGCGCTGCGATGTGATTGCAGAAGGCGTGATTGCAGCGTGCAAGGCCGTCAACCTCAGTGTGCCGCTGGTGGTGCGCATGCGTGGTACCAACGAAGAACAAGGCAAGCAGATGTTGGCGGCTTCGGGCCTGCCCATCATCAGCGCTGACACCATGGCCGAGGCCGCGACCGCTGCTGTCGCTGCTGCTAAATAAGCATCACAGGAAAAAGACATGTCTATTCTGATCAACAAGGACACCAAGGTCATCACCCAGGGGATCACCGGCAAGACCGGTCAGTTCCATACCCGCATGTGCCGTGAGTACGCCAATGGCAAAGCGGCCTTTGTCGCCGGGGTTCATCCCAAGAAAGCAGGCCAGGATTTCGAAGGCATCCCAATCTACAGCTCGGTGAAAGATGCCAAGGCCGCCACCGGCGCCACCGTGTCCGTCATCTATGTGCCGCCCGCAGGCGCAGCCGCTGCAATCTGGGAAGCAGTCGAAGCCGATCTCGATCTGGCGATCTGCATCACCGAAGGCATCCCTGTGCGCGATATGCTCGAAGTACGCAATCGCATGCGCGCTGAAAACCGTAAAACCCTGCTGCTGGGCCCCAATTGCCCGGGCCTGATTACCCCTGATGAAATCAAGATCGGCATCATGCCTGGCCATATCCACCGCAAAGGTCGTATTGGTATCGTCAGCCGCTCCGGCACGCTTACCTACGAGGCGGTGGCTCAAGTTACCGAGCTTGGTTTGGGGCAATCCAGCGCCGTGGGTATCGGTGGCGATCCCATCAATGGTCTGAAGCACATCGACATCCTCAAGATGTTCAACGACGACCCCGACACAGACGCCGTCATCATGATTGGCGAAATCGGTGGCCCCGATGAAGTCGATGCCGCACGCTGGGCCAAGGACAACATGAAGAAACCGGTTGTGGGCTTTATTGCGGGCGTTACCGCACCGGCCGGCAAGCGCATGGGCCATGCAGGTGCCCTGATCTCCGGTGGTGCCGATACGGCGGACGCCAAGCTGGAAGTCATGGAAGCTTGCGGGATCCGTACCACACGCAATCCCTCGGAAATGGGCAAGCTGCTCAAGACCGTGTTGTAATATCGTGTGTATGGCGGGGGGCTGGCGCGGCTGGCCCCCAGTCCCAAAAAAGGCCCGCCAAACGGGCCTTTTTCATGGATATCCGGCATGAAAATCAAACGTCCATCTTTGCTTCAAGCCCTAATGGTGTTGGCTGCCGTGGGCTTGATTGCCCGTCTAGTGCTTTCCAGGATGACTCTCTGATGTCTTCATCTCACCCCAAAAAACTGGTCATTGCCACCCGCGCCAGCCGTCTCGCTTTGTGGCAGGCGCGTTATGTACAGGCGCGGCTGCTGGCCCTTTACCCGCAATGCCAGGTCGAGCTTCTCGAAATGACTACCCGGGGCGACCAGATCCTGGATCGCACGCTGTCCAAGGTGGGCGGCAAGGGCCTGTTTATCAAAGAGCTTGAAACCGCCTTGCTGGATGGCCGGGCCGACCTGGCCGTGCATTCGCTAAAAGACGTGCCGGTGGACATGCAGCAGCCCTTTGCGCTGGCAGCGGTGCTTGAGCGCGCAGATCCCCACGACGCCCTGGTCTCCAATACAGTGTCCAGCCTCGGCGAGCTGGCCGCCGGCGCGGTGGTGGGCACCTCCAGCTTGCGTCGTGAAGCGCAGCTGAGAACCCGTTACCCGCATCTCGAAGTAAAACCCCTGCGCGGCAATCTGGATACGCGTCTGGCCAAGCTGGATCGTGGCGATTATTCGGCCATTGTGCTGGCTGCCGCAGGCTTGCAGCGGCTGGGCCTTGCAGAGCGTATTCGGGCCATTTTGCCCGCAGATCTCAGCTTGCCGGCCGCTGGGCAGGGTGCCTTGGGAGTCGAAACCCTGGATTCGCGAACCGATCTTCAGCAATGGCTGGCGCCACTGGCTAGCCCCGAAACCACCGCTTGCACCTTGGCTGAGCGCGCAGTTTCCAAAGCGCTGGGGGGCTCGTGCCAGGTGCCCTTGGCCGCGTATGCCGTCATTGATGAAGGCCAGCTTTACCTGCGTGCACTGGTGGCCGAGCCCGATGGCAGCCGTGTGCTGCAGGCCGGGATTCGCGGTGCGGTTGCACAGGCAGAAAGCCTGGGCGTAACGGTGGCGCAAGATTTGCTTGGGCAGGGTGCCGATGACATTCTTTCCCGGCTTTCAGTGTCCTGAGCTGTCTCTCCATTGGGTGCTGGCATGATGCCTCAGGTGATCCTGACCCGGCCCAAAGGGCGCAATGGCGCCTTGGCGCGCACACTTGAACGGCATGGCTATCCAGTGCTTGACGCGCCGGCCCTGCAGATTGAGACACTGGATGCGGTTCGCCCGGTGGCCCGGTGCGGAGACGTGCTGGTATTTGTCAGCAGGCAGGCAGTGGAGGCCTATTTTCGTGGGCCCGGCACCGCTGACGGCAGCGGCGCCGATACCCTGAGCCCCTTTCATCCTGACCGATCTACATGGCCTGAGGGCGCCTGGGCCGCTGCAGTGGGGTCAGCGACGGCGCAGGCACTTGAGGCCTTTGTACCCAAGAATCAAATCCTTGCCCCCTCGTCAGAGCAGGCGCCTGATTCAGAAGCGCTGCTGGCTGCCTGGGATGCGCGGGGTTTGCCCCCCGCACAGGCCCATATCCTGCGCGCCACTGAGGGCCGTCAATGGCTGGCGGATCAACTGTCGCAGCGAGGCTGGCAGGTACAGTGTCACGCCCTTTATCGCCGGCTTGCCTGTCTATGGGATCTCGCCACCTGCCAGGACTTGTCTGCCGGCCCGGCCACAATTCTTCTCTTGACAAGCGGCCAGGCGCTGGCCGCCATCGAGAGCAGCCTGGTGCATCACCAGTTGCCCTGGCCACGCCGGCTTGGTGTGGTATCGCTGCACGAACGAATCGTGCGGCGTTTACAATGTCGCTACGCAGCCCAGGCTGACATGCACTTGCACGTTACCCTGAGCAGCCCCCAAGAAGCTGCCTTGTTTCAAGCTATAGTGGCAGCATCCGACTGCTTTCCCGAAGGATCCGAACGCCGTCATGAGTGAATCTGATCAAAGCACACCTACTGTTTCCGCACCGTCCACAGCACCCACTTCCGCCCTGGCAGATGCGCAGGCGGCCTCCCGGCCATCTGGCAGGTTGGGGCGCCTCTTGCTGGTAGTGGTGCTGCTGCTGGCTATTGCTTTGGGGGTTGGCTTATACGAGCAAAACCGCCAGTACCGGGTTCTCAAGGCAGATTTTGAGCAGCAGCATAGCCAAAATGCCCAGCTGGCCCGGGAAACCAGCCAGCAAGCCGAGCAAGCCCTGTCTCTTGCCCGTGCTCAGGCCGCACAGGTCGAAGATCTCCGCAGTGCGCTGGACGACACCAGCAGTCAGGTGCAAGAGCTCGATCAGGCGTTGCAACTGATGACGGACAGTGGCTCGGATCTTTTACTGCTCAATGACATTGATCACCTGGTTACCATCGCTCAGCAGCAGCTCAGCCTGGGTGGCAACGTGGCCAATGCCATCATCTCGCTGGAGGCCGCTCAGGCACAGCTGGCACGCGCCAATCGGCCTGGCCTGGCTGCGTTGCTGCAATCCATCAATGGCGACATCGATCGTCTCCGGGCGGTGGCCACCATCAATGTCGCGGCGCTGTCGGCACAGCTCGATCAGCTCTCCGACTGGCTGGGTTCAGCGCCTCTGTTGATGCCTGATACGGCAACCGCCGTGGCTACTGCCCCCACCACATCCTCACCCGTTCAGGCAAGCACAGTGGCACCGGCCGCATCTGCTCACTCCAACAGCGGCTGGCAAGCTGCCTTGCAGGATTCCTGGACATGGGTTCAAGGGGCTGGGCAGCAGGTGGTTCACGATCTCAAAAAACTGTTCGATATCCGGCGGGTGGATGATTCTGCCGCCTTGCTGATGTCTCCGGATCAGGCCCAGCGTTTTCGCGAGGGGCTCAAACAGCGGGCAATTACGGCACAGCTGGCGCTCATGATGCACCAGTCAAAAATCTGGAAATCAGAGCTCGCCCGTATTGCCCAGGCACTCGATCAGCGTTATGACATGCGGGCTGAGACCGCCCGCCAGGCATTAAAGCTGGCCCGTTCGCTGCATGACACCACCATCGAAATCTCTCTGCCCACGGTAGATAACAGCCTGGCAGCCATTGCCGCCGCCCGGGATGCCGAAGCTGCCCAAGAGGCTGCCCCGGAGGCCGCGCCAGATCCTTCCGAAGGCACGAACCCGCCTGCAGTGCAGTCACCTGCAACTGACGGCGCCGTCTAGGAGGCCTTATGCGATCCTGGATCTGGACCTTGATTTTGCTGGCGGTGGCTGTGGCGCTGGCTTTAACCGTCAACGAACACAGCGGAAACGTCGTCATTCTTGCGCAACCGTGGCGCGTCGAGCTCTCCTTGCCGCTGGCCATCGTGCTGGGGATACTGGCTTTTCTGGTGTTCCACTGGTTGCTGCGCCTGCTGCACTGGATGAGTAACAGCCCCGGGCGGTTTCGCAACTGGCGCGGGCGGCGTGCCCAGCGCCGCGATATCGAGCTTCTCGAGCGCGGCTGGATCAACGAACTTGAAGGCCGCTATGTGCAGGCCGAAAAAGAGCTTTCCAAGTTGCTGTCCCGTACCCGCTCCACGGATCGCAAGGTGCTGGCCGGGCTCAGCGCTGCCAGGGCCCTGCATCTTCTGGGCGAGTACCCCCGTCGCGACCAAACCCTGCAGCTTGCGCAAGAAAGTGCCGGCGAAGACGGCCGCCTGCGTCAGGCGGTGGATGTTGTCACCGCCGAGATGTATCTCGATCAAAATCGTGCCGAAGAAGCGCTCGAGCTGCTAGAGCCGCTGCAAGAAACGTCAACGCGGTTTTTGCATGCCAATCGGCTGTGTTTGCGGGCTCACCGCCAATTAGGTCATCATCGGCAGGTCTACCAGCTTACGCGCCTGTTGTTGCGCCGCAGCGCCATCGACGAAACGCAGGCCAAAGCGTTTATTGCGGAGTCTGCCGCCCATCAGCTGGATGTCGTCGAGGCCAAAGACTGGAGCGGCTTGTGGGGTGATTTGCAGGCCGATGAACGCCTGTCGCCCGAGGTGGCCCTGGCAGGTGCCCGTGCACAGCTCAGGTTTGGCCGCCCAGCAGAATCCGCACGCATCCTCGAGGCGGCGCTTAATCGTGGGCTGGACGATCGTCTGTTGCGTGCCTATGCGCAGTGCGACGCCAATCAGGCACGCCAGCGTTTGGGGCACGCCGAGCTTTGGCTGAAATCCAACCCGGATCATCCCGGTTTGTTGGCCGCCTTGGGGCAATTGTGCCTGGCCGCCCAGTTGTGGGGGCAGGGTGCGCACTATCTAGAGCGTAGCCTCGATCTTCGTGCCGATATCCATATTCACGCCTTGCTGGGCAATTTGCATGACGCACTGGGCCACCCAGAGCAAGCGCTATCGCACTGGCGCAAGGCATGTGAAGCTGCGGATTCCGAGCTGCCCCTGATTCAGCGGCCACTGCCGGCGGCCGATACCCGCGGCGACCCCGATTTCATGCGTCACGAGACCGAAAGCTTTGACGTGCTCAGGGCAGAGGATGATCACCTGCCGGTGCAAGTGCCAGAAGCCGCCAGTGGCGTGTATCTTCCGGATACTCCTGAAGATAATCATCCGGCGCCTCAGGTCAAGGCGGATAAGGCCCGCCCGGCTCGCCCGGTGTCCGGCCCAGAGGACGATTACTTCGATACGGCCCCGATCCCGGGGGTGGACATGTCGCTCACCTCGGATCACAGCCGTTCAAAATAAATGCATATTTTCAGATTCACTCTCCAAGGAACCTCATGAGCCTAGATCGTGTCCCGGCCGGCGACAAGCTGCCAGAAGAATTCAACGTCGTCATCGAAATCCCCATGAATGCGGATCCCGTGAAATACGAGGTCGACAAGGCCAGCGGTGCCGTGTTTGTCGATCGTTTCATGTTGACGGCCATGCATTACCCCTGCAATTACGGCTACATCCCCGAAACCCTCTCCGAAGACGGTGATCCGGTTGATGTGTTGGTGCTGGCTCCTTTCCCTGTACAGGTGGGCAGCGTCATTCGCTGTCGCGCCCTGGGTGTGATGAACATGGAAGACGAAGCGGGCAAGGATGCCAAGCTGCTGGCTCGCCCCGTAGACAAGCTCTATCCTCCCTATCGTCACATCGAGTCCACCGCCGATCTTCCGGCTGAAGAACTCCAGCGCATCCAGCACTTTTTCGAGCACTACAAAGATCTCGAAAAAGGCAAATGGGTCAAGGTGCAAGGCTGGTCGGGCATTGATGCGGCCAAGCAAGAAATCCGCGACTCCGTCACTCGCTATCAAGCAGGCAAGAAGGCTTAACCCATTGGGTGCGCAGGTGCGTTTTTAACCTGGCACGCCCATAAATCCGGCTTTACGCCGGATTTTTTCTCGAGATACTTATGCAAGAAACTGTCATTCCCCGTCCCGAGCCGGTTACCCTGGCGGTACAAGGCTCATCTGCCCGGTTTCCGGTGCGCCGCATCTATTGCGTGGGCCGCAATTATGCGGATCATGCCCGTGAGATGGGCGCTACCGGCCGAGAGCTGCCCTTTTTCTTTGGCAAGCCGGCTGATGCCGTACTGAATGTGGCAGAAGGCACCGAAGGCCAGATGCCTTACCCTCCACAAACGCATAATCTGCACCACGAGGTAGAGCTCGTGGCCGCCTTGGGTGCGGGCGGGCATAACCTGAGCCCCGAGCAAGCTGCACGCGCCGTGTGGGGTTATGCCATTGGGCTGGACATGACACGCCGCGACTTGCAGGCCGAGGCCAAGAAGCAGGGGCGCCCCTGGGAAACCGCCAAGGGCTTTGACCACAGCGCACCCATCGGCCCCGTGCACCCGGTGGCAGCCACCGGAGACCTCACCAAGGGCCATATTGGCTTGACCATCAACGGAGAACAGCGCCAGACGGGCGATTTGTCCGACATGATCTGGTCGGTGCCTGAAGCCATCGCTTATCTGTCCACACTGTTCGAGTTGCGCGCAGGCGATCTGATTTTTACCGGTACACCAGCAGGTGTAGGTGCTGTGGTGTCTGGTGATCAGCTTGAGGCACGGATACAGGGCCTTGGCACCCTGCGTGTCACGATCGTCCAGGCCTGATTTATCCAGGGCGGAAACTGCGAATAGGCGGGCCGGCAGGGCAGGGGCACACTGGGTGCTCGTCAAGTCCTTCCGGAGCCCACCATGTCTTTGTTCCGCCTGTTTCCCGCCTACTTACCGTGGTGGCCTGCCAAACGCTGCCCGGGTGCTCGTGAAGTCCTTTTTACACGCCTGAGCCATCTCCGCCAGCGTGCCAGTCAGCGGGGCCAGGCGATGGTCGAGTACGTTATCGTGGTGGCACTGGTTGCTGTTGCCGCTATTGCGGTTTACCAACTATTTGGCCAGGTGATTCGCTCCCAGACTGCCGCCATGGCGCGTGAAATCGCCGGCGAAGACGGTAGCGAGCAATCCCGTATGGCACAGTCTGCCGCTGAGTCTGCCGCTGCACAGACTGCCGCCAAAACACTTAAATCATTTACCGGCAACGCGGCAGCGGGGCAGTAGATGCGTGCCGCCGCCCACGCACAGCGCGGCCAGGTGCTGGTATTGGGCCTGGTGTTGGCCACATTGTTGGGGCTGGCCTGGCTGCGCTACTTTGCCACCGCTCAGGTCACTGCCTCTAAGGCGCGGATGGTGCATGGCCTGGATGCTGCCAGCTACAGTGGTGCGCTGGTTCAGGCACGTACGCTCAATTTTCTTGCGTATCTCAATCGTGCCAGGCTGGGCCACCAACTGGCCATGGCACACTTGCTGACACTGGGTAGTTGGGCGCACTTTGGCGGTATGCAGGCGCAGCGCCTAGCACAGGGTAACCCGCCTGCCTATCTGATCGGGATGCTTTTTGGGGCAGGCCACGGGCGTGCCTACCTGGCAGCTGCCGCTGCAGCGGGGTTAAATCATCAGACACAGGTAGGCGGGTCTTTGGCCTCGGCATTTGCGGCCCATGAATCCTTTATTCATGATCAATCGGCCTCCCTATCCGACGCGTTGGTTGCGGGCCTCCCAGAGGCGCGTCTGGCCGTCATGCGTCAGGTTCTGGCGGCACATTACCCAGAGCTTGGCCGGCAGGTACTGACACCACAGATCCAGGCTGATGCCTGGCCCGGTTTCCTGCAGAAGCGTCCTGCTGATGCGTCCCTTGCCACGTTATTGCATGGTTTGGCTGGTTTGTATGGCTTTCTGGGCCCTCGCAACGAGACCGCCCGTAATGTGTGGGCAGTGGATCCGCGTTGTCCAGCCTGGCGTCACGAACTGCGCCGCCGTGGCCAGACTCAGCTGGATGCTTCCGGCCGTTGGCAGGCAGGGGATACACAATCGTTTCATGCTGTGAGATCCAATCGCTGGATTGGTTGCTACTACCGCGAGTACGCCATGGGCTGGGCCTGGATGCCCGCGCAATCAGGCCAGGCAATCGTGGGTGGGCATTCCACAGATGCTCCCGCTGATTTTTCTCAAAAGGATTTTTGGCGCTGGGTTCAGGCTGCTACCGGGTGGGATATTGTTGGTGGCCAGGCCAATCCTTTGGCCAACTCGTATGCCATGCAAAGTGCTGTCTTCTGGCCATCCCGGGGGTTGGCTGCCTATTTTGATGTCAGGGCAGATTTACCACCGCAGGGCCAGGCAGGGTTCGTTATCAGGCTTATCCTGCCAAATCAGGAGGGCCAGAGCGTGCACGCCCGCAGCGCTGCGGAAACCTTCTTCACCCGGCCAGCAGTCCGGCAGGATGGGCATTCCGAGGCTGCCAATCTGTTCCATCCCTATTGGCATGCGCGGCTGTCTTCACCCCTGCTGCCATTGCCAGGAGACTGATGTGAGCGGGCATACAGGTATTCATCAACAGCAAGGGCAAGCATTAGCTGAATCCCTTTTGGTGCTTGCCGTGCTGGCCAGTTTCTGGCTTGCCATCGCGTGGTTGGGGCGTATTCAGGATATTCGGCTGCAGCTATTGCACGACAGCCGGCATGCGGCGTTTGCATGGGCCCATCAGGATGAGCACACGCAAACACCGCATGCCTGGGTTCCGAGCCAAACACCGAAAGCCGGCTGGCAAACACGCAAGGGGCAAGCCCTGGTGCCGGATGGCGTTGCACTTTGGCTGGATCAGTCGACAGGGCAACTGAGGAATTTGCCAGGGGATATGGTGGCTGGAGGTGCGGAGATTCGCCGCGATTGGCATCTGGGTGACGAGCGTCTCTGGGTGGCACACGCAGAGGCCCGTACAGCGGGTGGCTCAGCCGGGCAAGCGGGACTGGCTGATTTTGATCAATTGGCCTTGCGTTTGCGCGCACACACGGCAATTGCCGTTGGTAGCGGGGCCGCGTTCAGTGATGCCCTTGTGCAGCATACATTGGCGGGCAGTGCATTGGCGTGGGGGCACGCACAGCAAGCCTCCCAGGTGGTGGGGCAAGCTGTTGCCGGGCGGCTGGGCCCCCTGGATGCGCCGTGGGGCCGTCCTGAGCCGCAATGGGATTGGCTAGGGCCCTGGGCTGGTCAGGTGCCTCAGCGCCACCTAAGCGAGGTATTGCCATGAAATGGTTCAAGGCATTAACCGGTTTTTCCGGTCTGGTGTTGTTCGCCTTGTCTGCTGTGGCGGTGCCCGCCAGGCCTCAGGCCGCCCTCTGGGATCCTGTGCAGGAACTATCCCCACAAGGGTGGCAAGGATCTGGGCAGCAGCACTTCCACGTATCGGGGGCACACATCACACTACAGCAGTTCTCCGTCAATGCCAGTCCTGCAGATGCAGCCAGGCAGCTTATGGCGATCTCGGCGGGGCGTCTGACACGGATGCAGCTGGCGGACGGAGTCGTGTTCTTGTCTGGCCTTAGATTGGATGCGCATTGGCTGGCTGAGGTTCGCCAACAAGGGGACCGCACAATCGGGCTGATTTCCCGCCTGCAGCCCTCTGACACTCCCGCAGCTGGCTTTGATCCCGCTCAGCTTCTTCCGTCAGGTGCCGAACGCTTACTTTTTCAGCGGGAGGCTTTGGGACATGCAAGTGGCGTACTCAGTCAGTTTCGCGTGCCGGGCACTGTCGACAAAGTGCGTGGGCAGCTCTTTGATTCACTCCGGTTGGCTGGCTGGGCGCCAGAGGATACTTTCAGGCTGCAGGCCAGTCGGGCCCGGGAGCCGGTCGCAATAGGGGCTCAGATTGTCTGGCGCCACCCGCAAATGGGTCATTTAACCTTCTTCATGCAGTCAACTGCTCCGGGGGTACTAATCACTTTCTGGCATCGGGCCACGGAGCCGTCATGAAAGCCTGGCCTGAAAGTATTCCACGTGCAGCTGTACTGGCCGGCTTGGCTTTATTGCTAGGTAGCCTGGCTGCCGTTTTCCTGATGTGGCATATCCAGGAGCGTGTTCGTGAGGTTGAGGACAAATCTCGCCTGGTTCTGGTCGAACGCGTTGTCGCTGCGAGGGATCTCCCGGCCGGCACGCGGCTGGTGGCTGAACACCTTGCCTTGCGCAGTTTTCCAGCGCAGTGGGTGGGGCGAGATACGGTACCTCCCGGGCGATATGGCGAGCTCGAAGGGCAAACGCTGACGACTTCACTGGAAGCGGGTGATGCCATCGTAGCTGCCCATGTCGTGCGGCACACAGCAGCATTTTCTGCCCAGCTGGTACCCGGACGCCGGGCCATCACTCTGCCTGTCGACCAGCTCAATTCCTTGTCCGGCTTGCTGCAGCCAGGCGATCTCATCGATCTGTACGTGTCTTTTGATTATCAACGCAAACGGTTGACTGCCCCGTTGTTGCAGGGTGTGTTGGTCTTGGCTACCGGACGCGATACGACCCTGGGGGACACGCACTCAACGGCATCCTATTCCACGGTCACACTGGATGCGGCCCCCGAAGACGTCGTCAAACTGGTGGCCGCCCGTCAGGCTGGGACACTCACGGCGATTTTGCGTCACCCAGAGGACGATCACGCAGATCGGCGTGCTGCGCGGGGCGACTTGGCTGCTTTGCTGGGCATTGCCGCGCGCCCTCCTGTGCCATCACGCAAGGCAGTCATTCTGTATGGCAGTTCTCCTGCACGTGGCTTGCCCGCATGGGCCCGGCCAGGTAAATCCTCAGTTTCTGCTGTGCGTGGTCCTTGGTTTGATCTTCCTGAGGGGCAGGCTTTGGTCAGTGCCTGGATGAGGGCACAGTTGCGCGGCCCGGCCACGCGGCTGCCCACCACAGGGCTGGGTGGCCCCTTGCAGGCAGACGAGGATGAGGTGTCGGATGATCTCTCGGTGCTCTTGGATGCTGGTACGGAGACCGAAGGAGACCAGTCATGAGGCGATGGAGGGTTGTTTTCCATACGGGAGTATTTGCCCGCCTACCTTGGAGTCGCCTTGTGTTGGGTCTGTGTGTCGCTCTTGCGGGCCTTGTGTTTGGCGCGGGAGTTCTGGCTGCCACTGAAACACCCATTGCGCTGCAGGCTGGTGAAGTTCGGGTGCTGGGTATTCCGGGCGTTGCCCGGGTGGCCGTAGGAGACGGTGAAATCATCAAGGCCGTGAGTACGGACGACCGTGAAGTCATTTTGTTTGCACGCAAGGCGGGTTTCAGCACTTTGCATGCCTGGACAGCAGATGGCCAGATTGTGCGCTATGCCGTGCAGGTGGCACCAGAAGGTGCACGGCAGCTCCAGGACGAACTACGTACCGTGCTTGAGCGCATTCCGGGGGCGCTTGTCACCCCGCTGGGTGACAAGCTGCTGGTTGAGGGCGATGAGCTCTCTGATGCCGACCGCCAGCGCTTGTCCGAGCTTGGCCGGCGCTATCCGCAATTGCTCGATTTTACGGGGACTGTCGGTTGGGATCAGATGGTACTGCTGGACGTGCAGGTGGTTGAGGTGCCCAAGTCCTTGATGCGCGAACTGGGCTTGCGCTGGGATCCCAATGCAGGCGGGGGCCTGACATCTGCGTTGGGCTGGGATGGGGGGTCGCGCCGGTTTGCCGATCGCCCTGGCGAGACGGCGATTCCGCTGATGTTTCCCGCGGCAAAAGCAGCAGGTTACTTCGGTATCAATGCCTTGCTATCGGCCAAAATCAACCTCCTTGCCCAGGAAGGGCGTGCAGTGGTTCTAGCGCAACCGCAACTTCTTGCTCGCAGTGGTGCCACCGCCGAGTTTCTGGCTGGAGGAGAAGTGCCCTACAGCACGGTAGACCGCAACGGCAATACGCAGACCTCTTTCAAGCCCTACGGTGTGTCCTTGCGCATCACACCCTCCATCGAGCGTAGCGGTGCAGTTCGTTCCCGCATCGAAGTCGAAGTCAGCTCTATTGACACGGCTTTGTCCGTGCCAGGCGGGCCGTCGCTAAAGACACGCAGGACAGCAACCGAGTTTAATGTGCGCACAGGACAAACGCTGGTGCTCGCCGGGTTTCTATCGCGAGAAACATCCGATAACGTCGACCGTATTCCTGGTTTGGGATCATTGCCTGTGCTTGGGGCCCTGTTTCGCTCCAGCCGCTTTCGGCGCAACGAAACAGAGCTCGCGATTCTGGTTACCCCACAGCTGGTGACGGCCAATCATCCCGATATGCAAACCCGGGCAGCGCGGGCAAGCGCCGTGCTGAACAGAGCGTTTCCCGATACGCCTACGCTGATGAATCCGGTACTGAATCGCGGGACAGGCAGATCGCCCAGATCATCGACGGGGTGGAACCCCCGATCTGGTGGAAAAGGATCCCAGTGGCAAACCCAAGCAGGAGAGTCACCATGACAGAGGTTGAACTGGATGTGCAATTTGAGGATGGTCGTCGCACTCGTACCCGCCATCGTGTGCCGCTTTTGATAGGGCGCGAGGCCGATTGTGGTCTGGCGCTGAAAACCTGGCGAGTAGCCCGGCATCATGCCCGGATTGTCTGTCGCGAGGATGAACTCTGGCTTGAAGATCTCGGTTCCATCTTTGGCTCTACCCTGAATGGGCATCGTGTGGCTTCGTACGGGCCCTTGTGTCCAGAGGACGATATCGTGATCGGGCCATGCCTGATACATGCCTCGCGGCCTGTTGCCAGGCAGATATCAGATGCACAGCTGCCCGCAGGGCACGCGCCCATCTCTTTGCAAGAGCCACCTTCCAGCGCCTATCCGCAGCCTGCCACGTGCTCGCAGGTGTCTTGTGCCGATCCTCAAGCCGTACCAAACCGCCAGGCACGCCGCCGCTTGCACGAAGGCCTGATCCAGGCCCTGCAACTGCGCAGACAGGATGTCACCGGCATGAGTGACAAGACACTGCGGGCTGAAGCCACGCGCGTGCTCTCGGGGTTGATTGCCGAGGATGCCGATTTACCCGCTACGCTGGATCGCGACCGTTTGCTGCGCGACCTGGTTGATGAGGCTGTGGGTCTGGGGCCCCTCGAGCCGTTGCTGGCCGACCCCTCGGTGACGGAGATCATGGTTAACCGCCCCGATGAAATTTTTGTCGAACGTGCCGGCCGCCTGATGCAGGATTCTGCGTGTTTCAGCAGCGAGCAAGCCGTACTGGGGGTCATCGACCGTATCGTCGCGCCGTTAGGCCGCCGGATCGATGACAGCGCGCCCATGGTGGATGCGCGATTGAAGGATGGCTCGCGGGTAAATGCCGTGATTGCTCCGGTTGCATTGCGCGGCCCCAGCCTGACCATCCGGAAATTTCCCGAGCGGCGTTTGGTGATGCAGGATCTGTTGGCCGTTGGGGCATTGGACGAATCGATGGCGGCGTTTTTATCCCATAGCGTACGGCACCGAAAAAACCTGCTGGTGTCGGGGGGTACCGGCTCTGGAAAAACCAGCCTTCTCAATATCCTGTCCAATGCCATCCCGGCGGGCGAGCGCATTATCACCATAGAAGATGCTGCCGAGCTGCGCCTGAGCCATGCTCATCTGGTCAGCCTGGAAGCACGGCCACCCAACCTCGAGGGGCGCGGCCGCATCGATATTCGTGATCTTGTACGCAATGCCTTGCGTATGCGGCCTGATCGCATTGTGGTGGGTGAGTGTCGGGGGGCAGAAGCCTTTGACATGCTGGCAGCAATGAACACGGGCCATGAGGGATCCATGACCACCCTGCATGCCAACAATCCACGTGAAGCGCTGTCCCGTCTGGAGACCATGATCCTGATGGCGGGGATGGACCTGCCGCTGGCTGCCGTCCGAGAGCATATTGCCGGTAGCATGGATCTGATCATTCAGCTCGTGCGTGCACCGGATGGCCGGCGCCTTATCAGCGCCATTGTCCAAGTGACGGGCCTCGAGAACCACAAATTCCAGCTCCAGGAAATTTTTCTCGCCCAGGCGGGGCCGCCTGCCGTATTTACAGGCTGCGGTCTTATGCCTGAGGGATTCCATGGCGATGCAGCACTGGATATCAGTTTGTTTACCCATCGTTCGGTTTGCCACGGCAGTGCGGTTCTGGGTGATACAGGCATGGCGGCATCGTCATCATGACAGGCATGGTTTTGGCTGTTCTGATTGGCTTGTGTGTGGCGGTTGTGGCGGCGCTGGCGCTTGCACGGGCCGCCACGCTGTGGCGGGATTATCAACAGCGCTTGCACGAAGATACCCGGCAAACGCTGGATGGTGCCTTTTTGTTCCTTGATCTGACGCAAGTATCGCCTGCGCGGTTATTTGCCCTGGCAGGGATGCTGCTGGTGGGGGCGTGGATATTGATGGGGGCTTGGAGCCTCCTGCCTCTGGTGGCCGCAATCCTGTTGCTGCCGCCCTGGCTTCTGCGGCATATGCGACGGCGGCGCCGACAGCAGTTTGACGCCCAATTGCCAGATTTTTTGGTTTCCCTGGCTGGTGCCTTGCGTGCCGGGGCGGGTTTACAACCTGCTTTGCAACATATTGCCTCGCAGTCACGGCCACCCTTGTCTCAGGAGTTCGCGCTGGTGTTGCGCGAGCAGCGTCTGGGGCTGGGATTGCCACAAGCCCTGCAAAGCCTGCATACGCGTATCCCCACAGACTCCTGTGGCCTGATGGTATCCGCTTTGCTTGTGGCTTCACAGACAGGTGGTGCCCTTGCCGAAACCCTCGAGAGCGTTTCACGTACGCTACGTTCGCGTCTGCATTGGCTGGGCAGGGTACGGGCGCTCACTGCACAGGGGCGGATGCAAAGTATGTTGATGGCAAGTCTGCCGGCTGGTCTTTTATGGGTGTTGTCTCAGCTCGAGCCTGAGGCAATGCGTTTGCTCTGGCACACTTGGTGGGGAGGTACAGTGCTGGGAATCATCGTTATTCTCGAATGTGCAGGCATCGTCTGGATACGGCGAGTGGCAACCATCGATGTGTAAAAAACGGAGATCCACTCATGTGGTTTTGGTCCGGTCTTGTTTTGGCTGCTGTGTCTGTCGGTCTGGGATGCTGGGTACTGGGGGGGCCTTGGGCCAGTCTTGACGGTAAAAAGTCCTCATCCCGCTTGTCCCTGTGGTGGCCCTGGGTGCTGGCTTTGGCCCCCTGGTGTGCCCGCTGGGTTACTTGGTCGATGCGGCGGCATCTGCAGCAATGGGGGCCTCGGGCGGGGCTATCGGATTGCTGGTCACCCGAACGTTGGCTTGCCGCCCGTGTACTGGTGGCTTTTTGCTTCGCAAGTGCCATGCTGGTGGCCTTGTTGGTGGGTGTTCTGCCGATCCTTGCCTGGTGGCTGGTGCCCGGAGGGGCAGTTCTGGGATACTGTGTGCTCAATCAACGCCTGTACGCGCAGGCGCGTCAAAGACGTTTTGTCATGATGCGCGAGCTCCCTTTTTTGCTGGACCTCCTCACACTGTGTGTCGAAGCAGGCCTTAGCCTGCCGGTTGCGTTGTTGCGTGTGGCAGAGCACGCTCCCGAAGGCCCTTTGCGCCAAAGCCTTCAAAGCGCCTGTGCCCTGGAGCGCACCGGGGTAGAGCGCAGCCGCTGGCTCGCACAATGGGCTGATGCAGTGGATGTTCCTGGTGTTTATAGCCTGGTGCTTTCCCTGGCACAGGCAGAGCGCCTGGGGATGAGCCTTGGGCCCCTGCTGCGGGCTCAGGCCGAGCGTCAGTCCAGCGAGCGCTTTGCCCGGGCAGAGACGCTGGCCATGCAGGCACCGGTCAGGATGCTGTTTCCCATGGTGCTGTGCATTTTCCCCTGTACTTTCCTGGTGATCGGCTTTCCGATTGCGGTCAAGTTGATGCAGGCCAATTTCTGATGTGGGGTGGGCCACAAGACTTGCCCGCTTGGGATCTCACCCGGTCGCCTTTACGGCTGGTTCAGGCCCGTAGCTTCAGGCAGCGTTTGTTGGGCCTGCACGCCTGGAAAGCCTGGGGTGCCTTTCCTCGTGGTCTGTTGTTTCCCAGTTGCAGGATGGTGCATACTCTGGGCCTGACGTGTCCGATCAATGTGCTGTTTCTGGATGATCAGGGGCGTATCTTGAGGCGGATCACGTGGCTGGCGCCGGGCCGTTGGGCGCGCTGTGCGGGTGCCTATGCCACGCTTGAGCTACCCCCCAACAACGACACCATACTTCAATGGCAGGCGGTCATCACTCAGGCCTGGAGTGCAGATGTGTCGTTGGCGCGAAACGTGGTGGCATAAACCGGGTAAAAGCTGCAGTACAGCAGGGCAGTCAGCACAATGTCCAAAATCAGCGATATCCACGTCATGCCGTTGGCCGTCAGCCCTGCGCTTGCCAGAGTACCAAGCAGCAGGCTAAGGCCGTAATACACGGCGGCCCAGCTGCCCACGTAAAGCACAATGGCCCATTTGGTGCGCCAGCAGGCCACCATCGAATAAAACAGGGCACGCTTCAGGGGCAGTGCATGCCAGCCCATCAGGGCTGGCGCATGCCAGAACAACGCCGATAGCAGCACATAAAAGCCGCCAAATACCAGCATCGGCCCCCACATGGCCTGGGCAAGGCTTGCATAGTCTGGGTCGCTGCCAGTGCCAAGGGATTGCACCAAGGAGGACAAAAATGGCAAGACAGAAACAAAGGCGGCCAGCAAGGTAAAGCCCAGGTAGGCGCTACCCAGGCGCAACAATGCAGGCATGACGCCTGGAGCCTTCAATGGCGCCAGCCACAGGCCCGGGACCATTTTTTGTCCCCGGCTGATGGTGCGGCAGGCGTTCAAGGTCAGAAATGTCAGCAAAGGGGTTAGCAGCACCAATGCCATCTGGCCAATCACAGGGATCACCGAGCCCACCTGGATGATAAAGCTCGTGGCCGTACTCCAGAAGAGCATGGCCAGCGGCTGTGCGCGAAACAGGTGGTACCCCTGGAGAATCCATGCCCAGCCGGCGGAGGGAGGCAATACAGAAGCTTGAAGGGTAGGTGTGTTGTTCATGTGAGGTCGCCCGGCAACAGGGGCGCCGGCTGCGTCGTGCGTAAGCGCAGGATGCGTTCGAAGTGTCGTGGATCGTGCGGTTTAAGGGTCTGGGCGGGGCGTGGCAGATAGAAATCAAACAGGCGCGAAATCCAGAAGCGCAGGGCGGCGGCGCGTAGCATCAGGGGCCACGCGGCACGTTCGGCCGGGGTAAACGGGCGGATAGCGTGATATGCACTTAACCAGGCACTGAGCCGGCGCCGGATGAATATCCCGCTGCTGCGCTGGATGCACCAGTCGTTGACACTCACCGCCACGTCAAAAATCCAGGCGTCACAGCCGGCAAAGTAAAAGTCGATGAAGCCGCCCATGTGAGGAGATTCGAACGTGCCATCAAAGAGCACGTTGTCACGAAACAAATCACAGTGCGCTGGGCCGCTGGGCAGGTTTTCGAGTCCGCCCTGGGCCACAAAGGCAGCCTGTTCGTTCAGGCTTTGGCGCAACAGCGTCGCCTGGTCTTCGTTCAGAAACGGCATCAGCCGGGGGGCGGTTTCTTGCCACCAGGGCAGGCTTCGAAGATTGGGCTGGTGCAGCGGAAAATCCTGGGCGGCCAGGTGGGCATGTGCCAGGGTTTGTCCTGTCAAAGTGCAATGGGCCGGGCTGGGCTCGGGCTCGTAGCCGCCGTTCAGGCGTGTGACAATGGCAGTTGGCTTGCCGTGCAAGGTGCTGATGCGGCTGCCGTCGTGCCGGGTTTGCGGTTGTGGTACTGGCACACCGCGGCCTGCCAGGTGGTGCATCAGCTCGATGTAAAAGGGCAGTTGCTCGGCCGTCAGCACCTCGAATAGCGTCAGCACATAGCTGCCTTGTGTGGTATCCAGAAAATAATTGGTGTTCTCGATGCCCGCAGTGATCCCACGCAGGGCAAGCAATGTGCCCAGATCGTAGTGTTCCAGCAGCGAGTGGACATCGTCCTGGGAAACAGCAGTAAAGACAGCCATGACAAGCAGGCGGCGCAAAAGCCGCGGCGGGTGAGTTCAACGCGGCATTTTAGTCGAAAGTAAAATAGCGCTTCTGTATGGATAATTTTGACTATGGCTGATTGGCGTTTATGTGTGGCTCCGATGATCGATGTGACGGATCGCCACTGCCGTTATTTTCATCGCCTGCTGGCCCCCGAGGCCCGTCTGTATACCGAGATGATTACCACTGGCGCCTTGTTGCATGGGGATGTGGCGCGTCATCTCGATTTCGACGCGTCCGAGCATCCCGTGGCCCTGCAGTTGGGTGGCAGCGAGCCAGACGCTTTGGCCAAGTGTGCAAAGCTGGGTGAATCCTGGGGCTACGACGAAATCAACCTCAATTGTGGCTGCCCCTCCGAGCGTGTGCAGCAGGGCTCGTTTGGGGCGTGTTTGATGGCCGAGCCCCAACTGGTGGCGGATTGCGTCCGCGCCATGCAGGATGCCGTCTCGGTGCCGGTTACCGTCAAGCATCGGCTGGGGCTTGATTACGATGACTCATATGCCTTTGTGCGCGATTTTGTGGGTGTTCTGTATCAGGCTGGGTGCCGGGTGTTTATCGTGCATGCCCGCAATGCCGTATTAAAGGGTTTGTCGCCCAAAGATAATCGTGAAAAGCCGCCTTTGCGCTATAGCTCGGTCTTGCAGCTCAAGCGTGACTTTCCGGATTGCACCATTGTGCTAAACGGTGGCTTATCCGATGTGGATACCTGCCGTGCGTGGCAAGACCAGCTGGACGGCATCATGCTGGGCCGTGCGGCCTGGCATCAACCGGATATTTTGTCTGCGTTAAGCGCAGACGGCCTGATGGGTAGGCAATCTGCGGCGCTGGACGATGACGAAGGCCGGCAGGTGCTGCTGCAGTTTTTAGAATATGTGCAGCACCATCATGCGCGCGGAGTACCGCTGCATATCATGGTGCGTGGTTTGCTTGGATGGCGCACCGGCCGGCCCGGTGCCCGCCGCTGGCGTCAGATGCTGTCTGACTCCAAAGCCTTGCGGGCACAAGGGCCTGATCTGCTTTTGCAGGCCTGGGATACGCTGGTTGATGCGGCTGCTCAGGATTTCCGGGCAATAGCGGGGTCTTCGGATGGCCAGTCGCGGATATAAGCCTTGAGCATATCGTTTTCGAATTGCTGGGCGTCCACAATGGCGCGTGCCATGTCGTAAAACGAAATCACGCCCATCAGGGTAGGGCCGTCCATCACCGGGATATACCGTGCGTGTTTGTCCAGCATCAGACGCTGCACTTCGTCTGCGTCGGTGTTGGGTGTGACACTCATGGGGGCGTCATCCATGATGCTGCGTACGGTGTAGTCGCCTGTCTGGCCGTCGTGCTGGTTGAGATGGTTGATGATTTCACGAAATGTCAGCATGCCTACCAGCTGACCGTGCTCCATGATGACCAAAGAGCCGATGTCCAGCTGGCTCATGGTGCTGATGGCGTCGCGTACGGGCATGTCTGGCGTGCCGGTGTAAAGCGTGTGCCCCTTCACACGCAGGATTTCATTGACTTTCAGCATGGCATTCTTCCTCGGGCAGTTTTTATTGTCATTGTGCATCATCATCCGTGTTTTCGGTAGCCGTGTATGTGTTGAATAGTGTGTCCAGGGTGGGCGGCTTGCCCAGCAAGGTGTCAGACAGCGCTTGGGTATGCAGCGTGGTCAGCCCGGTTTGCGTGCGATCCAGTAACAGTTGGTCGACCAACGGCCCGATGGTTGCGTGGTGGGGGTCGCAGGCCAGTACCCAGAGGTCGCTGTCTGATGCCGGCACCACGTAACCAAGGTCATGCAGCTTGGCCAGGATCTCATACAGGGCGTCCGGATGCACCCGTAAGTGTTTTTCGAGAAACTGCTGGCTGCGCCCGGGGGGCAGCGTCTGCCGTGCCTGCCACAAGATCGACAAAATGCTGATGGCATCCACTATCTGGGCGCCTGTGTGCCGCTGCAATACCCAGCGGTGCAGCCGCAATGCAGGCAGTAAAGAGGCCGTGGTGGCGCCAAGCAATATCACCAGCCACGACAGATAAATCCACAGCAGAAAAATCGGTAAGGTGGCAAAGGCACCATAAATCACAGTGTAAGACGGAAAGCGGGTGAGATACCAGGTAAACCCCGCTTTCATGAGGGTAAGGATCACCGCTGTTCCCAAGCCGCCAAACAGTGCGTCACGCCACCGTACGCGGCAATTGGGCACAAATACGAACAGGGCGGTAAACCCCAGCACGGATAGCGCAAACGGGATGATATTCAGTGCAATGCCCAGGCTTTCGGGCAGACTGCCGATGTAACCCAGGGACTCTCTGGCCAATACCGAGCTGGCCCACAGGCTGGCGCCGGTAAGAATCGGGCCTAGAGAGATAATGGCCCAATACACCAGCAGGCGTTGGCGCAAGGGGCGCTGGCGCGCGACATTCCAGATTTCGTTGAACGCTTCGTCGATCGTCATGATGAGCATGACCGAGGTAATCACCAGAAACACGCCGCCTACTGCTGTCAGGCCTGAGGCCTGGGCCGCAAACTGGTTGAGATACAGCATGATGGTGTCGGATACGGATGGCGGCAGCAGACTTTGGCTGAGAAAGCCCTCAAGTGCCTGACGAAACTCTGCAAACAGCGGAAAAGCGGTAAATAACGACAAAATCACGGCCAGTAGGGGCACGATCGCCAGTACGGTGGTGAACGTCAGGCTGGATGCCACACGGGTGAGCTTGCGATTGCCTGCAAACTCGAGGGTAAATCGCACAATGTCCAGTGCGTGGGCCCGCCGCTCGGAAATCGGCCGTGTCGTTGAAGGGAGGTCTGTCATACATTCATGCAAAGGTTTCGAGCCATAATAGCAACATGGATATTCAACTCAATCAAGGGCTGCATCGTCTGGCGTGTGCCTGTCTCTTTGGTCTTATCGTGCTGTGCGTGGGCTGGGAACTCTGGTGGGCACCACTGCGCCCGGGTGGGTCTCTGATGGCCCTGAAGGCCGTGCCACTGCTGTTTGCCGTGCGTGGTGTCTTGCGTGCCCGTTTGTATACGCTGCAGTGGGTGGCCATGCTCAGTCTTCTGTATCTGATGGAGGGCTCCGTGCGTGCGTGGTCAGATACCTCAGCCGTGTCGGTTGCGCTGGCCGGCCTTGAGATACTGTTATCCCTGGGCTTGTATTTTTCCGCAATTTTTTATGTGCGTCCGGCCAAGCGGGCGGCCCGGCAGTCACACTGACGCAGCTTGAAACCTTGGCCTGTGGGCGCTATGCCATAATCAAAATCTTCTTTCACGATTTTTCACGGCGTACCGATCATGTCTGGCAATTCTTTGGGCACCTTGTTTCGTGTCACTAATTTTGGCGAATCTCACGGCCCGGCGATTGGCGCCGTGATTGATGGCTGCCCGCCAGGGCTGGCGCTGTGCGAAGCAGATATCCAGGCAGAGCTTGATCGCCGCAAACCGGGTACCTCGCGCCATGTCACACAGCGTCGCGAGCCTGATACGGTTGAGATCCTGTCGGGCATTTTTGAGGGCCAAACCACGGGTACACCCATTGGTCTGCTGATCCGCAATACGGATGCCCGCAGCCGCGACTACACCAATATCGCCGAGACCTTCCGGCCTGGGCATGCGGATTACACCTACTGGAAAAAATACGGCATCCGCGATCCGCGTGGCGGGGGGCGCTCCTCGGCCCGCCTGACAGCCCCCACGGTGGCTGCCGGTGCAGTGGCCCGCAAGTGGCTGATGCAAGAATTTGGCGTACAGATTCGTGGCTACATGAGCCAGCTTGGGCCGATCCCGATTTCTTTCGAATCCTGGGACGCCGTCTCACAAAACCCGTTTTATGCGCCCAACGCAGCCATCGTGCCGCAACTCGAGGCCTTTATGGATCAGCTGCGCCACGAGGGTGATTCCATCGGTGCGCGCATCGAAGTACAGGCCGATGGTTTGCCGGCGGGCTGGGGCGAGCCCCTGTACGACCGCCTGGATGCGGATATTGCGCATGCCATGATGGGGCTTAATGCGGTCAAGGGTGTTTCCATTGGTTCTGGCTTCGATTGCATCAGCATGCGTGGTTCCGAGCACGGTGATGAGCTCAGCCCCGATGGGTTTTTGGCCAACCATGCCGGTGGGGTGCTGGGCGGGATTTCTTCCGGCCAGGCGCTGCGGGTCTCGCTGGCGATCAAACCCACCTCCAGTATCCGCATTGAGCGTCGTTCCGTGGATAAAAGCAATTCGCCGGTGATGGTGCAAACGTTGGGCAGACATGATCCCTGCGTTGCCATCCGGGCCACCCCGATTGTCGAATGCCTGCTGGCAATTGTTCTGATGGATCATGCACTGCGCCACCGGGCCCAGTGCGCGGACGTGGCGCCTTTCGTCGGTGGTTCGGTTCTGGCCGGTGCCTAGATTTCATCAACCCCGGAGCGGAGATCAAAGCCAATGAAGCCCATTCAACGTCTTGCCCACATCAAAACCTCCTGGATAGCCGCAGCAGCTGTCTCTTGCGCGGTGCTGCTGGCTGCTTGCGCACCTGTGCAAACCACACAGTCTGGTGCAGTGGGAATCGAACGCACGCAATACATGTCCGGCCTGGTCTCTGAGGCCCAGCTTGATCAGGAAGCTGCGCAGCAGTACCAGCAGATCCTTGCTCAGGCGCGTGCGCAGCACGCGCTGGATCCCTCCGCCGCCCAAACCAAACGCGTTCAGGCAATCGCTCAGCGGCTGATTGCACAAGTGGGGGTATTTCGTCCGGATGCCAAGCAATGGAACTGGGAGGTTCATGTCCTGAAATCGGATGAAGTCAATGCGTGGTGCATGCCGGGTGGCAAAATTGCCGTGTACACAGGGATGCTTGAGAAAATCAATCCCACCGATGCCGAGTTGGCAGCCGTGATGGGCCATGAGATCTCTCACGCCTTGCGTGAACATGCCCGTGAGCAAGTCTCGCGCCAGATGGGTGCTGGTATTGGGGTGTCCATTTTGGCAGCGGTCACGGGTAGTCAGGCAGTGGCCGATCTGGGCTCCAATCTGTCGCAGGTGATGTTTACCTTGCCTAACAGCCGAGCCAACGAAACCGAAGCAGATCGCATGGGGGTGGAGCTTGCCGCCCGTGCCGGTTACGACCCACGCGCAGCCATCACACTTTGGCAAAAAATGGAGCGCCTTGGTGGCGGACAGCCGCCCGAGATGCTCTCTACACACCCTTCGTCTGCAAGCCGTATCCAGGATCTCAAACAGGCCACGGCCAAGGTGATGCCTCTGTATCACCCCCGATAGTTGGGCGCTGTCTCAACCCAGTACCGGGTATATTTAGTACTAGGATAAATGCTGGCCTTGTCGGTAGATCTCACGCTGGCATAATGGTTTCTATCCGCTTGGCCATGCCAGGTTCCATTCCTGATTTCGAGACTCCAATCATGCCGCAAACTCTATATGACAAGCTCTGGGACGCCCATGTGGTGCACCAGGGCCCAGACGGTACCTGTCTGTTGTATATCGATCGCCATCTGGTTCACGAAGTAACCAGCCCGCAAGCGTTCGAAGGCCTTGAGCTGGCAGGGCGCAAGCCGTGGCGCATTGCCGCCAATCTGGCCGTGGCCGACCACAACGTCCCCACCACCGACCGCTCCCAGGGTATCCAGGATCCCATTTCGCGACTGCAAGTGGATACCCTGGATAAAAACTGCGATACCTGGGGCATCACCGAATTTCGCATGAACGACCGCCGTCAGGGCATTGTGCACATTATTGGCCCCGAGCAAGGTGCTACCTTGCCCGGCATGACGGTCGTGTGTGGCGATTCGCACACCAGCACGCACGGAGCGATGGGGGCACTTGCCTTTGGCATCGGCACCTCCGAGGTCGAGCACGTCCTGGCCACCCAAACCCTGCTGATGAAAAAAAGCCGTAATCTGCTGGTCAAGGTGGATGGTCAGCTGCCTTTTGGTTGTACAGCCAAGGATCTGATTCTCTACGTCATTGGCCAGATTGGTACGGCCGGCGGCACCGGTCACGCCATCGAATTCGGCGGTACGGCAATACAGGCCCTCTCGATGGAAGGCCGCATGACGATCTGCAACATGGCTATCGAAGCCGGTGCCCGCTCCGGCATGGTGGCTGTCGATCAAACCACCATCGACTATTTCAAGGGCCGGCCATATGCACCAGAAGGAGACCTCTGGGATCAGGCCGTCCGTTATTGGCAAACCTTGCACTCAGATCCAGACGCGGTGTTTGATCGTGTGGTTGAGATTGATGCCGGCAAGATCCAGCCCCAGGTCAGCTGGGGTACTTCGCCCGAAATGGTCACTGCAGTTGGTGGCAGGGTGCCCAATCCGGCAGCAGAGCCCGATGCGGTACGCCGCAAAGGGATGGAGCGTGCCCTGCAGTATATGGATCTTCAGGCGGACACACCCATCACCGACATCCGCATCGACAAAGTATTTATCGGCTCGTGCACCAATGCGCGCATCGAAGACCTGCGTGCGGCGGCCGAAGTGGCCAAGGGGCGCAAGGTGGCAGGTAATGTCAGCTTGGCCATGGTTGTCCCGGGTTCGGGGTTGGTCAAAGCGCAGGCCGAGCGCGAAGGGCTCGATCGCATCTTTCTGGATGCCGGATTTGAATGGCGCGAGCCGGGCTGCTCGATGTGTCTGGCCATGAATGCCGACCGGCTCGAGCCGGGCGAACGCTGCGCCTCCACTTCAAACCGCAATTTCGAAGGGCGTCAGGGGCAGGGAGGGCGTACGCATTTGGTCAGCCCCGCCATGGCTGCCGCTGCTGCAGTAACCGGGCATTTTATTGACGTCCGCACTTTCAAATAGGATCCCGCCATGCAAGCATTTACGACTCATCAGGGGCTGGTGGCTCCGTTCGATCGCGACAACGTCGACACCGATCTGATCATTCCAAAACAGTTTTTGAAATCCATCAAACGTACGGGTTTCGGGCCCAATCTTTTTGATGAGATACGGTATCTGGATCATGGCGAGCCCGGTATGGATAACAGCCAGCGACCGCTGAACCCGGATTTTGTGCTGAATCACGCCCGATATCAGGGCGCGTCCATCCTGTTGTGCCGCAAAAACTTTGGCTGCGGCTCCAGCCGCGAGCACGCCCCCTGGGCGCTTCAACAGTATGGTTTCAGGGCCCTGATCGCGCCGTCCTACGCAGATATTTTCTTCAATAACAGCTTCAAAAACGGCCTGTTGCCGATTGTTTTGCCCGAGGACGTGGTCGATCAGCTTTTCAAGGCGGTTACCGCCCAGCCGGGATATTCCCTGACGGTCGACTTGCAGCAACAAAGCGTCACGGCGCCTGATGGCGCGCAGTGGTCTTTCGACGTCGATGCCTATCGCAAGCAATCTTTGCTGCAGGGCCTGGACGAAATCGGCCAGACCCTGTTGCATGCTGATCAGATCCGCGACTTCGAAGCCAAACGGCTGGCCACCCATCCCTGGCTGGTTAAAGATCGCCCAACTGAGCAGTAAGGCACTCGTTCGCCCGGAGCAGGCCTTTGGCCATCGGGTGATTGTGTCTTGTCAAACAACTCTCGCGTCCCGTGTGGGGCGCGGGATACTTTTTATTCGGGATTTTTCATGACTTCAAATATTGCGGTACTGCCAGGCGATGGCATTGGCCCTGAAATTGTCGAGCAGGCTGTCAGGGTGTTACGAGCTCTGGATCTGGATCTGAGTTTCACCGAGGCGCCAGTGGGCGGTGCCGCTTATGCTGCCCAGGGCCACCCGCTGCCGCAATCGACGCTGGACATCGCCTTGAAGGCGGATGCCATCCTGTTTGGCGCAGTAGGCGACTGGAAATACGATCATCTGGAGCGCGCCCTGCGGCCCGAGCAGGCCGTACTGGGGCTGCGTAAGGCTTTGGGTTTGTTTGCCAACCTGCGTCCGGCGATTTTGTACCCAGAGCTGGCCAACGCCTCATCGCTCAAGCCAGAGATTGTGGCGGGTCTGGATATTTTGATTGTGCGTGAGCTGACGGGTGATATTTATTTTGGCCAGCCGCGCGGGGTGCGCACCCTCGAAGATGGCCCGTTTGCCGGCGAGCGTCAGGGGTTTGATACCATGCACTACGCCGAGAGCGAAATCCGGCGTATTGCTCACGTAGCTTTTCAGGCAGCCGCCAAACGCCAGAAAAAACTGTGCAGTGTCGATAAAGCCAATGTGCTGGAGACTTCCCAGTTCTGGCGTGACATTATGTTGGATGTGGCCAAAGAATATCCGCAGGTTACCCTGACACACATGTACGTGGATAACGCTGCAATGCAACTGGTACGAGAGCCCAAGGCATTTGATGTCCTGGTAACGGGCAATCTCTTTGGCGATATCTTGTCCGACGAGGCGGCGATGCTGACCGGCTCCATCGGGATGCTGCCGTCGGCTTCGCTGAATGCCAGTCGGCAGGGGCTCTACGAGCCCAGCCATGGTTCTGCACCGGATATTGCCGGACAAAATGTGGCGAATCCTTTGGCCACGATTTTATCTGCAGCAATGCTGCTGCGATATTCTCTGGATGCCGGCGAAGCGGCCGACCAAATTGAAGCGGCTGTTCAACGTGTTTTGGCCCAGGGGTTGCGTACAGCCGACATTCACGAGGCCGGGACTACCCGGGTTTCTACCTCAGAGATGGGCGATGCAGTACTGAAGGCATTAGAATAAAACATTCTTTCTTTTCACCTTTTTGGTTTAGGCAGGGATTTATGGCGCAAGCAGTGGGTCTGATTGGTTGGCGAGGGATGGTGGGTTCGGTGCTGATGCAGCGGATGCGCGAAGAAAACGATTTCGATTTCTTCGAGCCAGTTTTTTTCTCTACCAGCAATGCCGGGGGCGCAGCACCTCAGTGGGCCAACGGGGCCGGCGCACTGCAAGACGCTTACGATATCGACGCCCTTAAAAAACTGCCCATTATCGTTACGGCGCAAGGCGGGGATTACACCTCTCAGGTGTACCCCAAGCTGCGGGCGGCTGGCTGGACAGGCATGTGGATCGATGCAGCCAGCACCCTGCGCATGAAAGACGACGCCATTATTGTGCTCGATCCCGTCAACCGGCCTGTCATTGATGCGGCCTTGCAGCGCGGCGTGCGCGACTACATTGGTGGCAATTGCACGGTTAGCTGCATGCTGATGGGCTTGGCCGGCTTGTTCAAGGCCGACATGGTGCAATGGCTTACCTCCATGACATACCAGGCCGCCTCTGGGGGCGGGGCACGCCACATGCGCGAGCTCCTCACCCAGTTTGGCATCCTCAATCGGGCGGTGGGCGCTCAATTGGCGGATCCTGCCTCGGCTATTCTGGATATTGATCGCGGTGTCCTGAAAGCCCAGCAAAGCCCCGATCTGCCGCAAGAAAACTTCGGCGTTCCACTGGGTGGCAGCCTGATTCCCTGGATCGACAAAGATCTTGGCGATGGCATGTCCCGCGAAGAATGGAAAGGTGGTGCCGAAACCAACAAAATCCTGGGGCGTGGGCCGGGCTTTGATGCCCCTCCGGTGCCGGTTGATGGCTTGTGTGTGCGTATTGGCGCCATGCGTTGCCATAGCCAGGCGCTCACCATCAAGTTGCGTGGTGACATCCCGCTCGACGAGATCACCGATGCCATCAGCTCGGGCACGGATTGGGCCCGGTATGTTCCCAACAATAAAGATTCCTCGGTCAAGGCGCTGACTCCGGTTGCGGTCACGGGCACCCTGGATATCCCCGTTGGGCGGCTGCGCAAGATGTCGATGGGGCCAGAATATCTCAGTGCCTTTACGGTCGGAGATCAACTACTGTGGGGTGCCGCCGAGCCTCTGCGACGCATGTTGCGCATTGCGCTAGGTGAACTTTAATGAAACCTGCTGCCCGCCTGCTAAGTGGTGTCATCACGCTGGCGGCATTTGCCGCCGGTTCTGTTCAGGCCGCCAGCATTGGCCATGCCCGTCTGGCGTCTGCTTCCGGGCAGCCCTTGCTTATTCTGGTGCCTGTCCAAGGGCTGTCTGATGCAGACATTCCGGTGCTGTCTGCCAAGCCGGCACCTGCAGCCGACTGGTCTCGCGTAGGCCTCACACCGCCCGTTGCGCTCGATACGCTTTCAGTCGGCGTCACGCCGGGCTCAGGTAGCGCGGGGCAGCGGGTTCTCAAGATCACCTCGCCACAGCTTTTTTCAGGCTCTTTGGCAGATCTCCTTCTGGACGTGCAAACGGCTTCCGGCCATCAGCGCTATCAAGTCTCTTTGCTGGCACCTGCACCACTCACCGCACAGGCACCGGCGGGGCAGGCGGCCCCGATAGCCCCGGCTGCGTCCGCCAGTACCACGCAAACCACTCCGGCCACCAGCGTCAGGCGCGTGCCGCAGGGTTCCATTCGCGTCCATAAGGGCGACACCATGTTTGCGATTGCACGGCGGCATGCCGTGGATGGCGTCTCTGTGTATCAGCTGATGATGGCCTTGCAGCGGGCCAACCCAGGTGCGTTTATTCAACACAATATCAATCTGGTGCGTGCTGGTGCGCAGCTTGCCGTTCCGGATGTCGCCGAGATGCTGTCCATCTCCGATATCGAGGCACGTCGCCAGTTTGTTGCACAAACAGCTGCACTGGCCCGTTCGCGTCATACGGCGGCAGCTCAGGCAGCCACCAGCCCGTCGGCAGCCGTATCCACAAATTCCACCAGTGGCAAGGTCTCGCCGCCTAACGCGCAATCTGCCCAGTCTCAGCAAGCTGCGCAAGACCAGCTCAGGCTCAGCCAAGGCTCTGCGGCAAAAGCAGGTGCATCAGGCAATGGTGGCTCGCCCGATCAGAAAGCTGATGCCCAGACTGCAGAGCGTCATGCGCAAGCCGACGCTGCATCCCGGGTGGGGCAGCTTGAAGACAACGTCCACAACCTTAACCAGGCTTTGCAGGCCCAAGGCGAAGCCGCACGCAGTGCCGCCGCTGCTGGTGCCGAGGCCATCACGCAGTCTATCCAGCAGGTCGCCAGTGCCATTACCGAGGCCAGCCAGGATGCGGCGGCGCAAGCCAATGCAAGCACACAAGCAGGGGCAGATGGCTCTGCCGCGTCTGACCAGCAAACATCTTCACCAACAGCCGCTTCCGATAGCGCAAACCCACAGCATTCAGGGCAGGGGGGATCCACATCCCCGGGCCAGGCTGCGCCTGCCGACGCCGGCAAAGCACAATCTGCCGCACCAGATGGGTCCAATACTTCATCGGCTTCGGGCGCGTCAGGGTCTGATGCTTCCGGTTCGTCTGCCTCCAGTGCCTCGGGCGCCACTTCTTCGTCTGGCAATTCGTCTGCGTCCAATTCTGCCGCAGGTGGCTCATCTGCCAGTGGTGCGTCAACCGGTGGTATGTCAACAAATGCGCCTGTAGCCGCTAATCTGGCTTCAACTGAACCCCCCGAAGGGGCAGCCGCCGAAGCGGCCGAGCTGGCATCCACGGCACAAGCGCAAGATCGGGCTTCCTGGATCCAGGATCACCTGCTGGCGGTCATGACAGCACTGCTGGCCCTGATTGTTTTCATTATTGCCTGGTTGCTGCGACGTGCCAGCGTGGGCCGTGATGATGTCATCATCGAATCCGCCCAGCCTACCGAAGCCATGGTGCGTGAAAAATTGAAGGGGCTCGATCTCGAGCTTTCACAAGAAGAACCCAACGTGCCACCTAAGGGCTGACACCCTGTGGGTCGGATTGCCCTTTGCATCAGCTATGACGGCGCTGCCTGGCAAGGTTGGCAAACCCAGCCAGGCGGGCAAACCGTCCAGGACACGCTGGAAGCCGCCTTACAGCAGTTCCTCAACACCCCTCGGGTTGCCACGATTTGTGCCGGCCGCACCGACACCGGTGTCCATGCTTTGCAGCAGATTGTGCATCTGGATACGGATGCAATCCGACGCGATGAGTCCTGGGTTCGGGGCTTGAACGCATTGTTGCCGGCCAGTGTGGCGGTTCAGTGGGCAAGGCCGGTGGCAGATACGTTTCATGCCCGCTTCGACGCCCGGGGCCGTACCTACCTATATATTTTGCGTAGTGCGCCGGTACGCTCGCCAGTGCTTCGCGGGCGTGTGGGTTGGGTGCACGATGTGCTGGACGAAAAAGCGATGCAAGAAGCAGCACTTCTGCTGCGGGGCGAACATGATTTCAACGCCTTTCGCTCATCCCAGTGCCAGGCGGCCAGCCCGGTAAGGACACTCGATGCACTGGATGTCCAGCGACAGGGAGAATTCCTGTTTTTTGAGTTTCGTGCCAATGCGTTTCTGCACCATATGGTACGTAACCTGATGGGTTCTTTGCTGATGGTGGGGCGTGGTCGTCGACCAGTGCGCTGGGTGGCCGATGTGTTGGCCAGCAAAGACCGTCGCCTGGCTGCCCCTACCTTTATGCCCGACGGCCTGTATCTGGCGCATGTTGGATACCCCGCAGCGCCTGATTTGCCGTTGCGACCTGCTTATGATGTCTTGCATCATCATTTGGGCCTGTTGTGCCCAGCCGATTCCTAACTTGCGGGGGTTCGGGACAGTACCGTGGTGTGATACGCTGCGCTTCGGATAAAATTGGACGTTTTGTTACGCGCGGTGTCTTTTGCATCGGCGGTCTTTGTTCTGCAGGCTGGCAATGAGAATCCTTCTTAAGCTTTCCGGGTGGATTGACGCCCTCAATACGGCTGTTGGCCGAGGTGTGACCTGGCTGGTGCTCATTGTCGCCATCATTAGCGCGGGCAATGCGGTCATGCGAAAACTCTTCAGTCTCAGTTCAAATTCCTGGCTCGAGCTGCAATGGTATCTGTTTGGTGCCATATTCTTGTTGGCAGCGGGATTTACGTTTTTGCGCAACGAGCATGTCCGTGTCGATGTGCTGGCCCAAAAGTTGCCCGAGCGCGCCCAGGTAGGTGTAGAGATCTTCGGCGTGATTTTTTTCCTGATGCCGGCTGCCTGTCTGGTGCTGTGGTTGTCGATTCCCTTTTTCTGGGAGTCCTACATTACCCACGAGCTCTCCTCCAATACCGATGGCCTGATCCGTTGGCCCGCCAAATTGCTTATTCCTGTGGGTTTTTTCTTGCTGATATTGGCCGGGATATCGCATCTCATCAAGTGCATCGGGTTTCTGCGCGGGCAGTGCAGCAATCCAATGCAGGTATCCAGTGGCAAGAGCGCTGAGGAAGCCCTTGTCGAAGACATCCTCGCTCAGCAACACGCCGGGCAAATTCAACCCGACACCCACGGTCGCTGATCATGGAATTTATCGTTAATAACCTTGCCCCGGTCATGTTTTTCAACCTGATCGTGTTTTTACTGTTCGGGTTTCCGGTGGCGTTCTCATTGGCCGCAACGGGGGTAGTGTACGGCCTGGTGGCGATTGATCTCAATCTCATGAGCCCCCTGTTGTTTCAGGCTTTGCCGCAACGCATTTTTGGCATTGTGGGCAACGACACACTGCTGGCTGTGCCGTTTTTCACGTTCATGGGCCTCATTCTCGAACGCTCAGGCATGGCGGAAGACCTTCTCGATACGGTGGGGCGCCTGTTTGGGCCCCTGCGGGGGGGGCTGGCGATTGCCGTGGTGTTTGTGGGTGCCTTGCTGGCAGCCACCACAGGGGTTGTCTCTGCGTCCGTCATTTCGATGGGCCTGATTTCCCTGCCAATCATGCTGCGCTATGGCTACGACCGGCGCCTGGCAACAGGTGTCATTGCGGCATCGGGCACACTGTCGCAAATCATCCCACCGTCACTGGTGCTTATTGTGCTGGCCGACCAACTCGGACGGTCGATTGGTGACATGTATCGGGGGGCGATGCTGCCAGGCATGCTGTTGGCAGGTGCTTACATGGCGTATGTCTTCATCGTCGCGGTGTTTAAGCCCAGCTATGTGCCGGCCTTGCCACCAGAGGCCCGTGGCGAGGTCGACGCCAAGGGTCGTCGTGGCTTGCGCTCACTTTTGGTGCTCACCGTGATCGGCGCCGCAGTGGCGTATTTCGGGTCTGATTACTACTTCCGCTCACATGCCGATATCCCGGTGGACGAACGGGTAGTGATCATCTTGCTGTTCTGGGGCTGCGCAGCCCTGGCCATGGCGCTGGGCAATCGCCTCCTGCATCTGGGCTGGCTGTCCTCGTTGGCCGAGCAAGTCGTGTTTGTCATGATCCCCCCGCTGGCACTGATTTTCCTGGTGCTGGGTACCATTTTCATCGGTTTGGCTACCCCCACCGAAGGCGGGGCCATGGGCGCAGTAGGTGCGCTTATCATGGCTGTCTCCAGGGGGCGGTTTTCGATGCAGCAGCTGCGTCAGGCCATGGAAAGCACGGCACGGCTTACCTGTTTTGTAATTTTTATTCTGGTGGGCTCTACCATCTTCAGCCTCAGCTTCAGGGGCATCAACGGCGATTTATGGGTCGAGCAGCTGCTGCTGCATGTGCCCGGTGGTGAAATCGGCTTCCTGATTGTGGTCAGCCTGATTACTTTCTTTCTGGCCTTTTTCCTCGACTTCTTCGAACTGGCATTTATCATTGTGCCCTTGCTGGGGCCTGTGGCCGACAAAATGGGCATCGACCTCATCTGGTTTGGCGTGCTGCTGGCAGTCAATATGCAAACCTCGTTTGTACACCCGCCCTTTGGCTTTGCACTGTTTTATCTGCGTTCAGTGGCACCCAAAGAGGATTACCACGACCGCGTCACGGGGCAACTGATCAAAAAGGTAACGACTGCCGAAATCTATTGGGGTTCCATCCCGTTCATTGTCATTCAGGTGCTGATGGTGGTGGCTGTTCTTACGATGCCTGGGATGGTGACGCACTATAAAAGTGATGCGCCGCAGGTCAATCCCGATTCGGTCACTTTTGGCCAGGATAGTGCCTACGGGCTTGATAGCTATGGGACGGATGCCGGCGGGGGGTTCCAGTGACATCCCGAACCCGTGTAAAAATCTGCGGCCTGACGCGCCCCCAGGATGTGCAGGCAGTGGTGGCCGCTGGGGCCGATGCCGTTGGGCTGGTGTTTTATCCGGCCAGCCGTCGGTTGGTCTCACTAAAAGACGCGGCGCGTTTGCGGGCGTCTGTCCCTGCATTCGTGTCGGTGGCGGCGTTATTTGTCAATCCGGATGCGGCGGATGTCCGGCGCACCATACAAAGCGTGCAACCCGACCTTCTCCAGTTTCATGGCGACGAAACGCCGGCATTCTGTGCTCAGTTTGATCATCGGTATCTCAAGGCGTTTCGCATTGGAGCACCGGGGCTGGATACACCTGAAGGCGTGGCAGCCCAATGTCTGCAATATCCGCATGCCAGTGGTTGGCTGTTTGACAGCTATAGCCCTGCTTATGGGGGCAGTGGCCGCAAATTTGATCAATCTCTGTTGTCGCAGGTACCTCGTGGCCAGTCGCACCCGGTCTGGGTGCTGTCTGGTGGTCTGTCTGCAGACACCGTGGGTGCGAGCATCCACACCTGGCACCCGCATGCGGTCGATATCAGTAGCGGTGTCGAAACTGCGCCAGGGCTGAAAGATGCAAAAAAGGTACAGGCATTTTTAGAAGCCGTCCGCTTGGCCGACGAGACGGGCAGGTTAGAATAAGCGCCACGCGAGGCTCACGCCTCCAGACAATAATTCAATATTCAGGAGCCTTACATGAAACTGCAACCCATTGTTCGCAAGCTGGCTAGTGTTGCTGCCGTTGTGGGCGCCTTGGCTGCTACGCAGGCAACGGCGCAATCAGTGGCCGTCACCTCGATTGTTGAGCATCCTGCCCTGGATTCGGTCAAGGATGGTGTCAAGAAAGCCCTGGAAAATGCCGGTTACACCGAAGCCAAGGGCTTGAAATGGCAGTTTCAAACGGCCCAAGGTAATACCGCTATTGCCGCCCAGATCGCACGCAAGTACATTGGCGACAAACCGGATGTCATCGTGGCCATTGCCACGCCGTCTGCCCAGGCAGTTGTTGCGGCCACTAAAACAATCCCGGTTGTGTATTCCGCAGTCACCGATCCCGTTGCTGCGCAGCTGGTTCCTGGCTGGGGCCCATCTGGTACCAACGTTACCGGGGTATCTGATGCCTTGTCTCTCGATAAACAAATCGAGCTCATCAAAAAGGTTGTGCCTGATGCCAAAAACGTGGGCATGGTCTACAACCCCGGCGAGGCCAATTCGGTGGTCGTGGTCAAGCAGCTTCGTGAGCTCCTGCCCAAGGCTGGCATGACTCTCGTCGAAGCCACGGCAGCCCGTACGGTAGATGTCGGTGCTGCCGCGCGTAGTCTGGTGGGTAAAGTCGATGTCATCTATACCAATACCGACAACAACGTGGTGTCTGCCTACGAGGCCCTGGTCAAGGTGGGTAATTCTGCCAAGATCCCGCTGGTGGCATCGGATACCGACAGCGTCAAGCGAGGCGCCATTGCTGCGTTGGGGGTCAATTACCACGATCTCGGCATCCAGACGGGCGCCCTGGTTGTGCGTATTCTCAAGGGCGAGAAGCCCGGCAGCATTGCCTCTGAAACCAGCTCCAAGTTGCAGCTTTTTGTTAATCCCGAGGCCGCCAAAAAGCAAGGCGTAACCTTGTCTGATGCCCTGATAAAATCTGCGGCAGAAGTCATTAAATAACCTTACCTGCACGGATGCGGTACGTCTTCTGTACCGTGTCCAGACATCCGTCTGTCAGGACGGGTGTTCCTTGCCCGCCCTGGCCGTTAGCGCCTCAGGGGGTAGATTTTCCAGAGAGTTCCATGTCCATTTATTCCATGTGGGGTGCATTTGAAATCGGGCTGATTTTTGGCCTGGTTGCTTTGGGCGTCCTGATTTCCTTCCGCGTCCTGAATTTCCCCGATCTCACCGTGGATGGCAGCTTTCCACTGGGTGGTGCCACTGCGGCCATCCTGATTCACAATGGCATGGATCCCTTCCTGGCTACCTTGATTGCCACTTTGGCGGCCGGGTTTGCGGGCATGATTACCGGCTGGCTTAATGTCAGCCTCAAGATCATGGATTTGCTGGCCAGCATTCTGATGATGATTGCTTTGTATTCCATCAACCTGCGCATTATGAATGCGCCCAATGTGCCGCTGATTACCGACCCCACCGTTTTCACAGTGCTGCAGCCGGCGGGCCTGGACGATTTTGTTGCCCGGCCGCTCATCTTGCTGGTGCTGGTGGTAGTGGTCAAATTGGCACTCGATTGGTTTTTTGCCACTCAGGTCGGCCTGGCCATGCGTTCCACGGGCTCCAACCCCCGGATGGCCCGAGCCCAGGGCATTCACACCGGCCGCATGGTTTTGCTGGGGATGGCCATCTCCAATGCCCTGTGTGGTCTGGCGGGCGCCTTGTTTGCACAGTCCCAGGGCGGGGCGGATATCTCCATGGGCATCGGCACCATCGTCATTGGCCTGGCAGCAGTCATCATTGGCGAGTCCATTTTGCCCACGCGCCGCCTGGTGGTGGCAACGCTGGCGGTGGTCATTGGTGCGGTGCTGTACCGGTTCTTTATCGCGTTGGCCCTGAATGCCGACTTCGTTGGCCTGAAGGCGCAAGACCTTAATCTGGTCACGGCGGTGCTGGTAACGGTTGCCTTGGTGATCCCTCTGGTCAAGCAGCGTTTCTCCAAGAAGAGGGCTTGAACCATGTTAAGTGCACAAAACCTCCAGCTCACGTTTAATCCGGGCACGCCCATCGAGACCCAGGCGCTTCGAGGGATGTCCCTCGAAATCCCCGCAGGCCAGTTTGTCACGGTTATCGGTTCCAATGGCGCCGGGAAATCCACCTTTCTCAATGCAATTTCTGGCGAGCAAACTGTAGACAGCGGCATCATCCTCATCGAGAACGAAGACGTTACGCGCCAGCCAGTCTGGGATCGCGCCCGCAAGGTGGCCCGGGTGTTCCAGGATCCCATGGCGGGCACTTGCGAGAACCTGACCATCGAAGAAAATATGTCACTTGCCTTGGGTCGCGGGCAGTTTCGCAGCTTGCGTCGGGCGGTGCGTGAAGAAATGCGCGTCTTGTTTCGCGAACGCCTCGTGATGCTTGGTCTGGGCCTCGAAAATCGCCTCACCGACCGCATCGGCCTGTTGTCGGGTGGTCAACGTCAGGCGGTCAGTCTGCTGATGGCGGCCCTTCGGCCGTCTCAAATTCTATTGCTCGATGAGCACACTGCCGCACTGGACCCACGTACGGCACAATTCGTGCTTGATCTCACTGGCCGAATCGTGGCCGAACATGGGCTGACCACCATGATGGTGACCCACAGCATGCGTCAGGCACTTGATGTTGGTGATCGCACTGTGATGCTGCATCAGGGACGTGTGGTTCTGGATGTTTCGGGCGATACCCGACGCGGGCTGGAGGTTACCGATCTGCTGGCAATGTTCGAGCGTGTCCGGGGTGAAGAAATCGCGGATGACACGTTGTTGCTGGGTTAGACGCCCGGCTGTCACAACACCATCGTTGTTTCCATTTTATACTTGGCGGTAGCGGCATTTGTCCGGAAGATATTTTCAGCTTAAAGCAAATTGGCTGTGCAGCTGTGGTTCGCTGCTCAGACGATCAATTCAATTTTGTCTCACCTGGAGTTCTCTTATGGGTTTTGTGCAACCGCACGTCAGCCGTATCATGCGGCCTTTGACGCTGGTCTTGTTGCTGTCTCTGGCTGCCTGCGGCGACAAACCCCAGGAGCAGGCGAAAGGCATGCAAATACCGGTCAGCGTGGTACAGATTGCGCCTCGAGCCGTGTCGGTGACCACTGAGCTCCCTGGTCGTGTACAGGCCATCGAAGATGCCGAAATCCGTGCCAGGGTTACCGGTATCGTCAAATCCATTGATTTTGAACAGGGTGGGCTGGTTAAAGAAGGCCAGTTGTTGTTTACCATTGATCCAGCTCCTTATCGGGCCGCCCGGGATCAGGCTGCTGCCCAGCTTAAAAATGCACAAGCGGCCGCCACTACTGCCAGGCTTCAGGCCAAGCGCTTTGGCACCCTGATCAAGCAACATGCGATTAGCCAGCAGGATTACGATAATGCCACTGCGCAATCGCGTCAGGCAGATGCCTCTGTGGCAGCTGCCGAAGCGGCGCTTGAGTCTGCAGAAATTAATCTGGGTTACACCCAGGTTACCTCGCCGATCAGTGGCCAGATCGGTAAATCCCTGGTAACTGTCGGCGCCTTGGTCAGCGCTTCCTCTGCCACCCAGCTGGCTACCGTGCAGCGGCTCAACGAAGTCTACGTTGATATCAGTCAGCCAGTGGCACAGATCTCCCTTTTGCGTCGCCAAATTGCCGATGGCGTTATCCAGCCGGATGCCCAGGGCGACACACAGGCAACTGTGCTCCTCGAAGACGGCACTCAATATCGCCACCCCGGCAAACTGCTGTTTTCCGGGGTCTCGGTCGACCCCGGTACTGGCCAGGTCAATTTGCGTGCTCAGTTTCCCAACCCTGAACAAATTCTTTTGCCTGGCTTGTATGTCCGGGTGCAGGTGGCTCAGGGCATGGATAAAGAAGCGCTGGTGGTTCCCGAGCAGGCCATTCAGCACACCGCTGATGGCAACAGCACCATCGTGCTGGTCAAGGACGGCAAGGCTGCGTTCGTGCCCGTGCGGATTGGGCCGCGCGTGGAACAAGGCTATGTCCTCTACGAGGGTGTGCAGGCGGGAGATCAAGTGGTGGTAGAGGGCTTCCAGAAAATCCGGCCCGGTGCGCCGGTGCAAGCCATGCCCTGGAAGCAAGCGGGTGCCAAGGGGGCTTCTGGTGCAGAGAAACCTGCCGCGTCAGCACAAGAGCCTAAAGCGGGGCAGAAGCCCGCCCCCGGCGCTTCCGATCAGGCGAAAGCAGGCTAAGCGCCTGCTGTCTCGTCCCGTTCCCGGTTTTCTAGCGAGCTCTCATGCCACAGTTTTTCATTGATCGACCAATTTTTGCCTGGGTGGTGGCCTTGGCCATCACCTTGGCGGGGCTGCTGGCCATCCCAAATATGGCGGTGTCCCAGTATCCAGAGGTAGCGCCACCCACGATTAACATCAGTGCGACTTACCCAGGGGCATCAGCCACCGATGTTTCCAGTTCTGTGGCCAGCGTGATCGAAAACGAGCTCAATGGCGCCAAGGGCTTGCTGTATTACGAGTCAGTCAGTGACTCCTATGGTCAGGCACAGATTACCGTCACTTTTGCCGCAGGTACCGACCCCGACTTGGCCCAGGTCGACGTGCAAAACCGCTTGTCCAATGTCATGGCAAAATTGCCGGCGGCCGTTGTGCAGCAGGGCTTGAAAGTCAACCAGTCCAATTCGGGCTTTCTGATGGTGGTGACGGTGTCCTCCAAGGATGGCTCCATGGATCAGACCGCCCTGGCTGACTACATTACTCGTAATGTGCAAAACCCGATGTCCCGCATCAAGGGTGTTGGCAAGTTCCAGCTGTTTGCCTCGGGCAAAGCCATGCGTGTCTGGGTTGATCCGCAAAAGCTGGTGGGCTACGGCCTGAGCATGTCGCAGGTTAACGATGCGATCGCGCGCCAAAACGTCCTGATTTCTGGTGGCACCTTGGGATCCCCTCCCAATCCCGACAATCAGCGGGTGGCAGCGCCCCTGGTTGTCAATGGCCAGTTGATGACCCCCGATGAGTTCGGCAATATCATCCTGCGGGCCAATCCTGATGGTTCCAGTGTGCGCATCCGGGATGTAGCTCGTGTCGAGCTTGGCTCGGACAATTACCAGTTTGGGGCGCGTCTCAATGGCAAGCCAACCGCTGCGTTTGCGCTTTCTCTCACACCAACAGCCAATGCGCTCGAGACAGCCAAGCTGGCCAAGGCAAAAATGGAAGAGCTGGCAAAGTTCTTCCCGGAGAACATTACCTACGCAATTCCGTACGACACCTCGCCCTATGTAAACTTGTCCATCGAACAAGTGGTGCATACGCTGTTTGAAGCCATGCTCCTGGTGTTTGTCGTGATGTTCATCTTCCTCCAGAACATCCGTTACACGCTGATCCCCGCGCTGGTGGTACCTGTGGCGATTCTTGGCGCGTTTGCCGTCATGCTGGCGCTGGGCTTCTCCATCAATGTGCTGACGATGTTTGCCATGGTGTTGGCCATCGGGATATTGGTGGATGATGCCATTGTGGTCGTCGAGAACGTCGAGCGCATCATGTCCGAGGAAGGCCTGTCTCCGCGAGAAGCCACCAAAAAGGCCATGCCACAGATCAGTGGCGCCATCGTGGGTATCACACTGGTGCTCACCACCGTGTTCCTGCCTCTGGCATTTATGTCAGGGTCGGTGGGGGTCATCTACCGTCAATTTTCGGTGGCAATGGCCGTGTCCATTCTGTTTTCGGCCTTTCTCGCCCTCAGCTTCACACCGGCCTTGTGCGCCACCATTCTCAAACCCGTTGCCAAGGGACACCACGAAACCAAGGGCGGGTTCTTTGGCTGGTTCAACCGATTCTTTGATCGCAGCACGCAGGGATATGCGCGGTGGGTGGGTCGCAGCCTGAAACGTTCGGCCCGTCTGATGATTGTGTTTGCGGTGCTGGTGATTGCGTTGGTCTGGATGTACACGCGCTTGCCCACGTCGTTTTTGCCCGAGGAAGACCAAGGTTACGTGATCGCCAATATCGAGCTTCCATCGGGGTCAACCTCCAATCGTACGATTGACGTCATCAAACAGGTTGAGCAGTACTTCATGAACCTGCCTCAAGTGGCTAATGTCATTGCCGTCCAGGGCTTCAGCTTTAACGGTAATGGTCTGAACGCCGCAATTGCCTTTGTTCCGCTCAAAGACTTCTCCGAGCGCAAGGGCCCGGGAGATTCTGCACAAGCAATTTCGGGTACCGCCATGGGGAAACTGCTGTTTGGTTTGCCTGATTCCATGGTGATTTCCATCACGCCGCCGGCCATCTCGTCGCTGGGCAATGCCTCCGGCTTTGATTTACGCCTCGAGGATCGCAGCGGCGTGGGCAATAATGCCTTACAGGCAGCTGCTCAGCAGTTGTTGCAGGCTGCCAGCCAGAGCCCGATCCTTACCGGTACCCGAATCACGGGCCTGGGAGCAGGGCCCCAGCTGAAGGTTCAGATTGATCGGGCCAAGGCGGCCGCTCTGGGGGTGGATTTCTCTGAGGTGGCCAGCCTGATCTCCACTGCGATCGGTTCTTCTTACGTGGGCAAGTTTACCAACCAGGGTTGGGTGCAAAATGTCTGGGTACAGGGCGATCAATCCTCACGTATGGATCCCGACGATATCCTGCAGCTCAATGCCCGAAATGCGGCTGGCGACATGGTGCCCTTGTCTTCGTTTGTGTCGCTCGAGTGGACGCGAGGGCCTGTTCAGGTCGTACGGTATAACGGTTACGAGGCCGTTCGTATTGGTGGTTCGGCGGCGCCCGGATACTCTACCGGCCAGGCCATGGCCGAGATGGAGCGGCTGATTGCCGAGCTGCCTGGCGGCCTGGGTTACGAGTGGACAGGCCTTTCCTACCAGGAAATTCAAGCAGGCAGTCAGTCCACGATTTTGATGGGCTTGGCGGTGCTGGTGGTGTTCATGGTGCTGGCGGCACTCTACGAAAGCTGGGCAATTCCGCTGTCGGTGATGTTGGCAGTTCCACTGGGGATGTTGGGCGCCGTATTGCTCAGCAGCCTGATGGGCAAGTCCAATGACGTGTATTTCATGGTGGGGATGGTCACCGTGATCGGCCTGGCAGCCAAGAATGCAATTTTGATTGTGGAATTTGCCAAAGACTTGTACGCCAGTGGCGCCGGTCTTGCCGAGGCGTCTATCGAAGCCGCCCGCCTGCGGTTTCGGCCAATCTTGATGACTTCGTTCGCCTTTATCCTTGGGGTGGTACCGCTGGTAATGGCCAACGGCGCCGGGGCCGCCAGCCAAAATGCAGTCGGTCTGGGGGTGTTGGGCGGCATGCTGGCAGCGACACCGCTGGCGGTTATTTTTGTGCCAACCTTTTTTGTGGTGATTCTGAAATTGTTCAAGACCAAACCCAAACTGTTGGGACACCAGGCACCGCATATTCCCGCAGCCGATGACGACAGCGGAGATCGCGCATGAGTATCCGGATGCAATATGGGCGCCTGGCCACCCTGACCACCTTAAGCCTGGCCTTGAGTGCCTGCTCTCTGGCACCTGATTATCAACGGCCCGTTGCCCCTGTGCCCGATCAGTTTCGGGTGGTTGGGCAAGCACAGGCAGCGGGGCAGACAAGCATGCTTCCCGAATGGCATGACGTCTTTCACGATCCGCGCCTGCAGGCACTGATTGGTCTTGCCTTGCACAATAATCGAGACTTGCGCATCGCCATCGATCGCGTCGAAGAAGCGCGTGCCCAATATGGGGTCGTGCAAAGTGATCGTTTGCCAACCATCGGCGCGCTGGGCTCCGAGCAGGCCACCCGGCTGCCAGCTAATATGCGCCAGTCAGACGGCTCGTCGGTCAATCGCAGTTTCATTGCTGGTGTGGGCATGACTGCCTTCGAACTCGATTTCTTTGGTCGTGTGCGCAACCTCAGCGAAGCCGCCTTTCAGCAATATTTGTCTACCGAAGAAGCGCGTCGGACGGTGCAGTTGGGCCTGGTGGCACAAACTGCCGAGGCCTATTTCAATCTGCGCTCGGCCCAGGCCATGCATGCCTTGATGGAGAAAACCCTGACTGCACGCCAGGGGACTCTCGATCTGGTGCAGGCCCGCTTTGATGCCGGGGTAGCCTCTGATCTTGATCTTGCCCAGGCCAAGGCGCAACTGGATACCGTGCGGGCTGATCTGGTTGCCACCGAGCGAGCCATTTTGCAGTCGGGCAATGCCTTGCAGCTCATCCTCGGGATGCCGGTGCCAGGCGACTTGCCGGCACCGCAAGCGTTTGGCCGCGACCAGCTCCTGGCCTCCATTCCCGCCGGCCTGCCTTCGCAGCTACTCGAGCGCCGCCCGGATATTCTGGCAGCCGAGCACAGTCTGAAAGCCGCCAACGCACAAATCGGAGCCGCCCGTGCTGCGTTCTTCCCACATATCTCCCTGACAGGGTTGCTGGGATTTGCCAGCCCCCAGCTGGGTGGCCTGTTTGGCGGCAGCCAGCGCTACTGGCAGTTTTCGCCACAAATCCAGATGCCGCTGTTTGCCGGGGGAGTGAAGGGCAATCTTGATCTGGCCAAGGCGCGCAAAAATATTGCCGTGGCAGCCTACGAGAAAACCATACAAACCGCGTTTCGCGAAGTTGCAGATGGTCTGGCCGGCGAGGCTACCTACAGTCGCCAGCTCGATGCTGTGCGTGATACAGAAGCTTCCGCACTGAAAGCCCTGAAATTGGCCCAGTTGCGCTACGAAACCGGGGTTGACAGTTTCCTGCAGGTGCAAACCGCGCAGGTCAATTTGTACGGTGTGCAACAGCAGTTCATTCAGGTGGGCACTGCTGCCTTGGCCAATCGGGTAGAGCTCTACAAATCGCTTGGTGGTGGCTGGTCTGCCGCTGATGTGCCTGCCGGAGAAAACTGATGGAACTCGGGGTCAATATCGACCATATTGCCACTTTGCGTCAACAGCGCCTTACTCAATACCCAGATCCCCTGCAGGCGGCTTTGCGGGCAGAAGACGCGGGGGCCGATCTCATTACCCTGCATCTGCGCGAAGACCGCCGCCACATTCAGGACGCGGATGTCAAGGCGATCCGCCCGGTGTTGCGTACACGCATGAATCTTGAATGCGCAATCACACCAGAGATGCTGGCAATCGCCTGCCAGATCCAGCCACAGGATGTTTGCCTGGTGCCAGAAAACCGGCGTGAGCTCACCACTGAGGGTGGGCTTGATGTCTTGGGCAAGTTTCACGAAGTACAAGCTGCTGTGGCGCGTTTGCAGGATGCGGGCATCCGGGTATCGCTATTTATTGATCCCGAGGCAGATCAGATCAAAGCGGCTGTGCGTGCAGGCGCATCAATCATCGAGCTCCATACGGGCGCTTTTGCCGATGCGGCCGACGATACGCAGCAGGCACAGCAACTTGCGCGCCTGAAAGCGGCGATTTCAATCGGTGTGGGCGAGGGTTTGCGCGTCAATGCGGGGCACGGGCTGCATTATGACAATGTTCAGATGATTGCCGCGCTCCCGGGTATCACCGAACTTAACATTGGCCATGCCATTGTGGCGCAAGCGGTATTCGACGGTTGGGAGCCGGCCATCCGGCGCATGAAGGCCCTGATGGTGCAGGCTGCCAGCGGCCAACCAGCCTGATCGGTTCCTCTCAAGGCCTTATTTGTCTGTTTATTTTTTCGGAGATCCCATGTCTTTGATGCTCGACACGCTTTTGAGCCGCCAATCGGTCAAATTTGTTCAGGCACCGGGGCCGGATGCTGCACAACTGGATCAGATCATGCGGGCGGCCATGCGTGCGCCCGACCACGGGGCTGTCCGGCCTTGGCGTTTTTCGCTGGTGCAGGGGCCCGACGTGGCCGCCATTGTGGATGTGGCCGAGCAGGCGGCTCAGGCCAGCGGACAAGCCCTGCCGGAAGCCAAGGTGGCCACGGCCAGAAAATGGCTTGGCAGCGTACCTTTGCTGATTTTAGTGGCTTGTCGACCCGATCCCAACGGACGTATCCGGCCAGAAGAAAGCCGGCTGTCAGTAGCTTGCGCGGTGATGAATATCCTGAATGCAGCGCATGCACTGGGTTTTCATGGATACTGGAGCACAGGCCTGGGCACCTATCTCGATAATATGGGCGAAGCCTTTGGGTTTGATGCGCTGGACGAGACCTTCATGGGATACCTGGCGATTGGCACGCCTGTCAATGCGCCGCAGCAGCCCGAGCGACCTGACTGGCATTCACTGGTGTCGCAATGGAGTGCATCGCAAGGCCGGCACTCGGTGACCAACCAAGAGGCCAATTAAGCCCTTGATTGCATGTCCTGGCTTTGCAAGCCATCCAGGATGGGGCAGTCGGGGCGCTCGTCTCCATGACAGTGCTGGGCCAGGATTTTCAGGCTGTTTGCCATGCGCTGCAAGATGGCCGCTTTGTTTTCCAGTTCCTGGATATGATCCATGGCCAGCTTTTTTACCTCACTGCTCGCGCGATCGTGATTGCGCCATAGCTCGGTAAGTTCTGCCACTTGCTTTACCGAAAACCCCAGATCCCGTGCGCTGCGGATGAAGTGCAGGGCGTGCAGGTCGGGTTCCGCATATTGACGGTAACCGGCCAGTGTTCGGGTATGCGGCGTAAAGAGCCCCTGATCTTCGTAATAGCGGATCATCTTGGGTGTCAGCCCGGTCTGTTTTGCGGCCTCACCAATATTCAGCAGATGCGCGGGCTTGTTCAGGCGTGGTTTGCCTGGGGGCGCAGCAAGTGTGATGTGATCAGGATCGGGCATCTGAAACCTCCAGAGTTTGCCATTTTAGGCGCAGGGCGTTGGTAACGACAAAGACGCTGGACAAGGCCATTGCGCCGGCGCCCAGCATGGGCGAGAGCTGCAGGCCTGTCCAAGGATATAGTGCACCCGCAGCCACCGGGATGAGTGCCACGTTGTAGGCAAAGGCCCAGAACAGGTTTTGCTTGATGTTGCGCAAGGTAAGGCGCGACAGGCGCACCGCACGTGCCACAGATCCCAGGTCTTCGTTCATCAGGACGACGTCGGCGGATTCGATAGCGACGTCTGTCCCTTGGCCAATGGCGATCCCGACATCTGCTGTCGCCAGGGCGGGGGCGTCGTTGATGCCGTCACCCACAAAGGCCAGTGCACCCGTCTCTTGTTGCAAGTGGCGCAAGATCTCTGCCTTGTGTTCAGGCAGGGTTTGCGCGTGCACGATATCGATCCCCAGTGTTTTGGCAACCGCTAGTGCCGTCGAGCGATGATCGCCAGTGATCAAGGCGGTTTTCAGGCCCAGCGCGTGCAACTGCCGGATAGCCGCAGCGGCACTGGGCCGGATCGTATCGGCAACGGCCAAAATCCCCGCCAGATGGCCATCACAGGCAGCGAGAAAAACGGTTTTTCCTTGTGATGCCAGCGCTTCCACCTGTGTTTGCACTGAGTCGGACACGGCGATATCCCGCCCCTGCATCAAGGCGATATTACCTAGCAGCCACGTGCCGGAACTCAGACGACCCTGTACACCGGCGCCCGTCAATGTAGCGAACTCGCTGACCTTGTCCAGTGTCAGGTGGTCGTGCTCGGCAGCTTCCGTGATTGCCTTGCCGATGGGGTGCTCGGACGCACTCTGTATTGAGGCGACCGCCTGCAGCAGACGGGTGTCGTCCCAGGCACCCAGCGGCTTGATATCGCTCAGTGCAGGCCGCCCCTGGGTAAGTGTGCCGGTTTTATCAAAAGCCACTACCCGTGCATTGCGCAAGCGCTGGAGGGCGTCACCTTGACGAAACACAATCCCCTGGCCGGCCGCCCGGCCTGTTGCAACCATGATTGAAATCGGTGTGGCCAGCCCCATCGCGCAGGGGCAGGCGATAATCAGCACAGCCACTCCCGCGATCAATGCGTGCGCCAGTTGTGGTGTGGGCCCCCACATCAGCCAGGCTAAAAACGCCAGCACAGCCAGCAGCATCACTGCTGGCACAAACCATCCGGTTACCCGATCCACCATCCGCTGAATCGGCAATTTCGAGCCTTGCGCCTGTTCGACCATCCGGATGATGTGTGCCAGGACAGTGTCCGCACCCACCTGGGTGGCCTGAAACTCCAGGCTGCCGCGTGTATTGATCGTCCCGCCAATCAGCGGATCGCCGCTGCGGCGTGTCACGGGCATGGGCTCACCCGTGATCATCGACTCATCCACCCAGGACTCACCCTCTGTGACCAGGCCATCTACAGGGATTTTCTCGCCAGGTCGTACACGGATGTGATCACCCACAGACAGTTGGTCGATGGGATGCTCTGACCAGTGCCCGTCGCGCAGAACCCATGCTGTTCGGGGCTGAAGATTAAGCAGCTGTCGGATCGCCGATCCGGCACGGCCTCTGGCCCTGGCTTCAAGCCAGCGGCCCAGCAAGATCAGTGTGGTGACGACTGCTGCGGCTTCGAAGTACAGGTGCCTTGAGGCCTCAGGGAAGATGGCTGGCGCAAACGTAACCAGCGTGGAATATAGCCAGGCGCTGCCGGCGCCCAGCGCCACCAGCGTATTCATGTCGGGGCCCAGATGCCACAATGCCTTGAAGCCTCGGCTGAAAAATTGCCGGCCAGGGCCGGCCAGCACGGCAGTGGCCAAGACAAACTGGCCAATTGCCAGGGTCTGCCCCGAGACCGCATTTTGCACAAAGTGGTGCACAGCAGGGATCAGGTGTCCGCCCATTTCAACCAAAAATACAGGCAGTGTCAGCACCAGTGCTATCCAGAAGCGCAGGCCTGCGGCGTGGTATTCCTCTTCTGCCGGTACATTACGGTTGCGGGTTTCGGGAGTCCGGACAGTGGCTCCGTAACCTCTTTTTTTGACGGCAGCCAGCAGCGCCTCGGGGGCTGCCCCCTCGGGCGTCAGGGTGACGTGAGCACTGCGGGTCGCCAGATTGACGCTGGCTTGGGCTACCCCGGGTACTTTGCTCAGGGCGGTTTCTACCCGGCGGACACAGGATGCACAGGTCATACCCTCAATATCGAGATCAAGGGTTTTTGAGAGGGCATTCATTACCAACTCCAGTTATTTACCATGATTGTAGGATCAGGCTTGCCCTAAGGGTAAGGTCAATCACGAGATTCTATGCCCTGGCAAGCTTGAGCCTGCCACAGCGTCAAGGTTTAAGATAGGGCATTCGTCACAGGAGTCCTCCATGAAAACAGAATTGATCGTCTCAGACATGACCTGCAATCATTGTGTGCAAACCATTACCCAAGCGGTCCAGGCGATTGCGCCGGATGCCAAGGTACAGGCCGATTTGCCGACGCATCGCGTCACGGTAGAATCTGCCAGCGTCCAAGGCGACGCGGTGCTAGCTGCCGTTCTTGATGCCGATTACGATGCCCGGCTAGCCTAAAGAAAAGGGGGCTTCATGACCCAGATAATCAAGTGTGATGTTGCCATCGTGGGCGCCGGTTCGGCTGGCTTGCCTGCTTACCGTGAGGTCGTCAAAGCTGGGCTCAAACCATTGCTGATTGAAGCTGGCCCGCACGGCACCATGTGCGCGCGGGTGGGTTGTATGCCGTCAAAACTGCTGATTGCCGCCGCCGAAGCTGCTGCGTCAGTTAGGCACGCGCCAGGTTTTGGCGTCCAGGCTGCTCCGCCTGTCATTGATGGCGAGGCTGTCATGGAACGGGTTCGCCGCGAAAGAGACCGGTTTGTAGGCTTTGTGGTCGAAGATGTTCAGGCCATGCCACCTGAGCACCGGTTAGATGCTCGGGTCGAGTTTGTGCGGGATGGGGTGCTGAAAAGCGACCAAGGGCACGAGATCCATGCCTCGCGCGTCGTGCTGGCTACAGGTACCCAGCCGGTGATCCCTGAGATCTATCAGCCCTTGGGCAAGCTTGCCATCGTCAACGATGACGTCTTCGACTGGCAAACCCTGCCAAGCAGTGTGCTGCTGGTGGGTTCAGGTGTCATAGGGGTCGAGCTCGGTCTGGCTCTGGCTCGATTAGGGGTGCGGGTACGCGTCCTTAATCGCTCAAAAAGCTTTGCGCACCTGGCAGACGCTGCTGTGCGGCAGGCAGCACTGGATATCCTCGGCCCCGAGCTCAATCTGGTACAGGATGCCCAGGTAAGCTCTGTGCGCAAAGAAGGCGTGCAGGCCGTGGTGGGCTGGACAGTCAATGGTGGTCCTGAGGTTCAGGAATCTTTCGATTATGTCCTGCTGACTGCCGGCCGGGCACCGGCACTGGCCGGCCTCCACCTCGAGCGCACAGGCCTGAAGCTCAACGAGCGTGGAGCGCCCGTGATCAACCCGGATACCTTGCAGGCTTCGGGGCAGCCGGTGTTTTTGGCTGGCGACGTCACCGGTCGCCATGCCATCCAGCACGAGGCGTCCGACGATGGCCGTCTGGCGGGGCGTAATGCAGCCTTGTGGCCCAACGTTCAGGCAGGCTCGCGGCGGGCTCCCATGGCGGTGGTGTTCAGCAATCCCCAGATCGTCCAGGTAGGGGGGGGGTTCTCTCAGTTTGACCCAGACTCGATGGCGATTGGTGCTGTCGACTGGACGCGCCAGGGACGTTCTCGCGTGATGTTGCGTAATCAGGGCTTGCTGCATGTGTATATGCGTCGATCCGACCAGCGTTTCATGGGGGCCGAAATGGTTGGCCCGGATGCAGAGCATGTGGCACATTTACTGGCCTGGGCGTTGCAGATGCAGTTGTCTGTCCCGCAGATGCTGATGCTGCCGTTTTATCATCCCACCATCGAAGAAGGGGTGCGCACGGCCCTGCGGGATGCCGTCAGGGGCGCTGTTTAGGCAGAGTAGTGTCTGGGGCCACCCATCGGGTGGCCAGCCTTATTTAAGCATGGGCCGAATCGCAGCCAGAAGGTCTTCCTGCGATTCGCTGTCGGAGGCCAGCCAGCTTGCATGCCCTGTTTGATCAAAGGCGTAGATCCCGCGGCTGTGAGAAACCTCGTAGGGGGCGTCTGGGTGTGCCGGATCGGGGGCTGCAATCTGGTAGGCAACGCGGTATCGTCGCGCCAGGCTGGCAATGGCGGTCTCGTTGCCGGTCAGGCCGATGGCATGGCGGTCGAATTGATCGACATACGCCTGCAGCATGTCGGGCGTGTCCCGGTGGGGGTCTACGCTGACAAATAAAATCCGCACCTGGTCGGCGCCCGGGCCCAGGGCCTCGGTTACCTGGGCCAATTGCGCCATGGTTGTGGGGCAGATGTCAGGACAGCTGGCATAGCCAAAAAACATCAGCACCACCTTGCCCTCAAAATCCTTTTGCGTCAGCGTCACGCCCCCTGCACCCTGCAAGCTGAATTGGAGATCAGGCAGAAACCCCCTCACGGGGTGCACGGCCGCCAGCACCAGACCGGTGCCCGCCAGCCACAATAGCAACCCCGCGCCCAGGCGGCGCAGCATATTCAGGAGGGGTTGCGGGCGCATGGGCATCTTTCAGGCCTCGATCAGCCCGCTGTGGCGCAGCAAGGCCTCTATAGAAGGGTCGCGGCCACGAAATGCCCGAAATGACTCAGCCGCCGGCCGTGATCCACCCACAGCAATGACCTCATCCAGATAGCGTCGGCAGGTGTCGGGATGGAAGACATTGCGTGTCCCATCCTCGAGTGTTTGTGCGTGCTCTTCAAAGGCGCCAAAGGCATCCGAGGACAGAACCTCCGCCCACTTGTAGCTGTAGTAACCGGCCCCGTAGCCGCCGGCAAACAGGTGCGAAAACCCATGTGGAAACCGGTGCCAGGCGGGGGGAATCAGCAGAGCGACTTCCTGACGCACCTGGTCGAGTGTGTCCAGCACCGCGCTGATGGAAAGGCCGTGATCGTGCGTATGGATCAAGAGGTCGAAGAGTGCGAATTCGACTTGGCGCAGCGTTTGCAGGCCACTTTGGAAGTTGCGGGCAGCCGTCATTTTGTCAAACAGCTCGCGCGGCAGAGACTCGCCGGTATCGACGTGCCGCGTGAGGGATTTGAGGACTCCCCATTCCCAGCAGAAATTCTCCATGAACTGCGAGGGGAGTTCGATGGCATCCCATTCGACTGCGACAAATGCTGAGGCGCCGGGGTCGTCAACGCGTGAGAGCAGGGTGTGCATGGCATGACCACTTTCGTGGAATAACGTGATGACTTCATCATGCGTCAGCAAGGCATCACGGCCTTCCTGGGGGGCAGAAAAATTGCATGTCAGCCACGCCAGGGGGCGGTGCAGGGTTTTGCCGTGGCGTCTGCGATTGCGCTCGCTGTCCACCCAGGCGCCGCCCTGTTTGCCTGCCCGGGCATACAAATCCATGCCCAGGCGCCCAAGCTCCTGGTCTTGATCGTCCAGTACGCGGAAGATCTGGGCGTCAGGATGCCAAGTGGGTGCGTCGCAGGCTTGCAAGTGCACGCCGAATAGCGTGTGGATGACTTCAAACAGGCCCTTCAACACCTGGGATTCGGTGAAATAGGGGCGCAAGGCTTCGTCAGAGTACGCATATCGCTGCTCGCGCAGGCGTTCGGAGGCAAAGGCGATATCCCAGGGCTCCAGCGTGTCCAGCCCGAGCTCCCGGGCGGCAAACTCGCGCAGTTCTTGCAGATCATGCTGGGCACTGGGGCGTGCCCGGGCAGCCAGTTGGTGCAGAAAATCGAGTACCTGTGGCGCACTGTCCGCCATCCGGGTTTCAAGGCGCAGGGCGGTGTAGTTTGGATAACCCAGCAAGCCGGCTTCTTCTGCGCGCAGTGCCAATAGGGATTCGATGGATTCGGAGTTATCAAACGCTATGTCGCCTTGGTCGGATGCGCGGGTGCCATATGCCCGATAGAGTGTCTGGCGTAGCTCACGATCCTGGGCGTATTGCATGACCGGCAAATAGCAGGGCATGTGCAGCGTCAGCTTCCAGCCGCTTTCGCTGGTGGACTGCGCCTGTTGGCGTGCCTGCGCAATCACCTGCTCGGGCAGGCCCTTGAGGCGGGACTCATCCGTAATCAGGAGTGTCCAGCCGTCAGTGGCATCCATGACGTTTTCGGAGAACTTCTGGGATACCTGAGCCTGGAGGTCGGCGTTGCGGGCATAGGTGTCCCGGGCTGCGTCTTGCAGTTCGACTCCGCTAAGACGGAAGTCTCGCAAAGCGAGGTCTACGATGCGTTGGCGTGTGGCGCCCAGTTGCGCATAAGCGGGGCTGTTGGCCAAGGCCTGGTATCGCTGATAAAGCCCCCGATGCAGACCGACCCAGGTTGAAAACTCGCTGACCAGCGGCAGGCAGCTGTTATAAGCCGCGCGCAGCTCGGGCGTATTGACCACGCTATTAAGATGGCCGGCAATCGACCAGGCACGGTGCAGCCGCTCTGATGGGGTTTCGATTGCCTCGACGAGATTTTCCCAGTTTGGTGGCTGGGGACAATCGGCTGCAACGTCGACTGCCGCGCGAGTGGCGGAGATCAGCTCGCGGATTGCAGGCTCGATATGCTCAGGCTTGACTGCAGCATAGTCGACGTAAGCCTCGGCCGGAACGAGGAGGGGATTCTCGGCAAACGTTTGCGTTGTCATGAGCGGCACATGGGGGCGGTTGCCCTGATTTCAAGACTGTGCAGTGCGTTCCGCTGCTTCAATTGTATTGACCAGCAACATGGCGATGGTCATGGGGCCTACTCCACCAGGAACCGGTGTAATGGCGCCGGCCACCTGAGAAGCCGACGGAAAGTCGACATCACCAGTCAGTTTGCCCGAGGGTAGACGGTTGATGCCCACATCGATCACGACGGCGCCGGGCTTGACCATATCGCCCTGGACAATGCCGGGCTTGCCTGTGGCAACCACCAGAACGTCCGCCCGGCGGGCTTGTGCACCAAGATCCCGGGTTTTGGAATTGCACAAGGTAACCGTAGCACCTGCCGCCAGCAGCAGCATGGCCATGGGTTTGCCCACAATATTGCTGGCACCTACGATGACTGCTTCTGCACCCCTTAATGGGACGTTTTCAGCCTCGAGCATTTTCATCACACCATAAGGTGTGCATGGTAGAAACCGCGGCCGTCCCGTCATTAGCAAGCCGGCGTTGCTGATGTGAAAACCGTCCACGTCCTTGGCAGCGCTGATAGCTTCGATCACCAGTCCGGTGTCGATGTGGCCAGGCAAGGGCAGCTGCACCAGGATGCCGTGAATGGCTGGATCCTGGTTGAGTGTGTCAATCACGTCGAGAAGTTCTCCCTCGGAGGTGTCTTCTCCCAGGGGGATTACCCGCGACAGCATGCCGGCTGCTTCGCAGGCAGCGGCCTTGTTGCGCACATACACTTGAGAGGCGGGATTTTCGCCCACCAGAACAACGGCCAGCCCGGGTGTTACGCCGTGCTGCTTAAGGGCTTGAACGCGCGTGGCAACATCTGCGCGAACGTGTGCAGCCAGTGCTTTGCCGTCGATGATGCGGGCGGTCATGAGTGGGTTTCCTCGGCGCGGGTGAGAGCGATTTTCATTAGATCAGCCACGGTGGTGACTTCAAGTTTTTCCATGATGTTGGCCCGGTGCGCTTCGACCGTTTTTATGCTGATGTTCAGGTCGCCGGCAATCTGTTTGTTGAGGCGGCCTGCCACGATGCGCTCAAGTACCTGCTGTTCGCGTGCGGTAAGACGACCCAGCACGGCCTGTTGATCGCGTTGCACCTGAGCCTCGCGGACTTTTTCGGTGGCCTGCTCGAGCATCCCGGCCACGATACGACGCAAATCGGCTTCGTTAAAGGGTTTTTCGAGGAAATCGACGGCACCCTTTTTCATCGTGGAAACAGCCATGGGAACATCGCCGTGGCCGGTAATGAAGACGATTGGCAGCGGCGCCTTGCGCGCGATCAGCGTCTCTTGCAGCTCGAGGCCGCTCATGCCGGGCATGCGCACGTCTGCAATCAGGACGGCCACTTGGTCTGGGTTATAGGCGTCAAGAAATTCTTCTGCCCCAGCATAGCTGCGAACTGAATAACCGTTGGCTTCGAGCAGCCAGCGTAGAGAATCCCTGACGGCTTCATCGTCATCAACGATGTAAATAATGCTGGAGAGCTGGGGATCTGTCATGCTTGCGTTTCCTCCGTGGATTCCCGGGCTTGAAAGCCTGATGGTGCCTTGGGCAGTGTAAAGCGAAAGATGGTACCGCCCTCAGGGTTGGGGGTGGCCCACAGACGTCCGTGGTGCGACTCGATAATGGTACGGCAGATGTTCAATCCCATGCCCAGGCCTTCAGACTTCGTGCTGTAGAAGGGCTCGAACAGGCGGTCGGGATTGCGCAGACCATGGCCTCGGTCGATGACAGCGATCTCGATCTGGGGGTCTTGGTCGGTAATATTGACATGCAAGCTGCGATATTCGCTGTGCTCCATGGCTTCAACCCCATTTTTTAACAGATTCAGCAGCACCTGTTCGATCAGGATTGGATCGGCCAGTACTTCCGGCATGGGGTCGGGAAGGCTTTGAATGATGTCGATCTGCCGTTTGCGGGCGTCGATATCGGCAAAGCTAACCGCATTTTCGACGATCCTGGACAAGCCCACTGCCTGACGGCGGGGTTCGCTGCGCTTCACAAACTCCCGGATGCGGCTGATGATCTTGCCTGCGCGCTCGGCCTGTTGCGAGGCTTTTTCGAGGGCCTGCAGCAAGGATTCGGTGGGGGCCTTGCCGGATTTCACCATCGCCACGGCGGCCATATTGTAGTTGCTGATGGCGGTCAGGGGCTGGTTGAGTTCATGGGCCAGCGATGAAGCCATTTCACCCATGGTAGTCAGGCGGCTGGTCAGTTGGGCTTTCTCTTGTTGTACCCGAGATGCTTCTTCGTGTTTGCGCCGCTCGGTAATGTCTCGGGCCACCTGCAGCCGCACCCGTCGCGAATCCGTCCAGGCCAGCATCCGGTGGTGCACTTCAAACCAGCGCTCGGCAGTGGGCGAGAAAAGCTCCATGGTGTCGTCGGTAAACCGGCCCAGCCGCCCGCCCAGCAGCTGTGCGTGGCCGGTGGTTTGCGCACCAAAGAGGCGCCGATAGGTGCGGTTGGCAAATAAAAGCTCCAGCCCTTCGGGAGTGTCGGCCACCACAGAGATGGCATCGTCCAGACCTTCGAGCACGGTCATGAACCGCTCGTGCGCGGCGGTCAGTGCCTCACGAATCCGCTTGGGTTCAGTGATATCGGTCATGGAAGTCATCCAGCCGATTTGTTCGCCTTTTGGGTCGCGCAGTGGCGAGACATACATGCGGGCAGTAAACCGGGAGCCGTCGCGCCGCTGGGCTTCGATCTCCAGCCCGCTGCTGGGCGTGCGCCCCGACAGCAATTGTGCAAGCGTCTCGCGATGGTGATCGTGTCGTCCTGGTAACCAATACGGAAACGGGGCCGTCCGGCCGACAAGGTCGGCTTCGTTCCAGCCGATCATGCGACAGAATGCCGGATTGACGTATGCGATGCGGCCCTGCATGTCGAATACCCGCATGCCGGTGGACATGGAGTTTTCCATGGCGCGCCGAAAGCCGGTTTCGGCGATCAGGGCGGCTTCCGCCTGGGTACGAAAGCGCGTATAGCGCCACAAGGCCAGCAGGCTGAATACAATCACCAGCGACAGGGCAAACACCACCATCATCAGGCGTTGCTGACGGGCTTCCTGATCGATGGTGACAAACATCACGCTGTCGCTTTGCAGCCGTTGCAGCCACAAGAAGGCGCCCATGACGCACAGATAAAGCACCAGTACGATCGCTGGGGTCAACCAATAGAGGCGGCGGCTATTGCGCGCATGCTCGTAGAAGTTGGTTGGGATGAGTGACTTGCGGTGAGGGTGTGCCATGGCCTTGAAGGTCAGATGATTGCGCCATTTTAGACGCGAAAACAGTATTCAATATTTCACATAATAAAAATTAAAACCACGAGGTGAAATTTCGCTTGTGCTCAGACCGGGTCTTTCCTAGAATGGGCGTAGTTGCCGGCACCTCGATGTTTTTACCCTCGAGCCCTCATGTCCGGCTCATAACAGGCAGGCGCGATATGTGATCGCGTCCTTATCATCCCAGGAGACACGCACAATGTCCTCTCTTGAACAAGCAAACGCCCAGGTGGCAGATCCTGATCAACAAGAAACTCAAGAATGGCTCGATTCACTGGAAGCCGTTCTCGATCGCGAAGGAGCCGAGCGTGCCCACTTCCTGATCGAAAACCTGATCGATCTGGCACGCCGCTCAGGAGCCCATATCCCCTTCTCGCCCAACACGGCGTACGTCAACACGATTCCGCCAGGGCTCGAGCCTCCGCATCCGGGCAATATGGTGCTCGAAGAACGCATCCGCTCCTATATTCGCTGGAACGCGATGGCGATGGTCGTCAAAGCCAACAAGCACGAGCCAGCCGACGGCGGCAGCCTGGGCGGGCACATCGCGTCGTTTGCTTCTCTGGCCACCATGATTGAATGTGGTCAAAACCATTTCTGGCATGCAGAGTCCCCCGAACACGGTGGCGACCTGATCTACTTTCAGGGGCACTCCTCGCCTGGCATGTACTCACGTGCCTTCCTCGAAGGCCGCCTGACAGAAGAAAACCTCGACTGGTTCCGCCAGGAAGTCGGTGGCAAGGGCAAGGGGCTACCGTCTTATCCGCACCCCAAATTGATGCCTGGCTTCTGGCAATTTTCCACGGTGTCCATGGGCCTTGGCCCCATGATGGCCATCTATCAGGCGCGTTTTCTCAAGTATTTGCATGCCCGCGGTCTGGCGGATACGGCCGAGCGCAAGGTCTGGGTATTTGTTGGCGACGGCGAAATCGACGAGCCCGAAACCCTGGCAGCCATTGGCCTGGCTTCGCGCGAGAAACTTGATAACCTTATTTTCGTGGTCAACTGCAACCTGCAGCGGCTGGATGGCCCGGTGCGTGGTAATGGCAAGATCATTCAAGAGCTTGAAGGCGCGTTCCGTGGCAACGGCTGGAACGTCCTCAAGCTGATCTGGGGTGGTTACTGGGATCCGCTGTTTGCGCGCGACAAAGAAGGTATCTTGCGTCGCATCATGGAAGAAACCGTTGATGGCGAATATCAGGCGTACAAAGCCAATGATGGCAAGTTTGTGCGCGAAAAATTCTTTGGCAAGCATCCCAAGCTGCTTGAAATGGTCAGCCGGATGAGCGACGAAGATGTCTGGCGTCTCAATCGCGGGGGCCACGACCCCCATAAGGTATATGCCGCCTTTGCCTCGGCCGCTAGCCACAAGGGGCAGCCGTCCGTGATTTTGGCAAAAACCATCAAGGGTTACGGCATGGGGCATGTGGGCCAGGCCAAAAACCCCACGCACCAGCAAAAGAAACTGGACATCGATTCGGTACGCGAATTCCGCGATCGCTTCAATATCCCCATCCCCGACGATCAGGTCGATCACATTCCGTATTTCAAGCCGGCCGACGATTCGCCCGAAATGAAATACCTGCACGAGCACCGCAAGGCCTTGGGTGGCTATCTGCCCCATCGTCGCCAAAAGGCCGATCAATCCTTGCCAGTGCCGCCGCTTGAAACCTTCAAGGCCGTGCTCGAGCCTACCGCCGAAGGTCGCGAGATCTCTACAACGCAAGCGTTTGTGCGCGTGCTTAACCAGATTTTGCGCGACAAGGAACTAGCTCCGCGGGTTGTCCCCATTCTGGTCGATGAGTCGCGCACGTTCGGCATGGAAGGCCTGTTCCGCCAGATCGGTATCTATGCACCAGAAGGACAGAAATACGTGCCGGTCGATAAAGGCCAGGTCATGTACTATCGCGAGGCCGAGAACGGGCAACTGCTTCAAGAAGGCATCAACGAAGCGGGCGGTTTCAGTTCCTGGATTGCGGCGGCCACGTCGTACTCGGTCAGCAACACCATCATGATCCCGTTCTTCATCTACTACTCGATGTTCGGGTTCCAGCGCTTTGGTGATCATGCCTGGGCAGCGGGCGATATGCTGGCGCGAGGCTTTGTCCTGGGTGGTACGGCTGGCCGTACCACGCTTAATGGCGAGGGTCTGCAGCACGAAGACGGCCATAGCCATATTCAGGCTTCGCTCATTCCCAATTGCGTGGCCTATGATCCGGCCTTTGCACACGAAGTCGCAGTCATCATCCGTAGCGGTTTGCAGCGCATGATGCACAACCAGGAAGACGTGTTTTTCTACATCACCGTGATGAACGAAAACTACGCTCATCCGGGTCTCAAATCTGGCGATGAGGACGGCATCCTGCGTGGCATGTACAAGCTCAATGCCAGCAAAAAGCCGGCCAAGGCGCATGTGCAGCTGATGGGTTCGGGCACGATCTTGCGCGAAGTGCTGTCCGCTCAAAAACTGCTCGAGCAAGACTGGGGCGTGACTTCTGATGTCTGGAGCGCCACCAGCTTCACCGAGCTGCGTCGGAATGGTATGGATGTCGAGCGGCACAACCTGCTGCATCCCACTGAGCCCGCCCAGGTGCCCTATGTCACCCAGCAACTCAAAGACACTCAAGGCCCGATCATCGTGTCCACCGACTACATCAAGGCGTATGGTGACATGATCCGGCCATTCATTCCCGATGGCCGCCATTTCAAGGTGCTGGGCACCGACGGCTTTGGCCGGTCGGATTTCCGCTCCGAGCTGCGCAAGCACTTCGAGATCGATCAACACTTCATCGTGCTGGCTGCCCTGCGCAGTCTGGCCGATGAGGGCACGATTGATATTGCCAAGTGTGCAGAAGCCATTGCCAAGTACGGGATTGATGCCAATAAGGCCAACCCGCATCACGCCTGAGGAGGATGAGGAACATGAGTATCGTGGAAATCAAAGTCCCGGATATCGGCGATTTCGACCAGGTCGATGTCATCGAGCTGCTGGTGGCTGTCGGTGACACCATCACAGCCGAACAAAGCCTGATGACCGTCGAATCCGATAAAGCCTCCATGGAGATTCCCGCCTCCGAGGGTGGGGTGGTCAAGTCCATCAAGGTCAAGGTGGGGGATAAGGTTGCCGAAGGCGCCGTCATCCTCGAAGTTGAGGCTGAAGCCGCAGGCGACGCCAAGGCCGCCGAGGCCTCTGTTGCACCCGCAGCCAAGGCAGACGCCCCCGAGGCCAAGCAGCCAGAAGCCGAGAAAGCCAAGCCTGCTGAGCCTCAGCAGGCGGCGCCCGAGGTAGCAGTACCCAAGGCTGCGCCGGCGGAATCGCTGGCCGCTACTGCTGGTTCTGGCCGTACCTCGCCAACTGCAGCCTTTGCCGAGGCCGAAATGCCCTTGCGCAACCTGCCGCATGCCTCACCCTCTGTGCGTCAATTTGCCCGCGAACTTGGTGTCAATCTGGTACAAGTCAGCGGGACGGGCCCGAAAAACCGCATCACAGCCGACGATGTGCGCGCCTACGTGAAGCAGGCCTTGTCGATGGGTGGCGCCGGCCAGGTGGGTTCAACCCCGCCAGCCGGCGAAGGCTTCAGTGTGCTGGGCTGGCCCAAGGTTGATTTCACCAAGTTTGGTGAGATTGAAACCCGGGCGCTGTCACGCATCAAAAAGATTTCGGGCGCCAACCTGCATCGCAACTGGGTCATGATCCCGCATGTCACCAACAATGACATTGCAGACATCACTGATCTTGAAGCGCTGCGTCAGCAACTCAATGCCGAGAACAAAAAAGCCGGCATCAAGGTCACTATGCTGGCATTCATCATCAAGGCAGTCGTGGCGGCACTCAAGAAGTTTCCCGACTTCAACGCCTCGCTCGATGGTGACGACCTCGTCCTCAAGCATTATTTCCACATTGGTTTTGCGGCAGACACGCCCAATGGCCTGGTCGTCCCGGTGATCCGTGACGCCGACAAAAAAGGCGTGCTTGAGATTGCCACAGAAACCTCCGAGCTTGCAGCCCAGGCGCGCGAAGGAAAACTCTCGCCATCGCAAATGCAGGGCGGGTGCTTCTCGATTTCGTCTCTGGGTGGCATTGGCGGTACAGACTTTACGCCTATCATCAATGCGCCTGAAGTTGCCATCTTGGGGGTGTCGCGATCTGCCATGCAGCCGGTTTGGGACGGCAAGGCGTTTCAACCTCGGCTGATGCTGCCGTTGTCGCTGTCATACGACCACCGCGTAATTGATGGAGCCTCTGCGGCCCGATTCAACGCCTATCTGGCGGGCTTGCTGGCGGATTTCCGCCGCATCATCCTGTAAAGGGGGCACACATGAGTCTAAATGACGTCAATGTTCCGGATATCGGTGATTTTGATCAGGTTGATGTGATTGAATTGCTGGTGGCTGTGGGCGACACCATCACCCCAGAGCAAAGTCTGATCACCGTCGAATCGGACAAAGCCTCCATGGAGATCCCGTCTGATCAAGGCGGGGTTGTCAAAGAGGTGTTGGTCAAGGTCGGCGACAAGGTTACCCAAGGCACCACTATTTTGCGTGTCGAAGCCATTGAATCCGGCCAATCGTCGGCGCCTGCAGCCGAGAAAAAAACGGCGGCAAAATCCGATGAACCCGCTCCGTCCAGCAGCAATGCGCCGGCGGCACCTGCTGCGGCTGCTGCCGTTGCACCCGCCAGTGCACCGGCTCCTGCGCCGACAGCACGGCAGTTCAGTGGCACGGCAGACACCGAGTGCGATGTCTTGGTGCTCGGTGCGGGGCCCGGCGGATACTCGGCCGCCTTCCGCGCAGCGGATCTCGGCCTCAAAGTGGTGCTGATCGAGCGCTATGCCACGCTGGGCGGCGTGTGCCTTAATGTCGGGTGTATCCCGTCAAAGGCGCTGCTGCATACTGTCAGCGTACTCGAAGAAGCAAAGTCCCTGGGTGCGCATGGCATCAGTTTTGGCGAACCCAAAATCGATCTGGCCGGCGTCAGGGGCTACAAGGATGGCGTGGTCAGCAAGCTGACGGGCGGTCTTGCCGGGATGGCCAAGGCACGCAAGGTAACAGTTGTCCAGGGCGTCGGTTCTTTTGCCGATCCCCACCATTTGACGGTAGAGAAAGCCGACGGTGGCACCACGACAATCAAGTTTGCCTCAGCCATCATTGCAGCCGGCAGCCAGTCGGTAAAATTGCCATTTTTGCCAGAAGATCCCCGTATCGTCGACTCAACCGGTGCGTTGACATTGTCGGCCATTCCCAAGCGTATGCTGATCATCGGTGGCGGCATTATTGGCCTCGAGATGGGTACGGTGTACTCCGCACTGGGCGCCCGGCTGGATGTGGTCGAGATGCTGCCAACGCTCATGACAGGTGCCGATCGTGATTTGGTCAAGGTATGGCAAAAGCGCAACGAGCCGCGATTTGATCATGTCATGCTCAAAACCAAAACCGTTGCTGCCGAGGCCAAGGAAGACGGGATCTGGGTCACTTTCGAGGGCGAGGCTGCCCCCAAAGAACCACAGTGCTACGACCTTGTCCTGCAAGCAGTCGGTCGATCGCCCAATGGTAAAAAAATCGGTGCCGACAAAGCGGGTGTCATTGTTGGCGATCGTGGTTTCATCGGCGTCGACAAGCAGATGCGCACCAATGTGCCGCATATCTATGCCATTGGCGACATCGTCGGGCAGCCCATGTTGGCCCACAAGGCAGTACACGAGGCACATGTTGCCGCCGAAGCCATCGCCGGTCAGAAAGCCTTCTTCGATGCCCGTGTGATTCCTTCGGTTGCCTACACAGACCCCGAAGTTGCCTGGGTGGGGCTCACTGAAGAAGACGCCAAGAAACAAGGGATTGCCCTTAAAAAAGGCCTGTTCCCCTGGCAGGCGTCCGGGCGTGCCATTGCCAACGGCCGCGATGAGGGCTTCTCCAAGTTGCTCTTTGATGCCGAAACCGGACGGATCCTCGGTGGTGGCATCGTGGGTACCCACGCGGGCGATCTCATCAGCGAGGTTGTACTCGCCATCGAGATGGGCGCAGATTCGGTGGATATCGGCAAAACCATCCATCCGCATCCCACCCTGGGAGAATCCGTCGGCATGGCGGCAGAGATCGCCGATGGTCACTGCACAGACGTACCCCCTGCGCGGCCAGCCCGATAAGGGATAAGGGCCTGGTTGGCAGTAGGGGTGTCAGCCAGTCCGTACACGGCAGGTGCTAATATCGGCACCTGCCGTTTTCTATGTGATTTTCATTCTCATGTCTTCTATTGCTCCTGCTTCTGGTGCCCCGTTAGCCGACTGGCTGGCTTACCTTGAAACCCTGCATCCCAAAGCCATTGACTTGGGTCTTGATCGTATCCGTGCGGTGGCCCAGCGCATGCAGCTGTCGCTGGACTGCGTGAAAATCACAGTGGCAGGCACCAATGGCAAAGGCTCCACCTGTGCCATGCTCGAGTCCATTTTGCTGGATGCGGGCTATCACGTGGGTCAGTACACCTCGCCTCATCTGCTGCGTTTCAACGAGCGCATCCGTATCAACGGCCAGGAGGTCACCGATGCCGATATCGTGGCCCAGCTCGAACACATCGAAGCGGCCCGTGGCGATGTTTCCCTCACATATTTTGAGATGACAACGCTGGCAGCACTCCTGCTGTTTCAGGCGGCGTCCCTGGATGTAGTGGTGCTTGAGGTTGGCTTGGGTGGGCGCCTGGATGCGGTCAATATCATTGATACCGACTGCGCCGTGCTCACCAGCGTCGACCTCGATCATATGGCCTATCTGGGCAACACCCGTGAAGCGATCGGCTGGGAAAAGGCGCATATCTTTAGGCCGGGCAAGCCCGCGATCTGCGCGGATCCCGTCCCTCCACAAACCGTCATTGACTACGCAGCAGAAATTGGCGCAGATCTCTGGCGCTTTGGGATCGACTTCAACTATTCCGGAGACCGGCAGCAATGGGCCTACGGCGGGCGTTTGCAGCGCCGTAATGCGTTGGGCTATCCCGCCCTGCGTGGCGCCAATCAATTGCTCAACGCTTCCGCTGCGCTGGCTGCGCTCGAAAATCTGCGCGACCGCCTGGTGGTGACACAGCAAAATGTGCGTCAGGGGCTTTTGCATGTCGGTCTGCCTGGGCGCATGCAGATTTTGCCTGGCCTGCCCGCCACCATCCTGGATGTTGGCCACAATCCGCACGCTGCGGCTGCAGTGGGGCAAAACCTCGACAGCATGGGTCATTACCCGCATACCTACGCAGTCGTGGGCATGCTGCACGACAAGGACATCGAGCACACTCTGGCCAAGCTTACCCGCCGGGTGGATCGCTGGCTGTGCGCCACCACTGAAGGCCCTCGTGGTACCTCGGCCAAGGCGCTTGCCGACATCGTTCACCGGATTACCGGTGATGTGGCGCCGGTCGATCCTTTCGTTGTACAAACCGCAGAAATCAAGCGCGGAGACCACAAACCCGGGGTAAAAGCGGCTCCCCGGCCAGCCGTGGCCAAGCAAGATGTTCAGGTTTCAACCTTTGACAGTCCGGAACAAGCCTTTGCAGAAGCCCGTCGTTTGGCAACCGACAATGATAGAATTCTTGTGTTCGGGTCTTTTGCAACAGTGGGGCCCGTGCTTCAGGTCCTGCGCCAAGAAGGCCGGGACGTTCTTTCTTGACCAGGCAGGCGGGTCAGCCTGCCTTTTCGATGGGTGAGCTGACTGATGTTTTTTCGTCAAGGGACCACGCCCGGCAAACGCAATACCACGCGTTCCGGCGGCACCAGCGAGGCCCAGCTTAAAGAACTTCGAGGCAGGGCCCGCAGGCGCCTGATTGGTGCGCTGGCACTGGTGCTCGCCGCCTTCGTTGTTGTTCCGTGGTTATTCGACGAGCCTGTCACCGACGACGCTCAGGCTCCCATTGTGGTGCCTGCTGCGCCGTCAGGGTTGCCAGGCTCCGGGCCGACACTCGCCGCTCAGTCGGGTGGTGCATCCGGTCAGGTGTCACCAGACACCTCTACTGTACCGGCTCAGCCCGATACCACCAGCACGCCTGCCGCAAGCGGCAGCTCGACATCTCTTGCCCAGGCTTCTGGCAGTGCCTCGCCGCCAGACGATACCTCAGGGGCTGCCCAAGCTGGCGGCAGTCAGGCAGACATAACACCTGCTCCCGCACCGGCTCCAGAGCCCTCTGCAGCGGTCCCGGCCCCCGAACCAGCACCCAAGCCAGCGAAGCCCGAGCCAAAACCAAAATCAGTCGAACGCACGGATGACGGTTCGGTGGCCTTGGCGCTGCTGTCGGGCAAAACACCCGTCAAACCTTCCAGCAAAACGCCCGTACCGGCTTCCGGCCAAGGCAGTTATTACCTCCAGGTGGCGGCTTACACCGCACAGCAAGACGCCCTTCAACGGCGTGACAGCTTGCGTCAGTCCGGGGTTACCGATGCCTACGTCGAGCAAGGTCAATCAGGGGGTCGCACAGTTTATCGACTACGGGTTGGGCCCTTTAGCTCACACGAGGCAGCCCAGGCTGCACAAACCCGGCTGCGTGCGTTGGGTTACCAAAATGGCCTGATTTCCGACAAGTGACCAGCTTCGATTACATCGTCCTGACGGTCGTGGTGGTGTCCTGCCTGATCGGTCTGCTGCGGGGTTTCCTCCGGGAAGTCCTGTCGTTGATTGCGTATCTGGCAGCGTTTGTGGCGGCTATCTGGTGGGGGCCAATGGCGTCTCAGTGGCTGGATACCCTGATCGAAAACGGCTTGTTGCGTACATTGGCGGCCTATGGGGCCGTTTTTATTTTGATTTTATTGGCGATAGGGCTGCTTAATATGGCACTGGGCGCCCTGATCGACCGCACGGGCCTGACGCCGGCAGATCATGGGCTGGGTGCGGTATTTGGTGCAGCCCGCGGGTTGATTCTTGTGCTGGCTCTGGTGGGGTTGGCTGGCTATACCAAATTGCCCCAAGAAGCCTGGTGGCAGCAGGCGCGTACCTCGGACGCTCTGGTCAAAGGCTTTCAACAAATCAAATCTGCACTGCCTGTCGATATCGCGCAGTTGCTTCCTTATTAGTTTCGGAAAATCTAATCATGTGTGGAATCGTCGGTGTGGTGGGGCAGGGCCCCGTCAATCAATTGATCTATGACAGCTTGCTGCTCTTGCAGCATCGTGGACAGGACGCGGCCGGTATTGCCACGGCACACGAGCAATTTTTCAGTATGCACAAGGCCCATGGCCTGGTGCGTGATGTGTTTCGCACGCGCAATATGCGGGCCCTGCCAGGCAATAGTGGCCTTGGGCAAGTGCGCTATCCCACGGCCGGCTCCAGTGCGAGTGTCGATGAAGCACAACCGTTTTACGTCAATGCGCCCTTTGGGATCACGTTTGTTCATAACGGCAATCTCACCAATTGGCGTGAGCTGCGCGAGGCGCTGTTCAAGCATGATCGGCGGCATATCAATACAAATTCCGATTCTGAAGTCTTGCTTAATGTGCTGGCCCATGAACTCCAGCAAGCCTCCAATGGGGGCACACTGGATGCCAATGCCGTGTTTCAGGCGGTCCAGGCTGTCCATCGGCGAGCAAAAGGGGCGTATGCGGTCATCGCCCGGATCAGCAGCTTTGGTCTGGTGGCGTTTCGTGATCCCCACGGCATTCGTCCCCTGTGCCTGGGCCGTCATGATACCGAGACTGGTACAGAGTGGATGTTGGCCTCAGAATCCGTCGCACTCACAGGTACGGGATTTACGTTGGTTCGCGATATCGAACCCGGCGAGGCCATTGTCATTACCGAAGAAGGTGAAGTCAGCCAGCAGCAGTGCGCCGAGCCAGGCCAGGAGCAAACGCCGTGCGTGTTCGAGTACGTGTATTTTGCACGCCCTGATTCCGTCATGGACGGGATCTCAATTTACGATGCGCGTCTGCAAATGGGTGAATATCTGGCTGATAACGTAGCCAAATCGTTGCGTCTGGGTGATATCGACGTCGTGATGCCTATTCCGGATTCCTCCCGTCCGTCTGCGATGCAGCTGGCGTCCCATCTGGGGCTCAATTATCGTGAAGGCTTTATCAAAAACCGCTATATAGGGCGTACTTTTATCATGCCAGGGCAGGCGGTGCGCAAAAAATCAGTGCGGCAGAAACTCAGCGCAATCGATCTTGAATTTCGGGGCAAAAACGTGTTGTTGGTGGATGACTCCATCGTGCGGGGCACGACCAGCCGCGAAATTGTGGAGATGGCCCGGACTGCTGGCGCCAACAAGGTGTATTTTGCGTCGGCAGCCCCCGCGGTAAGGTTTCCCAATGTTTATGGCATCGACATGCCCACGCAGGCCGAGCTCATTGCCACAGGCAGGGATACCTTACAGATTTCCCAGGAGATTGGTGCGGATGGCCTAGTGTATCAAGAGCTTGCCGATCTCGAGCAGTCGCTGCGCGACCTTAATCCGGCACTCAAGGAATTTGAATCCTCGTGCTTTAACGGCCGCTATGTGACGGGCGATATTGATGACGCTTATCTCGAACGCCTGCGTTTGGGCCGTGGTCAGCCGATTCAGTCGGGAGCAATGGCAGCGGCGCCCGAAGACGCCTGATCCGATAACGGTGGTTAGCCTTGTCGAGGCCGCCTAGAGGCGAGAACCGACAAGGCTAGTGCGGCACACACAATAAACAGGATCAAACCCCATATAGAGTATTCGATCCCCAAAAGCTCTACCCGAGCGTCGGCACAACTGGCGTAAATGCCAAACAGCCAGGGGACAGCAGCATCCAGGCCAGAGCCTGCAATAAAGCGGTCGGCAAACGTTTGTGCGCACGAAAACGAGTTGGATGCGACGCTATATTGGTACCATGCGGCCACTACGCCGCAGATTGACAAAATCGTGGCAATGGCGGCACCCAGGCGCAGCACAATTACCTTGCCCCATCCCGTGCCGGCCAAGCCGCACACTGCTGCAATGGCCAGCAAAATCAGCCGCTGCAGTACACACCAGGCACAAGGTGCCATCCCGAACATATGTTGTGAAACCAGGGCAATTCCCACTGCACTCAGGCACAGCCCTGCGATGGTTCTGAGAATTCGGTCAGATTGGGTAAGATTCATGGCCAAGTAAGGGTGGTTCATCGGAATTGAAAGCGGGGCGTGATACTGCACCGTCTTGAGCATCTATGGAGAGTACTGCAAAAATATGGCGCTCGAACTGTCGTTGCCCGCGCGGCTGCGCCAGAACAGCGCCTTGCAGGATGAAAATATCTTCAACGCGGTCGCCCAGCGTCATGATCTTGGCCATCTTCAGGTTGATATTGTGGTGGGTAAACACGCTGGCAAGATCGTACAGCAAGCCGATACGGTCTGCGGCGGTAATCGACAGCCGCCAGTTGCCGCCTTGCTCGTCTGCCTGCAGGCTGATAGTGGGCAGGATGGGAAACACCCTCGAACGCCGCGATCCACGCCGAAGCGTGGATGCCGGCGTCTGGGTGGCATGTGGGTTGCCAAGAGCCGCCAGCAGCTCGTGCTCTACCAAGGTGGCATGCGAGCGGTAATCGCGGTCTGCATCCGGTAGGAGCACGATAAAACTGTCCAGTGCCCACCCTTGCCGGGTAGTGTGAATCCGGGCGTCCTGGATGCTCAAGCCGTGCTGGTCGAAATATCGGCAGATATCCATGAAGAGGTCGTCGCGGTCTGGCGCGTAGGCCAATACTTGCAAGGCTTCGCTTTGGCCCAGGACGCGCGCACGGACAACTGGATTGGGACCCTGAAAACAATGGTACAGATGCCGGGTGTGCCAGGCGATTTCGTTTGAATCGTGCCGTAAAAAATATGCAACATCAAGCTGTGACCAAAATGCATCTCGGCTTTCGTCCCTAAGCCCCATGCGCCGGATTTCTGTGGTGGCGGCATCCTTGCGCAAGGCTAGAATCGTGCCTGTGTCGGGCCGGGCACCTCCCAGGGCAGCCAGTGCCTGGTGATATAAATCATCCAGCAGCTTGCCTTTCCAGGCATTCCAGACCTTTGGACTGGTGCCGCGGATATCCGCCACCGTCAGCAAATAAAGCGCGGCCAGCCTGCGTTGCGTGCCTACCCGTGTGGCGAATTCGTGAATAACGCGCGGATCGCTGAGATCGCGCTTTTGTGCAACCTGAGACAGTGTCAGGTGTTCCCGCACCAGAAACTCGAGCAACGCGGTTTGCTCGCGGTCGAGCATATGCTGGTGTGCGAAGCGGCGCACTTCGGCGGCGCCCAGTTGTGAGTGGTCGCCACCACGACCCTTGGCGATGTCATGAAACAATGCGGCAATATACAAAAGCCAGTGCTCGTCCAGGTCTGCAATCAGCTGACTGGCCAGCGGGTGCTCCTGGGCGTGCTCAGGCATGGTAAACCGGCGCAGGTTGCGGATCACCATCAGGATATGTTGATCTACGGTGTACGCATGAAACAGATCGTGCTGCATCTGGCCGACGATGCGCCTGAATACCGGCAAATAGCGCGGCAGGATGTTCCACATCGTCATGTCCCGCAAGGCATGCACGATCCCTCGCGGCTGCTGAAGAATCTGTAAAAACTGCTTGCGGTTGACCGGGTTTTTGCGAAACTGCGCGTCGATCTGGTGTCGCGCATGCCAGATGGCGCGAAGGGTGCCTGCCGCCATGCCTTGCAGTTCGGGGTGCTGCTGCATGACCAAAAATACGCGCAGCAGCAGTGCCGGGTTGCGTTCGAAGGCGTCCGGGCGACAGAGTGCCAGCCGGGTTCTGTGAATAAAAAAATCGTCATCCAGCGAGATGCTGACGGCGTGGGGCTGCGGGAAAAGATGCTCTTCAAAGCTTTGCATCAACAGCCTGTTTACCTGGCTGACGACACGTGCAGCCCAGTAGTACCGTTGCATCAACAGTTCACTGGCGCGCCGGTGGGCCTGATCTTTAAAGCCGTAGATTTGAGCCAGGCGGGGCTGCAAATCAAACAATACGCGATCTTCCCGGCGTCCCGTCAGCAGATGAAGTTCGATGCGCAAGCGTTTGAAAGCCAGCTCGGCTCGGTGCAGCGAGCGAAACTCCGAGGAGGTCAGGAGATCTGTCTGTGCAACCGCTTTCCAGTGGTCTCCCAAGCCGGATGCACGGGCCAGCCACAGCAGCACTTGCAGGTCTCTCAATCCACCGGGAGACTCTTTGCAGTTGGGTTCGAGTGCGTAGGGGGTTTCCTGGTGGCGGGCATGACGCTGCTGCATCTCTGTCTGCTTGGCCAGGTAGAAGTTGCGCGGATTCAGGTCAGATTGCATCTGATCCCGAAATCGCTGAAATAGTTTCCGGCTGCCGGCAAGCCACCTTGCCTCGAGCAGGGCCGTCTGGACCGTGATGTCGGCCGCGGCTTCATCGCGGCATTGCGACAGTGTTCTGACGCTGTGACCGGGCTCCAGGCCAATATCCCATAAGGCTGCAATCAGGGCCTCAACCCGTTCGCAATCGCCTGCGTTGGGCAAATGATCAAGCAGGATCAGGATATCGAGGTCGGACCCCGGATAGAGCTCACCACGACCGTATCCTCCCACCGCCGCCACGCAGGCCCCAACCGGGGCGGGGTGGGTCTTGAGCAGTTGTCGCACCAGATCATCTGCAATGCGCCTGAGCGCCGTGAGCAGGGTGTCGGGGCGCAAATGCTGGCGATAGGCGGCGATGGCCTTGGCACGGCGCTCGTGCAGCTCGGTGCGCAGTGCCTGCAGCGCACCGGGCGCTTGCGTCATCATGCAGACGCGGTCGCCGCCTTGACGAATGCCGGCGGCTGAGGCATCCCCGGAGAAACAGTCAGTACTTCGTAGCCGGTGTCGGTTACCAGGATACTGTGTTCCCATTGTGCGGACAGGCTGTGGTCGCGGGTAACCACTGTCCATTGGTCGGCCAAAGTGCGGATTTCACGACGGCCAGCATTGATCATGGGCTCTATGGTGAAGATCATGCCGGGTTCAAGACGCGTGCCGGTGCCTGGTTTGCCATAGTGGAGTACTTGCGGATCCTGGTGAAAGCGCTGCCCAACGCCGTGGCCGCAGTATTCGCGTACCACCGAAAACCCGGCGGCTTCTGCATGTTTCTGGATGGCATGACCAATATCGCCCAATGTGGCGCCGGGGCGCACTTGTTCGATACCCAGCCACATGCACTCGAAGGTGGTTTCAGTCAGGCGCTTGGCCAGGATGGAGGGTTCGCCCACGTAATACATGCGGCTGGTGTCGCCAAACCAGCCGTCCTTGATGATGGTGATGTCCATGTTAAGGATATCGCCGTTTTTGAGTACCTTGTCGCCCGGGATGCCGTGACAAATAACATGATTGACCGAGATGCAGATGGATGCGGGGTAGGGGGGGTAGCCCGGTGGCGCATAGCCCACAGTGGCAGACTCTACATGCAGTACGTCGGTCAGGTATGCCATACACAGACGCTCAAGCTCGCCGGTGGTGACACCTGGCTGAACATGAGGTTCCAGGTAATCAAGAATGCTGGCAGCGTCCTTGCAGGCTGCGCGCATCTGATCGAGTTCTTTTGGGTCTGTGATAAGTGGGATCATGGGGTGTACTTGCTGAAAACAAAGGAAGAATAGTAGAATTATAGGCTTCGCGTTACTTAGTAGCCTTTTGTCTGCGGATAAGATATTTGCAGGCGGGTTTGCAAATAAAATTGCGTTTTTCGGCAGCTATGCAGGTTTGGCCATGTGTTGGCACAACATTGGCAGGCGCTGGTAGCAGTACAAAAACGCACAGCCTGTAACGCGAAAATAGCGTGCAGGGCCAACCATGGGTGTCTTGGGGCATAAACAACATCTTAGCCCCGGATACTGGCTCTGTACAAGACGAAACCCTTTGGAGAACTCTATGAGCCTCATGCGTGAAATGCTGGAAGCTGGTGTGCACTTTGGTCACCAGACCCGTTACTGGAATCCCAAAATGGCCGAATACATTTTCGGCCAACGCAACAAGATTCACATCGTCAACCTCGAGCGCACCGTCGAAAAATACCTCGAAGCCACTCAGTTTGTGCGTCAGGTCGCTGCCCGTGGCGGCAATGTGCTGTTTGTTGGCACCAAGCGCTCCGCTCGCGAGATCCTCGCCGCTGAAGCCCAGCGTTGCGGCATGCCTTATGTCGACAGCCGCTGGCTGGGTGGCATGATGACCAACTTCAAGACGGTCAAAACGTCCATCAAGCGCCTGAAAGACATGGAAGCCCTGCAAGCTGAAGGCGCCACCGAACACATGAGCAAAAAAGAAGCCCTGATGTTCGAACGCGAGCTGGCTAAGCTGAACAAGTCGATCGGCGGCATCAAGGACATGAACACCTTGCCCGAAGCGCTGTTTGTGATTGACGTCGGCTATCACAAGATTGCCGTTGCCGAAGCCCGCACCCTGGGTATTCCCGTTGTCGGCGTGGTGGATACCAATCACTCCCCCGAAGGTATCGATTACATCATTCCCGGTAACGACGACTCATCCAAAGCCATTGCGTTGTATGCACGTGGTATGGCGGATACGGTGTTGGCTGGCCGCGAGCAAAGCGTCAACGGCCTGGTCGAAGAACTGGCAGAAGGCGAAGAATTCATCGAGGTTGAGCAAGAACACCACGAGGAATAATTCCTCGCATCCGTTTGCTTTACCGGCCGGGGTGGTCTGACGCCACCCCGATCCGCCCGATACCGGCACAGGCCGGTATCCGCATTGATCGAACAGGAGAATCGAATGGCTCAAATTACTGCCGCCATGGTTAAAGAACTGCGCGAGAAAACCGACGCGCCCATGATGGAGTGCAAAAAAGCGCTCACTGAGGCCGATGGCGATCTGGCTCGCGCCGAAGAATTACTGCGCGTGAAACTGGGCAGCAAGGCATCCAAAGCAGCCAGCCGCATTACTGCAGAGGGCCTGGTCGGCCTGCATATTGCAGCGGATGGCAAAGCCGGTGCACTGGTCGAAGTCAACTGCGAAACCGACTTCGTTGCCAAGAACAACGACTTCGTCGCCTTCGTCAATGATCTCGCCCGCCTTGTAACCGAACAAAACCCGGCTGATGTGGCTGCCCTGAGCCAATGTGCCCTGGGTGAAGGCACGGTCGAAACCACCCGGGCCGCACTGATCGGCAAGATCGGTGAAAACATGTCCGTTCGTCGCTTCCAGCGCTTCGAGACAGTAGATGCGCTCAACAGCTACGTGCATGGCGGCCGGATCGGCGTGCTGGTGGATTTCGCCGGCTCCGACGAAGTCGGCAAAGACCTGGCCATGCACATTGCAGCTACCAAGCCGCGTGCGTTGGACGCTGGTGGGGTAGATCCCGCCCTGATCGCCGCCGAACGCTCCGTCGCAGCGCAAAAGGCAGCCGAGTCCGGCAAGCCTGCCGAGATCGTCACTAAAATGGTTGAAGGCTCTGTGCAGAAGTTCCTCAAAGAGGTCACGCTGCTGTCTCAGCCTTTTGTCAAAAATGATAAGCAGTCTGTCGAGCAGATGCTCAAGGAAAAAGGCGCCCGAATCAATCGCTATGCCCTGTTTGTGGTGGGTGAAGGGATTGAAAAGAAATCAGAAGACTTCGCTGCCGAAGTCGCTGCTGCCGCCAGCGGTTCCTGATTTTCTCTGATTCAGGTACGATGGCATCGCGCCTTGTGCGCGGTGCCGTTGCACGTCCGCTTAAAACCCTTTCTTCCGTTTCGTCCTTCCAGGAACCTGGTGCATGTCAAATCCAGCCTACAAGCGCATCCTTCTGAAACTCTCGGGTGAGGCGCTGATGGGGGGTGATCCCTTTGGTATCAACCGCGCAACCATCCTTCGCATGACCGAGGAAATCCACGGTATTGTGTCTTTGGGTGTGCAACTGGCGGTGGTGATCGGCGGCGGAAATATTTTCCGTGGTGTAGCCCCGGGTGCCCAGGGTATGGATCGCGCAACCGCCGACTACATGGGGATGCTGGCCACCGTCATGAACGCCCTGGCTTTGCAGGATGCGCTTAAAAACCATGGTGTGGATGCCAGGGTGCAGTCGGCTCTCAATATTGATCAAGTGGTCGAGCGTTACATTCGGCCCAAGGCACTGCGTTACCTCGAAGAAGGCAAGGTAGTGATTTTTGCCGCAGGCACGGGTAACCCGTTCTTTACCACAGATACAGCAGCTGCCTTGCGCGGTGCCGAAATCGGCGCCGAAGTGGTGCTCAAGGCCACCAAGGTGGATGGCATCTATAGTGCCGATCCCAATAAAGACCCCAGCGCCACCCGGTACTCGCGCATCAGTTTCGATGAAGCCATTGTGCGCCGACTCGAAGTCATGGATGCCACCGCATTTGCCTTGTGTCGCGACCAAAAATTACCTATCAAGGTATTTTCGATCAACAAACCAGGTGCCTTGCGTCGCGTCGTATGCGGCGAAGATGAAGGCACTCTGGTGCAGGTATAGGAATCCTCATGAGCCTTTCCGATATACGTCGTTCTACTGAAGAACGCATGGGCAAGTCCATCGAAACCCTGAAAGCCAGCCTGGGCAAGATTCGCACAGGCCGTGCGCACGCGGGTATTCTGGATCACATTCAGGTCGAGTACTATGGCTCTCCGGTGCCTATCAGTCAGGTGGCTAACGTCACCGTCATTGATGCGCGTACGCTGAGCGTGCAGGTATGGGAGAAAACCATGGCTGCCACGGTCGATAAGGCGATTCGCGAATCTGATCTTGGCCTCAATCCCATTGCGATGGGCGACAATATCCGGGTACCAATGCCTGCACTCACCGAAGAACGCCGCCGGGACCTCACCAAAGTGGTTCGCAGCGAAGGCGAGGACACCAAGGTTGCGATTCGCAACTTGCGCAGGGATGCCAACGATACGTTTAAAAGGCTGGTCAAAGACAAAGAAATCTCCGAGGACGACGAACGCCGTGGCCAGGATGACATTCAGAAGCTCACCGACCGCTATGTGGCTGATATTGACAAGCTCGTCTCCCAAAAGGAAGCCGAGATCATGACCGTCTGATTGTCGATCATCTCTGTTTTCGCGGCATGAACCCACTCAGCTCGACTTGCTCGATCCCTGTCACCGGAGAGACGCCCCGTCATGTCGCCATCATTATGGACGGTAACGGGCGCTGGGCAACCCAGCGCTGTTTGCCCCGCACGGCAGGGCATGTCCGTGGTGTTCAGGCAGTAAGGCGCGCTGTCGAAGCCTGCGGCCGGCGTGGGGTCGAGTACCTCACCTTATTTGCGTTCAGCTCCGAAAACTGGCGGCGTCCGGCACAAGAAGTCACATTGCTGATGCGCTTGTTTGTCCGCACCCTCGAAAAAGAAGTCGACAAGCTGATCGCACAGGGCGTGCGCTTGCGCATTGTCGGAGACCTCAGTGCTTTTGATGCAAAATTACAAGGACTGATCCGCGAGGCTGAAGCAAAAACGGCGGATCAATCTGCTTTGACCCTCACCATCGCCGCCAATTATGGTGGGCGTTGGGATATTCTTCAGGCAACGCGCGCCTTGCTGGAGGCTCATCCAGAACTTCAACAACATCCTGAGCTGCTCGACGAAGCAGCTATCAGCGAGCGGCTGGCTATGGCGTACGCCCCTGAGCCAGACCTTTTTATCCGTACGGGTGGTGAGCAACGCATTTCCAATTTTCTGATCTGGCAGCTGGCGTACACTGAACTCTATTTCACAAACTGCTATTGGCCTGATTTCGGTGCCAACGAGATCGAGCAGGCTTTTATCTGGTATCGCCAGCGAGAGCGGCGCTTCGGCCGAACCAGCGAGCAGTTGCACGAAGCACACTGAGGGTACCCATGCTACGTCAAAGAATCCTCACGGCGATTGTGCTTTTACTGATTGTCGTTGCGGCTGTCAGTGCCTCAACGCCTTGGCCGATGCTGGCACTGCTCGCAATCATGTCAGCGTGCGCCGTTTGGGAGTGGTGGCGCCTGGTGTGGTCGCATACACTGGCGCGCAACGGCGCTGTTGTGGTGTTTGTTTGCGTCCTGGGGGTATTGTCACGCCTGCTGGTGGATGCGCATCCGCAAACGTTGTGGGCCTTTCAGTCGATTGTTTTACCTTTGGCCGTGTTCTTTTGGCTGATTCCCGTGCCTCTGATGGTAGTTCGCGCACAGGTGCCCAAGCGTTGTCCCACTGCAGGCCTGATCGCGGCAGGTGCCTTGACACTGCTCGCGATGTGGTTCGCTCTGGCATGGATTTTTTTACAGTATGGTGCCTCTGCTCTGATCAGCTTGTGGGCGCTGATCTGGTGCGCCGACATCGCGGCCTATTTTGTAGGTCGCCAGTTCGGGCGTCATAAGCTGGCGCCTGATGTCAGTCCGGGCAAAACGCGCGAAGGTGCTTTTGGCGGGATTCTGGTGGCAACGATCTGGCTGGTAGCAACCGCCATTTGGTGGCCTGGCAGCTACGGTGCGCTGGTGTTGGCGCAGTGGGGGCCCGCGGGCCTGGTGCTGACGGGTGTCCTGCTGTCTGCCTGGTCAATCCTCGGTGATCTGTTCGAGTCTTTGCTCAAACGGCGTGCCGGGGTCAAGGATTCCAGCCAACTGTTGCCGGGGCACGGCGGGGTGTACGATCGGATTGACGCGGTCTTGCCTGTGGCGCCGGCAGCCATTCTCTTATTGTTGATTGGATAAGCTCATGCCTGTCGTGCAACGTGTGTGTGTGTTGGGGTCAACAGGCTCCATCGGGGTGAATACGCTGGATGTCATCGCCCGACACCCGGATCGCTTATCTGTCTACGCCCTAAGCGCCCACAGCCGGATTGATGAACTGGCTGCGCAGGCCCTGCAACATGCGCCCCGGGTGGTGATCGTGCCTGATGCGCATGCGCGTCAACGTTTTATCGACATCTGGCCGGCAGGGCGGACGTGTCCTGAAATCCGTGTCGGGGCGCAAGCACTGGCAGATACTGCCGCAGACACCGAAGTCACTGCCGTGATGGCAGCAATCGTCGGCGCAGCGGGTTTGCCTGGGGCGCTTGCTGCGGCACGGGCTGGCAAGCGGGTATTGCTGGCCAACAAAGAGGCACTGGTGGCGGCAGGTTCTCTTTTCATGCAGGCTGTCCGGACAGCAGGTGCAGAGCTGCTTCCCATCGACAGCGAGCACAACGCGATTTTTCAGTGCCTGCCGCAAACCGCTGATCGCGTCAGGGCGCCTTTTCGGCCTGCCGAGGGTGTGCGCCGCCTGCTTCTGACAGCATCGGGCGGGCCTTTTCGCTGTACCGCCATCGAACAACTCGAGCACGTCACGCCAGAGCAGGCATGCGCACATCCCAATTGGCGGATGGGACGCAAGATCTCGGTAGACTCCGCCACCATGCTGAATAAAGGCCTTGAGGTCATCGAGGCACATTGGTTGTTTGCCATGCCGATGGATCGCATCCAGGTGGTGGTACACCCGCAAAGCGTGGTGCACTCGATGGTCGAATACATCGACGGATCCATTTTGGCGCAGTTGGGGCAACCCGATATGCGCACCCCGATTGCCTTCGGTCTGGGGTTCCCCGAGCGTATCGAAAGCGGCGTAGGGTTGCTCGAGCTGGCACGCCTGGGGCATCTCGATTTTGAAAAACCGGATCTGCTCCGTTTTCCGTGTTTGCGCTTGTCCCTGGCTGCCTTGAAGCAAGGGCAGGAAGCCTGCATTACTCTTAACGCCGCTAACGAAATCGCCGTCGATGGCTTTTTGCGTGGACAGATCCGGTATACGCAGATTCCTGCGATCATCGAGCATTGTCTGGATGCTGCTGCCGGCAGCCAGCAAAAAGCGTTAGGCTCACTGGACGACGTTCTTCATCTGGATGCCCACACAAGACGGCTGGCAACCGATTTTTGTCGGGCAAGTTGCTGATATCTGTTTTTTGGACGCCGCATAGTGCTGACGTTGTTTGCTTTTGTTTTTGCCCTGGGCCTGCTGGTCACCTTTCACGAACTGGGTCATTATTGGGTAGCCCGCCGTTGCGGCGTACGCATTTTGCGTTTTTCGGTGGGCTTCGGTCCCGTTTTGTTGCGTCGCCTTGATCGCCATGGCACCGAGTGGGCCCTGTCTGCGATTCCACTGGGTGGCTACGTCAAGATGCTGGATGATGCGCCTGATGGCGCCGATGCGGCTACCCGCCAGGCCGCCTTCAATCAACAACCCTGGATTCGCCGGGTAGCGGTTGTGGCTGCCGGGCCATTGGCCAATTTGCTCTTGGCGGTAGTGATTTATGCCGTATTGGGCTTGATAGGCACACAAGAACCCATTGCCCGTCTGTCGGCGCCACCCGCAGGGTCGCCGGCCGCTGTGGCCGGAATACAGTCCGGGGATACCATCCGGGCGGTCGATGGTCAGCCGGTGGCTTCGTGGGTACAGGCGCGCTGGCAGTTGCTTCAGCCGCTTACCTCTGGTGGGCGTGCCAGCCTTTTGGTGCAAGGGGATAACGGCCAGAGTCGTCAGGTGTCCCTTGAGGTTCAGGCGCATGATTTTCGCCCTGATACAGAAGATCCCTTGCATCAGGTCGGCTTGGTGCTGCAGCCGCCCCAGTTGCAGATTGGTTCGCTGACGCCGGAGGGCAGTGCCCAGCAGGCAGGCCTTTTGCCCGGAGACATCATTTTGGCTGCCGGCACCGTAGTACAACCCTCTGCCCAGGCGTTCGTCCAATTGGTGCAGGCTCACGCACAAACTCCCATCAAGCTTCAAGTACAACGAGGTGCCACCGTACTGGATGTCAGCGTGACGCCGGCGCAGGCACTGGATGAGGGCCAGCCGGTTGGGCGTATTGGTGCCATGCTCACCGGGCACAGGGACACGGTTCTGGTGCGTCTGGGCCCGCTGGACAGCCTTTTGTCTGGCGTGCAGCGAACCTGGGATACCAGCATATTTACGCTCCGGATGATGGGCCGCATGGTGGTTGGGGCGGCCTCCTGGCGTAATATCAGCGGGCCTGTCACGATTGCCGAGTACGCGGGCCAGAGTGCACGGATCGGGGTGGATGCTTATTTGCGGTTTCTGGCACTGATCAGCATCAGCATCGGGATTCTCAATCTGCTGCCGATTCCAATGCTGGATGGCGGGCATTTGTTGTTTTATCTGATCGAGGCATTGCGTGGTGGTCGGCCGGTGTCCGACCGCGTTCGAGAGGTGAGTGTGCGCGTAGGCTTGAGTCTCGTGCTGGGTCTCACATTTCTTGCCTTATTTAATGATTTTTCGCGGCTTTTCAGTTGATCGGGTTGTGACTTACAATCCTGCATCACTTGCCCCTGTCCACGTCACGGCCGAAAAAGGATTGCCAGGATGTCGTCTCTCCGGAACACTCGTTTGATCAAGCGCGCCATTCCCATGGTGCTTGCCTTGTTGCTGGCACCTGCGGTGGCGGATGCGTTTACGCCGTTTGTTGTGCGCGACATTCAGGTGCAGGGCATCGAGCGCGTCGATCCGGGCACTATTTTCACCTATCTGCCCGTTAAAGTTGGTCAGACCTTCACCGAAGAAGAAGCCGCCACTGCCATTCAAAAATTGTATGGCACGGGGTTTTTCAGCGATGTCAAAATCGATTCTCGCGGTGATGTGCTGGTTGTGTCTGTCAAAGAGCGGCCCACGATTGCATCCGTCAGTTTCAATGGCATGCGCGAGTTCGACGCCAAGGCGCTGAACAAATCCTTGTCCCAGGTGGGTTTTGGCCAAGGGCGGGTGTTTGATCAGGCCATGCTGGATCGTGCCGTATTCGAGCTCAAACAGCAGTATTTGTCCAAGGGCAAATATGGGGTGCAGATCAACCCCGTGATTACGCCGCTGCCGCGTAATCGTGTTGGGGTCAGCTTCGACATCTTCGAAGGCGGCGTGGCCACCATCGAAAAAATCGAATTCATTGGTAACGATACGTTTTCGGCCGGCACCCTCGAAGACGAAATGGAGCTCACCACGGGTGGCTTCATGACCTGGTATACCGGTACCAACAAGTACTCCCGCGAGAAGCTTGAGGGTGATGTCGAGCGCATCCGCTCTTATTATCTGGATCGTGGCTACCTCGAGTTCTCGATGGAGCCCCCACAGGTAACAATTTCACCAGATCGCAAGAACATCTTCATCACGATGACGCTTCACGAGGGCGAGCCCTACACCTTGGGCGAGGTCGACCTCGCCGGTGATCTGCTGGGCCTCGAGGACAAGCTTCAGCCACTGGTCACGGTCAAACAGGGTGAAACCTTTTCAGCCGAAAAAACCAACACGGTGGCCAAATCCATCACCGATTATCTGGGTTCTTTGGGCTATGCCTTTGCCAACGTAAACCCAAGCCCCGTGCTGGATCGTGACACGCACGTTGCCAAGCTTACCTTTTACGTGGATCCGGGCCGCCGGGTGTACGTGCGCCGCATCAACGTCGGTGGCAATACCCGTACCAGAGACGAAGTTGTGCGCCGCGAAATGCGCCAACAAGAGGCCGCCTGGTACGACTCCTCCAGCATCAAGACTTCCAAAGACCGGGTGGATCGCCTGGGGTACTTCAGCGAGGTCGATGTTAAAACCGACCCGGTACCAGGCTCGCCTGATCAAGTCGATGTCAATGTCAATGTCAAAGAAAAACCCACCGGGATGATCAATCTGGGGGTGGGGTACGGCTCTACTGACAAACTGTTGTTGTCGGCCGGCATCAGCCAGGACAACGTGTTTGGCAGTGGCAATTCTCTGTCACTCAATGTCAACACCAGTAAGACCAACCGCGCCGCGGTGATTTCTCATACCAATCCATACTGGACACAAGACGGCATCAGCAAGACAACGTCCTTGTACTATCGCCGTACGACACCATACGATGTCTCGGATAGTGGGTCTCTGGGTTGGTATTCTGTCGAGTCCATGGGCTTGGGGCTTAACTTTGGGGTGCCCATCTCCGAAGTCGATCGCGTCTTTGCCGGCTTTACCTTCGAGCGCAACTCGCTCAGGGATGTCCGCGGTTGCGTCGGGCCAAGCACTCTGGATGGTTGCGGAGTTACCAATCCGGCGCCGCTGGCTTACCAAAATTTTGTCAGCGAGTACGGTGAAACCACCAATGCCGGCATCTTCAGCCTGGGATGGGCCAAGGATACCCGGGACAGCGCACTGGCTCCCCATAAGGGCAGCTACACCCGCCTGTCCACCGATTTCTCCACCATGGATCTGCGCTATTACAAGTTGTCGGGGCAGCAGCAATACTACTTGCCTCTCGGGCGTGCGTTTACCCTGGCGCTTAACGGCCAGGTGGATTGGGCAAAAACGTATGGCAGCGGTAAAGCCTTCCCGGTCATCAAAAACATGTATGCCGGCGGGATAGGGTCTGTGCGTGGCTACGAGGGTGCCTCTCTGGGGCCACGCGACGCCCTCACGGATACCTATCTGGGCGGCTCGCGTCGTATCGTCGGTAATGTGCAGTTGTATCTGCCTTTCCCCGGTGCCTCTCGCGATCGCACGCTGCGCTGGTTCGTGTTCTCTGATGTTGGCCAGATCACTACAACCGATGGCTCGGATTGCGCCCAGGGCCGTTATGGGCAAGTGGCAGACCCCTGCGGCTGGAAATACTCGGCTGGTTTGGGTTTGTCCTGGGAGTCGCCCCTAGGACCGCTGCAGTTATCGTTTGGCCGGGCCCTCAACGCCAAAGAAGGCGACCAAAAACAAGTCTTCCAATTCCAGATCGGTACGGGTTTCTGATTCTGGCCATTTAATGGCACAATTGTCTTTTTTTATCGCAGCCTTTTTGGCAGGTGGTTCTTTGATCATGATTCTTTCAGGCTTGAACGTTTCAATTTCGGCGCGACGCGCCGTCTCCAGGCAACTGGCCTTTGCGGCGGCAGCCGTAATTGCACTGGGGGCTGTGTTCGTGTCTCCTGCGTATGCGCAGAGCACTAAAATCGGTTTTGTCAGCACCGAGCGCATTTTGCGTGATTCCAAGCCGGCCAAGGCAGCTCAAGCCAAAATCGAAGCCGAGTTCAAAAAGCGCGATCAGGCTCTCCAGAAACTTGCGGATGATCTTCGTGCCCAGGCTCAGAAACTCGACAAAGACGCACCTGTGCTGTCAGAGTCTGATCGTGTCAAACGCCAACGGCACTTGCAGGATCTGGATTCCGACCTTCAACGCAAGCGTCGTGAGTTCCAGGAAGACTTCAACCGTCGCCGCAACGAAGAATTTTCCGCCATCGTCGAAAAAGCCGATGCAGCCATCAAAAAAATCGCGGAAGATCAAAACTACGACCTAATCATCCAGGATGCCGTCACGGTCAGTCCCAAGGTGGACATCACCGATCAGGTCATCAAGGTTCTGGGCGGTTAATCCCCTATGCCGGTGTTGCTTGCGCCGCAGCGGGCCCCGGCCTTGTCCAAGCTGCTGCAGGATGCTGATTCGGTTGGTCTGGGCTGTACCCTTGCGGGTTCGTCTCCAGATGCGTCCCGCCTCATTGGTGGTATCGGCTCTCTAAACACGTCCGGGCCGGCTGAGATCAGTTTTCTGTCCAATCCGCGTTTGCAGGGACAGTTGGCTGACAGCCAGGCGGCAGCAGTGATTTTGCGGGCCGAGGATTGGGAAACCTACCAGCAACAACATCCGCAGGCCCCGGCCTGGGTGCCTGTGCTGTGCACCCAGCCCTACCTGATGTATGCCTTGCTTGCTCAGTGGTTTGATCAGCACCGCATTGCCGGTCTGCCCCAGGGCATCCACCCTTCGGCGGTGGTGTCCCCTGACGCCATTCTCGAGGACGGCGTTCATGTAGGGCCATTGGCGGTCATCGAATCCGGCACCCGGATTCAGACGGGTACCCGCATCGGAGCCGGTTGCACCATTGGCCCTGATTGTCAGATTGGGCCGGATTGTTATTTTCATGCCCACGTCACCCTCTATCATGGGGTCAAGGTGGGAGCACGGGCGATCCTGCATTCGGGTGCTGTCCTGGGTGCGGACGGTTTTGGATTTGCCCCGGATCCTCGCACGCCCGGCGCCTGGGCCAAGATTGCCCAGCTGGGTGGCGTCAGCATCGGAGACGATGTTGAAATCGGTGCCAACACCACGGTCGATCGCGGTGCCGTCGAAGACACGGTTCTGGGCAATGGCGTGAAACTCGATAATCAGATCATGATCGGCCATAATTGCCGTATCGGTGATCACACGGCGATGGCCGCGTGCGTAGGGGTGGCTGGTTCCACTACCATGGGCCAGCGCTGCGTCATAGGAGGGGCGGCCATGTTTGGCGGGCACCTGACGCTGGCCGATGATGTGCATATTTCCGGAGGTACTGCAGTTACCTCAGATATCCTGACACCCGGGCGCTATACAGGCGTTTTCCCGGTTGCCGAACACCATACATGGCAACACAATGCTGCCGTGATTGGGCAACTGGCACAATTGCGCAAGCGTATCCGGGTAGCAGAAAAGCAGGCGGCACGCCTGAGCGAGCCACCGATGAACAACAAGCAGGACACACAATAATGGAACTCGATATTAAAGACATCATGGAAAGGCTGCCTCACCGGCAGCCTATGTTGCTTGTAGACCGCGTCCTCGAGATGGACCCGGGCAAAAGCATCGTGGCCATCAAGAATGTCACTTACAACGAGCCGTTTTTCCAGGGACACTTTGCACATCACCCCGTCATGCCGGGTGTGCTCATCATCGAGGCACTGGCGCAGGCAGCCGCACTGTTTTCGTTTGCCGACGCCGGGGCTCCAAATCTGGTCAGCACCAAGGTTGCCTACTATCTGGTGGGCGTTGATGGTGCGCGCTTTCGCCGGCCGGTTGTTCCTGGTGATCAACTGCGCATGGAAGTCTCGGCAGACAAGCTTAGCCGCTCTATCTGTAAATATACGGCGGTTGCCAAGGTGGGTGATCAAATTGCAGCCGAGGCCAAAATCATGTGCGCTGTGCGCATCCTGGAAGAATAGTGCCTGAGGCAATGATTCATCCCACGGCTATTATTGCGCCCGGGGCCCAACTGGATGAGTCCGTCCAGGTGGGGCCCTACAGCATTGTGGGAGAACACGTTAAAGTGGGCGCGCGTACCCGGATCGGGCCGCATTGTGTCATCGATGGCCACACCACCATTGGCCCGGACAACCACTTTTACCGTTATTGCTCGATTGGCGGCATCCCGCAGGATAAAAAATATGCGGACGAGCCCACTGGCCTTGAGATCGGTGCGGGCAATACGTTTCGCGAGTTCGTCACCGTCAATACCGGCACGGTGCAGGATATTGGCACTACCCGTTTGGGTGACGACAACTGGATCATGGCGTATGTGCATGTTGCGCACGACTGCCAGTTGGCCAATCACATCATTATCGCCAACAGCGTGCAACTGGGTGGCCATATCCACATCGGAGACTGGGCGATCATCGGCGGCCTTTCGGCCGTACACCAGTTTGTGCGAATCGGGGCGCACGCCATGGTTGGCGGCACCAGCTCGGTGCGTCAGGATGTGCCACCGTACATGATCGGTGCTGGCGACTCCTTCCGTCCTGTCGGAATCAACGCCGAAGGCCTTGGGCGGCGCGGATTTACCGCTGATGATGTTTTGGTGCTCAAAGAAGCCTACAAAATTTTGTACCGGCGCCAGCTCAAGCTTCCTCAGGCGGTTGATGCTCTATTGGTGTTACAACAGGATCATCCGCACGAGGCGCCTGCTGTGCAGATTTTGATTGATTTCCTTCGCGACGCAGGCCGGGGCATCGCGCGTCCATGACACGTTCGGCCGGCAGTGTCCTGTGCAAAGCCTGCAGGGCAACAGACGCCTGCGGGGTGCAGCCATGACTACCTCGGCCATGCAGCTTGCTGTGGTAGCCGGAGAGCCCTCGGGTGACCTCCTGGCCGCACGGATGATGCAGGGCTTGCGGGCCAGGCAGCCGCACATGCTGGTGGCAGGTATTGGCGGGCCCGCCATGCTCAAGGCAGGGCTCCAGGCCTGGCATCCCATGGATGCCTTATCCGTGTTTGGGTATGTTGATGCAATCCGGCAGGCCCCTCGGTTGATTCGCACATGGCGGGACACACGCCGCCAGGTTCTGGCACAGAGGCCAGATGTGTTTGTGGGCGTGGATGCACCCGACTTCAATCTACGCCTCGAAGAGCAGTTGCGTCAGGCAGGCATTCCCACCGTACATTTTGTTGGTCCCTCGATCTGGGCCTGGCGCTTTGAGCGCATTCATCAGATCCGCCGGGCAGTGTCCCACATGCTGGTCCTGTTTCCCTTTGAGGTGGATCTTTACCGAGAGCAAGGGGTGCCGGTAACGTATGTAGGCCATCCCCTGGCGCAACTGATCCCATTGCGGCCCGATCGCACGGCGGCCCGCCAGGCATTGGGTATTGCTCCCCAGGCCCGTGTGCTGGCCCTGATGCCGGGCAGCCGTGAATCTGAAATCAAATGGCTCGCCCCGCGGTTTTTGCAGGCTGCAGCCTTGCTGCAAAAGCAAGACCCCAATTTGCAGGTTGTCGTGCCCGTCGTCAATGCGCAGCGCAAGGCGCAATTTCAGCGTATTTTTCAGCAGTTCCCACTGAATCATTGCCGTGTTCTCGACACACCGCCGACACTGGTGGCCAATCGCGCAGACGGGCTGAACTCCCTCGATTGGCCCATTGCTTGGCATGCGATGGAAGCGGCTGACGCCGTTCTGGTCGCCAGCGGAACAGCCACACTTGAAGCGGCCTTGTTCAAGCGGCCCTTGGTGATCTCCTATGTGATCAGTCCCTGGATGCGCCGAATCATGGCCTGGAAGTCCGGGCAGACGGCCCCCAGCCTGCCGTGGGTTGGTTTACCCAACATCCTCGAACGCGAATTTGTCGTACCTGAGCTTTTACAAGAAGCTGCTACGCCTGAAGCGCTGGCCGAGCACACCTGGGCCGCACTGACGGACGCCGCACGTGGGCAACAGGTTGCACAGCGCTTTACAGCGTTGCACCATTCATTGAGCCGCGACACGCCACTTCTGGCTGCGCAGACCATTTTAGAGGTGTGTGGCCGTGGCTGAACAGCTGGATTTGCTGGTGTGTGCCGCACCCCTGACAGCGGGGGTGGATGAAGCCGGCCGTGGCCCCTTGGCCGGCCCGGTGTTTGCTGCTGCCGTCATTCTGGATCCGGCCCAGCCCGTGGCGGGCCTGGCGGATTCCAAGAAATTATCCGCCAGACAAAGAGAGCAGCTGGCAGTGCAGATCAAGGCACAGGCAGTAGCCTGGGCAATCAGCAGTGCCAGCGCCCAGGAGATTGATCAGATCAATATCTTGCAGGCCACCTTGCAGGCCATGCGAAAGGCCTGCAAGCTGCTGACTGTGATGCCACAGCGCATTTTGGTGGATGGCAACCGCTTGCCGGCTGGCTTGCCATGCCAGGCCCAGGCGATTGTTCGGGGGGATGCACTGGTTGCCGAGATTTCAGCAGCCTCCATCTTGGCTAAAACCGCACGGGACGCCTATTGTCTGGAACTGCACCAACAGTTTCCGGAATACGGTTTTGATCGGCACAAGGGCTATGGCACCGCGTTTCATTTGGCGCAGCTGGTGCGATACGGCCCGTGTCCGGAGCATCGGCGCAGCTTTGCGCCAGTGCGCCGCAGCCTGATGCCGGTGGCCACATGAACCCCATTTCTGTCCGCCATCTTGCGTCCAGGGATAATCCGGATTTTCGCTTCTGGCTTCGGCTTGCGCAAGGGCGCCCGGGCCAGCGTGAATCCCGCATATTGCTTGAAGGCGAGCATCTGTGCCGGGCCTGGCTGACACAATTTGGTGTACCCGAGGCGCTGATTGTCAGCGAGGACATTCAGGCGCGCGCGCCAGGATGGATCAAGCCTTTATGGCAGCAGTGCGAGAGTACCCGCAGAATTGTCCTCGAAGACCATCTGGCGCAGCTGCTCTCACAGGTACAACACGGGCCCGCCATATTTTTTTTGGTAGAGACCCCATTGGTCAGCCTGCCGGCGCGCATCACACAAGGTTGTCTGTGCCTGGACAGGGTGCAGGATCCGGGTAATCTCGGTACCCTGCTGCGGACGGCGGCCGCCGCCGGGCTGGCAGATGCCTTTTTGTCATCCGGTTGCGCCAGCGCGTGGTCACCCAAGGTATTGCGCAGCGGCCAGGGTGCTCACTTTGCCATCCGGGTGCACGAGCATGTGGATCTTTCCGCTTTGTTGACGCGGATGGATATCCCGCTGGCAGCCACCACGCTCGAAGCGGCTGGCTCTTTGTATCAACAGGATCTGCGCCAGCCGTGTGCGTGGCTGTTTGGCAATGAGGGCAGGGGTGTTGCACCCGATTTGCTGACGCAGGCAGCCTTGCGGATACATATTCCTCAGGCTGACGGGATTGAATCACTTAACGTTGCCGCCGCTGCCGCAGTGTGCCTGTTTGAGCAACGCAGGCAGCAAAGCCAGTAGCAAGGCGTCAGCCCTGTTGTCTGGTGGCCTGCTGATGAGTGGCCTGCTTAATATGTGGTGCGGTCCAGGCCCACTTCGTCGAGTATCTTGGTGGAGATTTCTTCGATAGAGCGGGTGGTGGTGGATAACCAGGGGATGTTTTCGATGCGCATCAGGCGCTCGGCGTCGGCGATTTCCTGGCGGCATTGCTTGAGCGACGCATAGGTGCTGTGGGGGCGACGCTCGTTGCGCACCTCTGACAGGCGCTCTGGCTGGATGGATAATCCAAACAACTTGCGCCGAAAGGGCAGCAATGTAGCGGGTAGGGCACCGCGGTCGAAGTCTTCCGGGATCAAGGGGTAATTGGCTGCCTTGACTGCGTACTGCATGGCCAGGTACAGGCTGGTGGGGGTTTTTCCGCAGCGCGAGACACCCACCAAGATGACGTCAGCTTGCTCGAGCCCCTGAACGTATTGCCCGTCGTCGTGTGCCAGGCTGAAATTGATGGCTTCGATGCGGCTGTTGTACTGCTTGGATAAACCGTTGGTATGCGAACGGCCCACTGAGCGGTTGGATTTGACGCCCAGTACACCTTCGAGATGCTCGACAAAGGCACCAAACAGATCTAGAAAAATGCAGGGCACTTGCCGGATACGATCGGCGATATCCGGATCTACCAATGTGCTGAATACCAAAGGAGGCTGGCCGTCCTGGGTGGCGCACTGGGAGATGCGGCGTGCCGCAGCATCGGCTTTTTCGACTGAATCAATAAACGGCAGCCGAACCGCCTGGAACGCGATTTCTTCAAATTGCGACAGCACTGCGTGGCTGAAGGTTTCGGCAGTGATGCCGGTGCTGTCTGAAACGATGAAGACAGGACGTTCGGGAGCGGGGTTCGTCATGGATTTTGAGCCAGCAGGCGTCAGAAACGGTACAATCCGCGAAGGTTACCAGTCACCCGTTGGTGAGGCAAGGCTGGTTTGCCAGACACATGTCGCTCGCCTGCTGCGCTTGGGCTGCTGCCTATGCAGTGAACCAGGCGCAACATCGCGTTGTGTGCAGCCATTTTGCTGCAGATCACGTGTGCCGGGCAAACACGCTTTCTCTATCTCAAAGGTGACATCATGTCGTATGTTGTATCGTTCGAGCAGCTCCGCATGTCGGATGTTGACTCTGTCGGGGGCAAAAACGCTTCGCTGGGTGAAATGATCAGCCAGCTGGCCAGCGCCGGTGTGCGCGTGCCGGGTGGTTTTGCAACCACTGCGGATGCCTTCCGTGATTTTCTGCAGGCAACAGGCCTGGATGCCCGCATCAAGGCGCGGCTGGATACGCTGAATGCCGACGATGTGCGCGAGCTCGCTACTGCTGGCGCAGAGATTCGCCAGTGGATTATCGACACGCCGTTTCCAGCTGCCTTCGAGCAGGCCATCCAGGAAGCGTTTGCCCAGTTGGATGCGGATGGCAAAGGCTCGTTTGCCGTGCGTTCCTCTGCCACTGCCGAAGACTTGCCCGATGCTTCGTTTGCCGGTCAGCAAGAAACCTATCTCAATGTGGTTGGCATCGCCGACGTACTCGAGAAAATCCGTCACGTGTTCGCTTCGCTTTACAACGACCGCGCCATCTCGTACCGCGTACATAAAGGCTATGCACATGCCGACGTCGCCCTGTCAGCCGGTATCCAGCGCATGGTGCGGTCCGATAAGGGCAGTGCCGGAGTGATGTTCACCCTTGATACCGAATCTGGATTTAAAGATGTGGTGTTCATCACCTCGTCGTATGGCTTGGGTGAAACCGTGGTTCAAGGGGCCGTCAATCCCGATGAGTTCTACGTGTTCAAGCCCACATTGGCTGCCGGTCACTATCCGATCATCGGTCGGCGCATTGGCTCAAAACTGATCAAGATGGAGTTCGACGAGCAACGGACCTCCGGGCACGCGGTGCGCACCATCGAGGTTCCCGCCTCCGAGCGCAACCGCTATTCGCTCAACGACGAAGAAATCATCGAACTCGCGCGCTACGCAACGATCATCGAAGACCACTATCAACGGCCCATGGATATCGAGTGGGGCCGTGATGGTGTAGACGGTAAGTTGTATATCCTGCAGGCTCGCCCGGAAACCGTGAAGTCACAGCAAGGTCATCACGACGTCCAGGAGCGCTATCGTCTGAAAGCCACTGGTGATGTTCTGGTCCGGGGGCGTGCCATCGGGCAAAAGATCGGTTCCGGTACCGTTCGTGTGGTGGCGGATGCCTCCGAAATGGACAAGGTTCGCGCAGGCGATATCCTCGTTACCGACATGACCGACCCCAACTGGGAACCCGTCATGAAGCTGGCTTCGGCGATTGTCACCAACCGGGGGGGCCGCACGTGCCATGCAGCCATCATTGCACGCGAACTCGGCATTCCTGCCGTGGTGGGCTGTGCAGATGCCACCGATGTGTTGGCCAATGGCCGCGAGGTCACGGTGTCCTGCGCCGAAGGCGACGAAGGCCATATTTACGATGGCCTGATCGAAACCGAGATCGAGGAAGTTCGCTGGGGCGAAATGCCCGATATTGGCCTGAAAGTCATGATGAACGTCGGCAATCCCCAGCTGGCATTTGATTTCTCCCAGATCCCCAATAGCGGGGTGGGGCTGGCTCGTCTCGAGTTCATCATCAACAACAATATCAACGTACACCCCAAGGCGATTCTCGATTATCCCAATGTGGATAGCGACCTCAAAAAGGCCGTTGAGTCAGCTGCCCGTGGTTATGCCAGCCCGCGTGCCTTCTTTGTCGAGAAGCTGGCCGAAGGCATTGCCACCATCGGTGCGGCGTTCTATCCCAAGCCTGTCATCGTTCGTCTGTCCGATTTCAAATCCAACGAGTACCGGAAGCTGGTAGGCGGCTCGCGCTACGAGCCCGAAGAAGAAAACCCGATGCTCGGATTTCGTGGCGCATCACGCTATATCTCCGAAGACTTCGCCGAGTGCTTCCGCATGGAATGCGAAGCGCTTAAAAAGGTGCGCGACGAGATGGGCCTCACCAATGTCGAAATCATGGTGCCGTTTGTCCGCACGCTGGCTCAAGCCGGGCGTGTTGTCGATCTCCTGGCCAGCCATGGCCTGAAGCGGGGCGAAAACGGCTTGCGCCTGATCATGATGTGCGAAGTGCCGTCCAATGCCATCCTGGCTGATGAGTTCCTGCAGTTTTTTGATGGCTTCTCGATTGGCTCCAATGACATGACGCAACTGACACTGGGCCTGGATCGTGATTCCGGGATGGAGCTTTTGGCCGCCGACTTCGACGAACGTGACCCTGCCGTGCAGTTCATGCTGCGCCGTGCCATTCAGGCCTGCCTGAAAGCTGGTAAGTATGTAGGTATTTGCGGCCAAGGCCCCAGCGACCACCCCGATCTCGCGCAGTGGCTGCGTGACGAAGGCATTTTGTCGATGTCACTGAACCCCGATACGGTGGTCGACACTTGGCAGAAGCTGGCTGATACGCGGGTAGCTGCCTGACACAAAGAGGTGTAATCAATGGCACACACAGCCTTTCATGCGCTTGTGGCCTCTCCACTGGGCCCGATCCTGCTGTCTGCCAGCAGGTCAGGGCTTTGTGGTCTGCATTTCACTGATCAGCGCGATTGCCCGCAAGTGCCGGGCGTCCCGGCAGCCACTGCGATCGTTACTCAGCCTTCAGCTGGCGTGTGCGAGGGTCACCCAAGCCGCAGTTTGCGGGTGGGCTCCCCGCAATCCTTGGAAAATGCAGTCTTGCCGGGTTTGCTGGGCTGCCACGACGTCCAGCAACCCATTCCAGCGCTTGCACAAGATGAGGCACCGGTTCCAGCGGTTCAGTGGCTGCAACCTCAGGTACCGGCAAATGTTCAGGCTGTCTGCGAAGCCGCAGGCACTCAGCTGCAAGAATACTGGCAAGGCCGGCGACAACGGTTCAAGTTGTCGCTTGATCCTCAAGGCACGCCATTTCAGAAGAAAATCTGGCTGGCTCTGCTAGAGGTACCGTTTGGTGCCACCCTGTCTTACGGACAACTTGCAGAAAAAGCCGGGATGACGGCCGGCCACGGGCGTGCTGCCGGCGCAGCAGTAGGCAGCAATCCCATCAGCATCATTATTCCGTGCCACCGTATTTTGGCCCGTGATGGCACGCTTAACGGCTATGGTGGCGGGCTGGATCGCAAGATGAAGCTGCTCAGGCTCGAAGGCCTGCAGATCGGCGTCTAGTCGCTTGGCAATAGAGGCTGCCGTGCTGCATGGATGCCATGCTATTGCCTCCTGCCGTTTGCCTCAGGTGCGGGGTTGGCGGGTGTCGTGCTTCATCAGGCGTTCTTTTTCGCGCGCCCAGTCTTTATCGCGTTGGGTATCACGTTTGTCGTGCAGTTTTTTGCCACGCCCAAGCCCAAAGTCCAGCTTGATCCGCCCCCCCTTGTAATGCAGGTTCAGTGGTATCAAGGCGTAGCCGCGCTGTTCAACCTTGCCGATCAACTTGCTGATTTCATGGCTGTGAAGCAGCAGTTTCCGGGTGCGCGTGGCATTGGGGTGGATGTGTGTCGAGGCGGTGGGCAAGGGGCTGATATGCATCCCGATGATCCAGAGGGCACCGTCGCGCACGATCACATAGCTTTCTTTTAGCTGCACGTGGCCGGCACGGATTGCCTTGACTTCCCAACCCTCCAGCACCAGTCCGGCCTCAAAGCGCTCTTCGATGAAGTAGTCGTGGGTGGCTTTGCGGTTGTCTACAATGCTCATATTTTTAAGGCCCGGGTACACACTGATAAAATCCTTCCATTCTAGCGTAACAATCTGCCCCAACGACTCCTCAATGCCTTCGATTCAGCGTTCTGTTCTTGTTCCGTTCTCCAATGCCCAGATGTTTGATCTGGTAGCAGATGTTGCACGTTATCCGGAATTCATGCCCTGGTGTGGTGGTGCGGATGTCCAGTGGCAAAACGACCAAGGCATGCAAGCAACCGTGCATATCCACTTTGCGGGTATTCGTCAAAGCTTTACTACCCGTAACGATCACGAGTACCCGGACAAAATCGTGTTCCACCTGGTGGACGGGCCATTTTCAAATCTTACCGGACATTGGCAGTTTTTGCCCTTGGGCGAAGATGGGTGCAAGGTGCTCTACACCATGGATTATGCGTTCTCCAGCCGGGCCCTGTCGGCTGTGATCGGGCCGGTGTTCAATCGTATTGCCAGCAGTTTTATCGATTCATTCACTCAGCGGGCTCACGCGGTGTACGGGGCTTAAATGCGCATCAGTATTGCCTTTGCGGCGCCCACATCCTTGTGGCGCCAAACGCTGGATCTCCCCGAAGGCAGTACGGTGGGGCAGGCCATTGCTGCCAGTGGATTTTCTCGGGTGTTTCCCGAATTCACTGACCATTTGCCAGACGTCGGCGTGTATGGCGAAAGATGCGCGCTGAGTCGTGTGTTGAATGATCAGGATCGCGTCGAGCTGTACCGCCCGCTGGTGTTCGATCCACTGGCCTCCCGTCGGCGCCGCGCTGAGCACCGGCGTGACACGCGCAAGGGCAAATTGTCGCCCCCCTGACAGCTGTGTCTTCAGGTGTGTTTTAAGGTGGGTTTGTTCCGACAGCGGACGCGTCAGGTGCTAAAGTAGCCCTGCGACACAGTGGCAGGGCTTGATCAGGCCAGCCATGTCGGAAAAGCGCAATCCGCGTCTTACCCTCGTGACGACACCTATCCGGAGACAAGCAAATGGATTTTCGCCTCAGCGAAGAACAACAGGCTTTTGTGCAGGCTGCGCGTGAATTTGCCCAGGGCGAGCTCGCCCCCCACGCTGCCCGATGGGACGAAGAACACATTTTTCCGCGAGAAGCCTTTGCCAAGGCCGGTCAGCTGGGTTTCTGCGCCATGTATGCGCCTGAGTCCATCGGAGGGCTTGGGCTACCCCGTTTGGATGCCACATTGGTGTTCGAAGAAATGGCGGCCGTCGACCCATCCACCACTGCATTCATTACCATCCATAATATGGCCACCTGGATGATCGGCAGTTGGGCGCAGGCAGAGGTGCGTGATCATTGGGGCCCCTTGCTGGCCAGTGGCGAAAAACTTGCATCCTATTGCCTCACCGAGCCCGCCTCCGGATCGGATGCCGCATCACTGTCCACCAGTGCCCGACGCGAAGGTGATCACTACATTGTGAATGGTGCCAAGGCGTTTATTTCGGGCGCTGGTGATACCGATGTCCTGGTGGTGATGGTGCGCACGGGCGGCCCGGGCGCTCGCGGGATCTCCGCTTTGGTGGTGCCGGCAGATAGTGATGGCATTACCTATGGCCGCAAAGAAAAAAAGATGGGCTGGAACAGCCAATCCACACGCCCCATTACCTTCGAAAATGTCCGTGTGCCGGTCATCAACCGATTGGGCGACGAAGGCGACGGTTTTCGGTTTGCCATGAAAGGCCTGGATGGCGGACGCATCAATATTGCTACCTGCTCGGTAGGGGCCGCACAAGGCGCCTACGAGGCGGCGCGGCGTTACATGTCTGAGCGCCACCAGTTTGGCCGGCCCCTGGCAGATTTTCAGGGCTTGCAGTTCAAGTTGGCCGATCTCCTGGCCAATATTGTGGCGTCGCGTCAGATGGTGCGCCTGGCTGCCAGCCGGCTGGATGAGTCTGATCCCCAGGCAAGTGCTTATTGCGCCATGGCCAAGCGCTTTGCCACCGACCTCTGCTTTCAGTCCTGCCTGGACGCACAGCAGATCCACGGCGGCTATGGCTATCTCAAGGATTATCCGCTCGAGCGCCTGGTGCGGGACACCCGCGTGCACCAGATTCTTGAGGGAACCAACGAAATCATGCGCGTCATTGTGGCGCGCCACATTCTTGCCCAGGAGGCTGATCTTCGATGACTGATTCTGTTTCCAGCAGCGTATCCGAGATCCCACCCGAGCCGGTTCTGTTTGAAGAAATACCTTCGGGCGGCGGCCGGCGCGTTGGTGTGGCTACCTTGAACAGCCCGCAAACGCTGAATGGTCTGTCTCTCAGTATGTGCCGCTTGCTCGATGAGCGCCTGGAAGCCTGGCAGGACAATGATGCGATCGCTGCCGTGATATTGCGTGGCGCAGGCGAAAAAGCCTTTTGCGCGGGGGGCGATCTCCACAGCCTTTATCGCAGCATGCTGGATACTCCTGCGGGTGAAGTCTGGGCCAATATCGACGCCCGCAGCTTTTTCGAAACAGAATATCGCCTCGATTACCGTATTCACCGCTATGGCAAGCCGATTATCTGCTGGGGTGGGGGCATCGTCATGGGAGGCGGTGTCGGGTTGATGCTGGGGGCCAGCCATCGGGTTGTCACCGGCAATACCCGTTTTGCCATGCCCGAGATCACCATTGGCCTATACCCGGATGTTGCAGGCACCTGGATGTTAAGCCGCATGCCGCGTGGCATTGGCGAGTTTCTGGCCCTTACCGGTGCTCAGCTGGGGGCAGCTGATTGCCTGCATTTTGGTTTGGCCGATCATTACTGTCCTGCCGATGGCCTTGAGGCCTTGCTCGAGGCCCTGGCCGCAACAGAATGGGCAAGCAAAGTGTCCGATCACATGTCTCAGGTGGATGCTGTATTTGATCGCCTTCAACTGCAGGCACCCGAACCCGGGCCCCTGCAGCAGCACGCCACCGTGATACGTGAGGTATGCAATCGCTCGGATCTCAACCAGATCGGCGAGCGGCTGGCACGGTTTCGGGTTCACACCGATCCATGGCTGGTGCGGGCTGCCAACACTTTTCTGGCGGGCTCGCCTGGGTCTGCACGGCTAAGCCACACGCTGTTGCGGCGCGCGCGCCATCAGTCGTTGGCAGATGTATTCCGAATGGAATACATTGCGTCGCTGCATTGCTGTGCAGAACCTGATTTCCGTGAAGGGATACGGGCCTTGCTGATTGACAAAGACAAGTCGCCCCGCTGGCGGCCTGCCACCCTCGAGCAAGCCTCTCCCGAGTGGGTGCGCCGTTTTTTTGCGCAGCCGTGGCCTGGCGGCGGGCAGGTTCATCCCCTGGCAGATCTACGAGGCTAATTTTTCTGCAAGGGCGGCGCATCCGTTTGCGGTAACCAGTGCAGATCATCTGATACCAATCCAATAAAAGGAGACACATGATGGGCAAGACAATCGGTTTTATCGGTTTGGGGCATATGGGTGGCCCGATGGCGCAAAACCTTATCAAGGCTGGCCATAGCTTGAAAGTATTTGATCTGGTTCCCGAGGCGCTGCAGGCGGCGGTCAAGGCCGGAGCGACTGCGGTAGAGTCGGCGGCCCAAGCGGTAGCCGGCGTAGATGTGGTGATTACGATGTTGCCGGCCAGCCGCCATGTCGAAGGCTTGTATCTGGGCGACGCGGGCCTGCTGAGAACCATTGCCAAAGGCACCTTGGTGCTTGAGTGCAGCACAATTGCGCCAGAATCCGCACGCAAAGTATCGCGGGCTGCTGCCCAACTGGGTATCCCCATGATTGACGCACCGGTGTCGGGCGGTACCGGCGGTGCAGTGGCAGGTACGCTTACCTTCATTGTGGGTGGTGCTGCGGCCGATCTCGAGGCCGCAATGCCTTATTTGCAGGCCATGGGAAAAAACATCTTCCACGCAGGCGAGGCCGGAGCAGGGCAGGTCGCCAAAATTTGCAACAACATGCTCCTGGGAATCCTGATGGCAGGCACTGCCGAAACACTGGCTCTTGGCGTCGCCAATGGGCTTGATCCCAACACGCTATCCGAGATTATCTCCAAGAGTTCAGGGCGCAACTGGGCCACCGAGCTCTATAACCCGTGGCCGGGCGTGATGGAGCAAGCACCCGCCTCGCACCAGTATGCGGGTGGATTTGGTGTGGATCTGATGCTTAAAGACCTTGGGCTGGCTGCCGAGGCTTCCATGCAGGCCCGGGCCACGACGCCTTTGGGTGAACTCGCCCGGAACCTGTATGCCTTGCACAGCGCTCAAGGCAATGGACGTCTGGATTTCTCCAGCATCCAGACGATGTATCACCAGGCTAAAAAAAGCTGAGCTTGCAAGCCTAGCCCCAGGCAGGCGCCTGCCTTGCACTCAGGGCTTGGGCAGCGTCAAATCCAGACATACGCCATCGGGGTTGCCGATGGCGTATGTGGTTTGTGGCCAGTCTGTGAGCGTGATTTCGGCGGCAACATGCAGGCGCCCCGGGGTGGCGATGGCTTCGATGATGCGCCCCACCGGGCGGCCGGGGGCCTGGCCGGCCGCAAACAGATCGCTACCTGCCGCGGGGGCTTCTTGGGTATCAGGCCACACAGCGCCGCCCAAGGCCATCCGGCGTTTGGTAGCGCCACGGTAATGGCTGCGTGCCACAACTTCCTGTCCGGGGTAGCAGCCTTTTTTGAAATCGATGCTGCCGTTGGTGTCCATGTTCAGCGCACTAGGCAAGAACATATCCTGGCTGCTTGAGCGGATCCAGGGCCAGCCGCTATCCAGGCGTGCCGCCTGCCATATGGCAGCGCCCTTGCTTGCCAGGTCGTCGACATCGTTGGGGATTGCTTTTGCGGCATGCGTGGGATCGGCGGTTGCCCGGATACACCAGGCTGCAGGCGCGTGCGGCTGCGAGTGTGGTGCGACAATCCAGGTGTCACCTTCGGTGTCCAGCCGCGACCACACTGGCTGCTGATGCAAGGCAGCCGGCACCCATTGTGGGCCGGTAGCTCCCCATACATGCCAGCGTGGTTCAAGGGTAAGCGTCACCTTGGCACGCAAAACAAACATACCAAGCCGGCGAACCAATCCTTCTGCCAGATCCTGGGAAACCACCCATTGGATGGTTGTGTCTGAGTGCTGCCAAAACATGCCGTTGGCGAGCAGGCGCCCCTGTGCAGTGCAATAGGCTGCAGGCCTGGCCTGATCCCTGCCCAGGCCTTCGACCGCGTTGCTGAGTTGGCTGTGCAGGAAATGGAAAGCGTCGGCGCCCTGTGCCTGAATGATGGCGTGGTCGGGCAGCCGCCACTTCCCCTGGATAATTGATGCTGTCATGCTGAACGCCCAAAAGCCGGATGCGTGAAGATTCACATGATAGCGGTCGGGGAGGGATTCACCAAACAAAGACCCTGGTGAGGGTGACCTCTTCCGAACAGGCGGCCACACCAGTTTCTGTCCGGGAGACAGGGGTTTTCATTCAGGCTGTGCCCAGGTGTGTATGGAGTTGTGGTGCGCCTCGGGTAAACTGGCGTCCATGAAAAAAACGCTGCGATTCTTCATCTGGGCGCTCATTATTTGCCTGGCTATCGCCGGTGCCGGTATCGGTGGGGCGGCCTGGTGGGGCTGGAAACGGCCGGTGCCCATGCAAACGCCTGTCATTGATTATGTGATCGAGTCTGGCAGCACGCCACGCCAGATTGCCAAGGCCATGCAGGCGGCGGGTATTGAGCTCAATACGGATGCCTTTGTCTTGTTGGCCCGGCTGAGTGGCCGTGACAAGTTGCTCAAGGCCGGCGCCTACGAGGCGCAGGCGGGTGATACCCCCTGGCGCTTGCTGGAGCGGATGGCCAACGGCGATATGACTCAGGTGCGGCTGACGTTTCCGGAGGGCTGGACCTTTACGCAGATGCGTACAGCACTGGATACCGATCCAGAGGTGAAACATGACACCCTGGGCTTGGATGATCTGGCAATCGCCCAGCAGTTGCAAATTGATCAAAACTCTCTCGAGGGCCTGTTTTACCCGGATACGTACGTATTTACGCCTGGCACCTCTGATCTTGATATCCTGCGCCGTGCGGCCAAGGCAGAGGCACAGCTGCTGGATCGCCTATGGGCTGAACGGGATCACGGGCTGCCGCTTGAAAACCCCTACCAGGCGCTGATTCTCGCTTCTATTGTCGAGAAAGAAACTGGGCACGGAGCCGACCGTGCGAAAATTGCCGGCGTGTTCATCAACCGGCTGCGGCTGGGGATGCCTTTGCAAACCGACCCAACCGTCATCTACGGCATGGGCAAGGACTACCAGGGGCGCTTGCGCAAGAAAGACCTTGAGCAGGACACGCCCTGGAACACGTATACTCGGGCAGGCTTGCCCCCGACGCCTATTGCAAATCCGGGTAAGGCGGCGCTGCTGGCCACTTTGCATCCAGAGCAGCACGATTATCTATATTTTGTGTCTCGCGGCGACGGGACAAGCGAATTCTCCAAAAACTTGTCGGCGCACAATCGTGCGGTGGGCAAATACATTCTCAAACGGCAGTGACACAATGGCGCAGCAAGGCTGTTTCATTACCCTCGAGGGGGTCGACGGAGCGGGTAAAAGTACCCATGTAGCCTGGATTGCCGCTTGGCTCAAGGTGCAAGAGATCTCGCTGATCGAAACCCGCGAACCAGGTGGTACACCAGTGGGCGAGCACCTGCGCGAGCTTGTGCTGCACCAGCCCATGGACTTGCGTACTGAAACCCTGATCATGTTTGCGGCTCGCAACGAACATTGGCGCATGGTCATACAGCCTGCGCTTGCCCGGGGGCAGTGGGTGCTTTGCGATCGCTACACGGATGCGTCTTTTGCCTACCAGGGCGGAGGGCGCCAACTGGGAGCTCCGGCGATTGCTCAGCTGGAGCACTGGGTGCAGCAAGGCCTGGGGCCTGATTGCACGTTCTTGTTTGATGTGCCGCTGGAAATCGCACAAAAGCGGTTGCAAAGCGGGCGAGCCCACGCAGATCGCTTCGAACAGGAAGACCATGCGTTCTTTGAACGCACCCGTCAGGCCTATCACGAGCGTGTACAGGCAGAGCCAGGGCGCTTCGTGGTGATTGATGCCTGTGGTTCAATCGAAGACGTGCGGCGGCAGTTGACGGCAGCCTTGCAGGTTCTGGTATCCCGGTGGCAGGGGCGGGATGGCACGTTGACAGGTCGCCCATGAGCATGACAGCGTTTTTGCCCTGGCAGCAGGCCCTGGCGAGCCAGTGGTTGTCCCAGCAGCAGCGGTTTGCCCATGCCTGGCTTATCCATGGGCTGCCGGGGATCGGTCAGCTGGAATTTGCCCTGGCCGGTGCAGCCAGCTTGCTGTGTGAAGATTCTGCCTCGGGCGTGGCGTGCGGCCAATGCCAGGCATGCCACTGGTTACAGGCAGGCAACCACCCGGATTTTCGTCGGATACGGCCCGATGCGGTGGCTGCTCAAGAAGGGGCATCGCCGGAAGATACTGAGGCAGCGGCCAGCAAGAAACAGCCTTCCAAGGACATCCGTATCGAGCAAATCAGGGGGCTGTTGCCTTGGTTCAACATGGCCACGCACCGCGGAGGCTGGCGTGTTGCCTTGCTGTACCCGGCCGAAGCGATGAATACCATTGCCGCCAACGCCTTGCTCAAGATCCTCGAAGAACCTCCCGCGCATACAGTTTTTTTGCTGGTGGCAGAGGCGCCCGATCGGCTCTTGCCCACGTTGGTGTCCCGTTGCCGGCGCTTGCCCCTGCCAGTGCCAGGTACTTCAGAGTCACTTCAGTGGCTGCAGGCGCATGGCGTGGCGGATGCATCGGCGTACCTGGCCGCGGCAGGGGGCGCTCCTTTGTTGGCGCACCAGCTGGCACAAGGTGGACACGCTGCGGTGCCGGATTTCATTCGTCTGTTTTTGGATCTGGCTGCGCATCATGGTGCGCGCAGCCAATTGGCCGACGCCCTAATTGCAGAAGATGCTGCTGTCTGGGTAGATGCCTTTCAACGGCTTTGGGTGGATTTGGGGCTGTCGGCGCATGGCTTGGGGATTCGGTACTACCCAGGGCAAAGCAAAGAGATCCAGGCGCTGGCTGTCAAACTGGATCCGCTGGCGCTGGCGCGTACCGGACAGTGGCTGCAAACACAGCGGGGGCTGGTTTCCCATCCCTTAAACGTCAAGCTGCTGGGTGATTATGCGGCCGAACGTCTGCTGCAGGCAGTGAGGCCTTACACTGTCAGGGCCCAATAAATTTTCTTGCTTCAGGCTGCTTTATGTACGTGGATTCTCATTGCCATCTTAATTTCCCGGATCTTCAGGCCCAGTTGCCCGATATCCTGGCACGCATGAAATCTGCCCAGGTTGGGCACGCGCTGGTTGTCAGCGTCAATTTGCGCGATTGGCCCGGGCTGATGGCTTTGGTCGAGAGCCAGGCGCACCTGCATGCCTCGGTGGGCGTACATCCCGACAATGATACCGATGATGAAGACGGTGTTGAACCCACCGAAGAAGACCTGCTGCAGCGTGCCCGGCATCCAAAGGTGGTGGCGATTGGCGAAACCGGCCTGGATTACTACCGGCTGCCAGAGCCCCTGGATTGGCAACGAGACCGTTTCCGTACGCATATCCGGGTGGCACGAAAAACAGGCTTGCCCCTGATCATCCACACCCGATCGGCGGCAGAGGATACGTTGCGCCTGATGCGTGAAGAGCAGGCAGATAACGGTGTGATGCATTGCTTTACCGAGTCCTGGGAGGTTGCCCGGGCAGCGATGGATCTTGGTTTTTATATTTCTTTTTCGGGTATTGTCACGTTTAAAAATGCGGTCGCTCTGCAAGAGGTTGCACAAAAAGTGCCCCTGGATCGCATGCTTATCGAAACTGACTCTCCCTATTTGGCGCCCGTGCCATATCGTGGCAAGATGAATGATCCCTCCAGGGTGATTCATGTCGCAGAAAAAATCGCCGAGCTTCGGGGTGCCCCGGTGTCTGCCATAGCCGATGCCAGCACACACAATTTCTTCACACTGTTTAACAAGATCGACGCACACAGCTAAGCATACCGCCGGTTTCCCTCTGGGGTGGTATCCGTGGACCTGTGTTCAATCCAGCAAGAGAACCGTCCGATGACATCCAAAGAAATGTTGCTCTGCCGAGAGATTCAATCTGGCAAACGTGTTGTCATGCATTGGCTGATGGCGCTTCTGTTGTGCGGTGTTGCCTGGGCGGCCACTGTACAGGCCGCGCAAGCACCTGACGCCGATTGGTGGTCTGCCATCCGCCGCGACGATGTGTCTGAGGTGCAAACCAAGCTGTTGCGCGGTGTCGATGTCAACGCCTTCAATGCTCTGGGAAACCCAGCCCTTACCCAGGCTGCGCGAGAGCAATCCTGGAAAGTGTTTGATCTGCTCAAATCTGCACCTGGCGTGCAGGTTGATCTGGCCAATGCGCACAATGAAACCGCGCTGATGTACCTGTGCATATTGGGTGAAACCCAACGTGCGCTTGCATTGATTCAGGTGGGTGCACAGGTTAATCGGCTTGGCTGGACACCGTTGCATTATGCGGCATCAAAGGGCCAGTTGGAGACGGCAAAAATGCTGATCCGGCGCGGCGCAATCGTTAACGCGCCGGGCCCTGATGGCACTACTCCGTTGATGATGGCTGCGTTGTGGGGCAAGGCAGACACTGTCCAATTGCTGTTGTCACACGGGGCCGATCCCACCATGTTTAATTCAGCCCGAGAAACCGCCGTGGATTGGGCATTGAAGCGCAATAACACTGCATTGGCAGAAAGCCTGAAAAAAGCTGCACACAGGGTGCAGCAGGCCCGTGCGCGCCAGGGCCAGGGTGCAGGAACAAACAGCGATACGATGGCCCCGCAAACAGCATCCGGGCAGGGCCAGATGCAGGCACCCGATACTTCCAGCGATGATGCGGATTCTTTTTCGCGCTACTTCGATCTGGGAAGATTCGAGGACAGCAACACAGCGCGTTAGCCTTGTTTAGCTACCTGGCGGCAGGTAGCGGGATTTCAGGATGCCCCGCAACTGCGGGTAGGAGATCATGATCTCCGGCTGGCCCCAGGCATAAGGAGCGATCTCGTAGGGCTGATACTTCACCAGCAGACCCTGGTCTGTCAGGCCGACATTGTCGCTGCTCACAAACGGCCACATCCGCGCAAAGCTGTCCATGTCTTGTACGGCGTCTTGGTGGGCCTGCAGCCAGCGGCTGTGGGCTTGCTTTAATGCGGTATCAAACGCCGGCCGGGCGCCGGGGGCAAGCAGTTGGTCGATTGTCAGTACCTGATTGCTTTGGTTGTCCCAATTAATCAGCTGGGTGCCGGTCATGCCGTGCGCCATGCCTGTGCGATATTGGCCGGCAATGAGCTCAACTACGGTTAATCGCGTATTGCGATAGCGAAGCTTGGCAATCAGGTCGGTTTCGTCACGGGGGCCTGCTGTTTTCCAGAAATATTCTTGATACGCCTGCACGGTGTTGTAGGGTGCCTGACGCTGAGTGTCCAGCCAGGTCATGGCCGCCAGAGCGTGGTCTATCAGTGTGGTGAGCTGTGGATGGCCAGGAAACGCGAGCGAGTCGAGCACCAGCTTTGGACATTCTCCGGTGCAGCCAGGCCGCTTGGCCGACCATTTCACGGGTTGTGCAAACAGTCCGTCTGCGGCAGTGGTTTCGGCTGTTTCTGCCGGAATCAATGGTGCGCCATCCTGTGGCCCGCTGGCGCACGCAGACAGTGCAAGAGCCAGGGGCAAGACAAGACCCAGGTGCCAGGATCGTGATGAGCGGGTGCGCTGAAGGGTATGCATGTACCAGTATCCCTTGATTAAACGTGAAGGTGACTGCGCCGGTGCCAGGCTAAAACAGAATATGCCGGTATATCTTGAGCGCCGTAGCAATATGCTTCAGAATCTACCACAGCCGGCTTGGGGAGACCGCATGTTCGACTTCATGTATCAGTTGCCTGATAGTCTTTTGTTTATTTTCTGTGTGATGGTCGTGGGCCTGATTACCGTCCTGTCCTGGGGGGCTATCTGGCTGTTTCGCCTGGCTTGGCCCAATCGTCGTGGCACCGCCATGGTCAACACCATGTTATCGGGTATTTTGCTGCCGGCGGGGCTGGTGATTGCCTTTGTGGCATCAGATGTCTGGCAACAGGAAAACCGTGGCCGGATCGCTGTTGAGCAAGAAGCCATTGCAGTGTCGGATACTTTGCGGGTGGCACAACATCTTCCGCCCGAGCTCCTCGACCAGGCAACAGGTCTGGTCAGCGATTATATCCGTGAGGTGGTCGAGCAAGAGTGGCCCTTGATGGGCAACGGGCAGTCTAGCGCCAAGGCGGAGAGCTTGCTTGACGCCCTGGAACAAACCTCGGTTCAGGTGGATGTGGCGGCCGCAGACGCAGGCCCTGAGCGCACTGGCTGGCGCCTGGCTGCTATGGATTTACGTCATTACACACAAGAGATCGAAAAAGCCCGCAATCAGCGCTTGCTGGTTGCCAGTGGGAAAGTGGTGGCCACCAAGTGGATTGCGGTGCTGGTGCTGTTGTTTGTAGCTGCTTGCGTGATCTGCGAGCTTCACGCACTGCAACGACGCGCGATGGTGCTGGCACTGATTCTGTTTTCTTTGGGGTTTGGTGCCACGCTGTATCTGATTGCCTCGTATGACAGGCCTTTTACAGGCTCCACCATCATCCAGCCACGGTCGCTGACACTGATGTTGCTGAAAAATTAGCGCGCCTGGGGTGTTTTGTTGCCGGTGGCATTGGCGGATGCCGACGCCACCTTAAAGATCAGGATTCGCGGTGTATCTTCATCCCAGCGAAGGCCTGCGACACGGGCATGAGCTCGAGTGTGTTGATATTGACTCGTGCGGGGCGAGTTGCCACCCAGGCCACTGCGTCGGCAATATCATCAGCGGTCAGTGGATCCGTGCCTTCATACACCGCCTTTGCGTGTGCCTGATCGCCCAGCCGCACTAAAGAGAATTCGGTGCCACCGCACAGGCCGGGCTCGATGTTGGTGACCCGGACACGGGTACCCCAGAGGTCTGCCCTGAGGTTCAGGCTTAACTGGCGTACAAATGCCTTGGTGGCGCCGTAAACGTTGCCGCCAGGGTAGGGGTGGTTACCGGCGGTAGAACCGATATTGATGATGTGTCCCTGATTGCGCTTGACCATATCCGGCAAAACGCAATGCACCAGGCGTGTCAGGCCCAGAACATTGGTGGCAATCATGCGTTCCCAGTCGGCCATTTTGGCTTCGTGGGCCGGCGCCACTCCCAGGGCCAGGCCGGCGTTGTTTACCAGAACATCCAGGCCTGCAAACCGTTCGCGTATCCAGGTGTAGCCTTGTTCGACGGACGCTGGATCGGTGACATCCATGACCATCGGGCTGAAGCGCTCTCCGAGCTCGGCGTGGAGGTCTTGCAGGCGGTCCAGACGCCGCGCAGCGCCGATGACGGTATAGCCTTCAGACAGCAGTCGCCGTGCGATAGCTGCACCAAAGCCAGCGGATGCGCCAGTAACCAGAGCAACGCGAGGGACAGAACCTGCCATGAAATCTCCTTGTGTCAAAATATCGCCTAAGCAAGCCACAGGCGCCACTGTGTGGCGGCTGCAATTTACAACGATACCATTGACACCACCATGAAGTCTCTTCATACGCGCCATTCCATCGAGACCCTGTCTGTCCTGATCGAAGGCAAGGTTCAAGGGGTCGGCTTTCGGGCGGCTGCTGTTCGGCAGGCTCACGCATTGAAACTGGGAGGTTGGGTTCGCAATCTGCCCGACGGCCGCGTAGAAGCACTGCTGCAAGGGCCTCACGGGGCCGTAGACCAGATGCTGTCCTGGCTGCTGCAGGGGCCGCCGGCCGCACGGGTGAACCAAGTGCACCACGAAGAGGTTCAAACCGAGAGGCTCTACGAGCGCTTCGAGCAGATCTGATCTCTGTGCGCATTTGGCGTCTGTGGATAAGCTGCCGGACGTGTGCCAAGTTTGCGGCGGCTAAGCGTTAAGGCTGCTCGTGCTCAAGCGGCTTGTCATTGGCGGCCGGCTTTTCGATCACCAGTTCAACCCGGCGGTTTTTTGCGCGACCCTCGGTATCCTTGTTGCTGGCGATGGGGCGCGTATCCGCGTAGCCCACTGCTTTCAGGTGTGCTTTATCCACGCCGTTGGCCAACAGATACCGCACCACGCTGCCTGCGCGTGCAGTCGAGAGCTCCCAGTTTGACGGATATCGCCCGTTGCCGCGCACCGGAATCGAATCTGTGTGGCCCTCTACAACAATGTTGTAGCCGCCTTTTGCCAGAACTTCAGCCATGCGCTTGAGGACATCAGATCCATGGGTGCTGAGGTCAGCCTGTCCGGTACCAAAGAGAATCTCGTTATTGATACGGAGGCTGACTGAGCGCTGGTTGACCACAACCTCGACTTCGCTGCCGAGTTCGTCCAGGGGTAGGGCGGCAGCCAATGCCTGGCCTTCTGATGGGCCGGCAGGCTTGGCTGGAGGGGGATTGGCTGGTGCGTGGCTGGGGGTGTCCGTAGTTTGTGCAACGGCGGGTTTTGGAGCTGTGGTTGCCTGGGCGGCAGTGCTGCCAGCCACAGGTGTCGTGGGTGCCTGCGTGGTAGCTGGTTGGTTGGGGGCCGGGGTATCGGGTGAAACCGCACTGGCTGCTGCGGGTTCAGGACCTGGCGCCGGAGTTGCCGGGGGTTGGGGTTTAGGTGGTGGTGCGAGATCGGCCGGTGTCGGGTAAGCGGAAGCGATCACTGCGGTTGCGTGGTCTGGGTATGCCGATTGCTCGAACGCGGCTTCTGGTGCAGCCGGGTAGGGTAGCGTGGTGTCGGGCGCCGGGATGTCTGTAGAGGCCGTGTCGGCCTGAGAATCAGGCAATGCTGCCGGTGCGGGAGAGACGTGGTTACCCGTGACAGGTGCGACTGAGGTCAGGGTGGGCGATGCAGGCCGGCCGGGCGCGCCGGGGGCTGATAGCCCGCCAACCAGCCCGCCGGAGAAGGCCAGCATGACGATCATGACGACCAGAAGCAAAGTCATCATGTCCAGGTAGGTTAGAAACCAGCCTTCCTCGTGTTCTGGTGCGGGCCTGGGCTCCAGGCCCCAGCGTGCTGTGGCGTCTGGGCTGGTTCTGTGGCGATGGGCCGCCTTCCGTGCACGTTGCAGCTCGGCTTCGAGCTCCTGCATGCGCTGCATGAACTCGCGGGCGGGTTGGAGTTCGACAGGACCAGATTTCATGAGGATTGGGTGTGTGTGCGGGGAGCGCTGTCTTTGATTTCGTCCTGCACGTCAGCGACGAAGGCCTTGAGTGTTTCGCGCATCATCGCCGGGCTGCGCTTTTGACTCATCATCGAGATGCCTTGCGTGATCGTGTTCATCAGGACCAGGCGCTGCTCGGTGCGTCGCTCGAGCTTGACTGCGATTGGCTTGAACACCAGATTGGCCAGGAGCACACCGTAAAAGGTTGTCATCAGGGCCAGCGCCATCTGCCGTCCAATGGCACTGATATCGCCGCCACCCAGCAAAAACAGCAAGTTGACCAGGCCCACCAAGGTGCCGACCATCCCAAAGGCAGGTGCAAAACCCGACATGATCCTGAATAGCTGGGCTTCTGCCTGTTCTTTGGCTTTCATGCGGGCCATGCGCCATTGCAGTAGATCGATGATGTCTTGTTCGGGGACGTTATCGATGACCAGTTGCACGCCGCTGCGCAGAAATGGATTGGAAACTTTTTCCAGGGCGCTCTCTACAGCCCGGATATCGCTTTGCATCCAGATTCTGGAGATCTCGACCAGATCTTCGAGATCGCGTTCGGCGTGAAGTTTTTCGTGGCGCACCACGCTGCCCATTAATCCGAAAATGCGCAAGACCTCGCGCAAAGGGTACGCAATGAAGGTTGCAGCGGCAGTGCCCAGCAGAACAATGCCAAGCCCCGGCCAATCAATAAACAGACGCGGATCGTCGGCTGAAAGCGCCAGAACGAGTGCCAGCAGCAAAATGCTGGTGACGATGCCGATCAGGGTGGAGGGATTGATGCGCATGGCAAAAGCAGGCAGCCTGAGTTACCGTAAACCAGCATCTTACCTTGAGTCCTAATTTGAGCACGCTGAACTAAACTTCCCACATTTCATAATATAAAAAACATGTTAAATTAATCGGTTACAGCGATAACTTAATGTTGACTGTGTCTTTAGGTGGGGAGTTTAGTTCCCAAATCATTGGGTGCTAATTCATTTTACGGCAGAAAAGGAACTAAATTCCCCACATGGATGCTGGACTGTCGATATCGTGCACAACTACTAACGCGATGAGGGCGGGTACTAACCGCCATGTAATTTCCTCAAATTCGATACGCTGATTGCTCAAGATGGGCGCATAATAATCCTTCGAGTTTGTATGACCCTTACCTGCGCTGTTCGGTGAAAGCCCGTTGACTTGCGGGGGGAGGGAGCGACACGGTGCGAATGTGCACTTGTGCATCTTCGCTATTTCCAACTTCCCGCTTTCCGCACGGAAGAAGGAGGTTCGTCTGAGCAACGAACATCTATCGCCAAGCAATGCTCAGCGCCTACGCCTTTTCGAAGCTTATCGAGGGCGAGGACACAGGAGCAGCAACCTTTTCGTGGTCTATAGCGTAAAGACAGGCCAGGACTGGGTGTTGCCTAGCGACAGGCACCTGGTGCATTGGGTTCACTACCTGGAAACAGATCCAGAGGTGCACGGCTTCACTTTTACGTCGGAAGGCAATAGTGGGGATAGTCGCTTATGCCTCGTCGATGTTCTGTTATCTAGCGGTACGTGGGTAAGACATCAGCTCGGGCAGAAGAAGGCTGAGCAGCACTGCGATGCACGTGAGCTTCAAAATGAGGACTCGGCCGATAACGCGTCACCTACAGATATCCGGGTTTTTACCGATGAAGATCTTCAACCTTTTGTAAAAACTAGCCTGCGATGGCTCAAAGCCATCGCTTTTGCGTCTGCCTTGCGCGATCGAGAATACACCCGTCAGACACTTTTGCTGCTTGAGTACTTTAGACAGCAAGGCAATGGGGATGTAGGGCAGGTGTTGGCGAAGGCTGAAGTATGTGAGCAGGAGCCAGCCGTTATTCTTGGCTTAATCGTTCGCCTTTGTATTAAGGGGCACATCAGGCTAGACCTCACTGCCAATGGCTTTGGGTATTACACACCTTGGATGCTGCGGGTCAAGGGGCCTTGATATGAGGACAAGAAGATCCATGCTGGCATCGTCGCTACCAACTGCGCTTTGGCCGACCGTCAATAGTGATGGAATGACTCGCAAACAGGCACAAACGTTTATTGCCCGCAAAGAAGCCATGCGGCTATATTTCGCGGACGAGCCGGTCGAGAAAATTACGCGTGTGACAGGAGTGAATCGGTACGGCCTCGCGCGAATGGCGCAAAAATGTCTACAGATGGCGCCGGATGGTGCTGTTTATGGATTCCGAGCCTTAATTCCCTACATAAGGACTAGGCCTTACCAGCGCAATGCAGAATTGAAAGCAAAGCGGCAGCATCAGCAGGGTGGGCAATCGGGGGCATTAGGCGCTCTGCTGATGCGATTTCCGGACATCGAAGATGATCTCGTAAAGTGCATTAGGCAGGACAGGAAGCTTAAGCGGATCCCCGAATTCAAGATCCGAGCAAAGGACCTGCACCGCCTCTTCATTCAGTGTGTAAAAGCGAAAGGCGTTTCTGAGTTGGAATGGCCCTTTACCACACAGCACCTCGGGCTGCGTACGATTTACGCATATATGAGGTATGTGATAAATGAAAATTTCACCAAATCTGTTATATCTCGCGAAGGGCCTACAGCAAAGGCACATATGAACGTAGGAACTGGGCATGCTCCATTTCTTACTTTTGAAGAGCCTTATGATGTAGTGGAAATAGACTCCTATAGGATTGACGCTCATCTTACCGTTGCCTTCCGGACACCTGAGGGAACGGAAACGGAAGTTCTCCTGGAGCGTTTGTGGCTGATAGCGGCAGTTGACCGGGCTTCGACGGCTGTAATCGCTTATGACGTGGTCTACCGCAGTGAAGTGACCTCTGATAACGTTTTGAAGGTCATTCGGGATGCTATAACGAAAAAATGGGAGCCTAAGGCACTCACCTTGCCATTTAATTATCCGCTTTGGGGAGGGCTGCCTAGCGGTGTTATTCCAGAGGCATATGGCGCCGTGTGGAACTTGCTTCTGTTTGACGGGGCATTGGCTCATTTATCGCGCGCCGTTTACGAGCGTGTTCGTAAGCAGCTTGGCTTTGTCATTAGTTGGGGCGCTCCCGGGCACTTCGAGAGACGACCGAACGTAGAGCGCACCTTTCGGCGTATAGCAGATGATCTTTTTAAGCGCCTGCCCTCCACGACAGGATCAAATCCTTATAACGGCAGGGCTCCGGACGGGGAGGCCAAGGCGTTGCGCTACAAAATTCGAGCCGAGGAAGCGGAGCAAATGCTCGATGTATACATCGCCCAGCATAATGTGACTCCCTGCGAAGGCATTTCCCTTCTTACGCCATTCGAATACATCAGGCATTTTCTGGATAATCAGAGCTCAGGTTTCATGCTTCGTACGCTGCCAGAGACAGGGGAAACGCACATGTTGTCGGTTACCGAAGAGGCCACCGTTCGTGGAAGTGTTAAGGACGGTCGTAGACCTTATATTCAGCTTGATCGGGTTCATTACACCAGTCCTGTGCTAGTCGAGCTTGGCAATTTAATCGGTGAAAAATTGCTGATCAAAATTGATGAAGACGATATGCGTCAGGTGAAAGCATTTTTAAAAAATGGTGCGGAATTAGGTTTTCTAACTGCTAAAGGAAGGTGGTCAAATTCGAAGCACAGTCGCCGCACACGCAAGGCGATTAACAGTCTCATGTCCAAGCGCACTCTTGTAGTGTCTGAGTTTGACGATCCCGTACGTGCCTATCTTTCTCATCTTTCAGTACAACATAAGCAGCGCTCAACAAGTCTAGTGCCAAGAAAACAGGCAACCGACGCCACTCGAATTGCCAAAGAGGCAAATCTCCCGTTAAAAATAGTGACTGCACCAGAACTAGGCCGAGAAAACTCTATAGTCGCCCCAAAAGCTTCATCAACGAGCAAGCAGCGCCGATCATTGATGGACACGGACGCTCCAATATTGCGGTTAGTTAAAAATCGGCGATAGGAGAGGACCATGCTGGATAAGAAAATGGTCAATCAACTCACGACAGAGCAGCGAGCAGCTCTTCTCAATTCTCATCCAATTTTAGAAAAAAACTATCGATTGCCAACCCCCATGCTGGAGCGGACGTATGCCATCATCCGTGAGCGCGTATGGATGAAGCGAACAGGTGTATACCTTTACGCGAGCCCTCGTATGGGCAAAACGACCTGTGCAGAGACAGTTCAGGCCTTGCTTCTTTTGGAGTTCCCAAAACTTCATATTGTGCGAATCAATGCGAGGCGAAACCTACGACCTTCAGACGCGCACATGTTCAGATTGCTTTTGGAGGGCGTGAACCACGCACTAAGCAAACGGACCCATGCAGACTTGCTATTTTATAATATCAAGGCAGACATTGAATCACACCGGGTTTTGAGGAGGCTTCATTTCTTGAGAGAATGGAGCCATGAGCAAGAACAACAAGTTTTCCCCT